>NZ_JBWKMU010000003.1:175171-491388 GCF_059415205.1 Acidovorax sp. GW821-FHT10E03 | reverse complement strand
AGCAACGGCACGTGTCCCCCTGGAACCTCCAAGGTAGGCACCAGCTGCGTTTCTCCCTCGCCGCCCGGCAAGCCCATCCCGGAAAAACCAAACGAGAACGGCGACTGTGGCCCGGGCTTCCACCGTGAGGGGAACTGGTGCGTGATCAATCCCAAACCGCCCGAAGGCGGCACCTGCCCCGTGGGTACGCACTTGGTGAATGAAGTGTGCGTTTGGAATGCCGGTGTACCGCCCGATGGGGGCGGCAATGGCAATGGCAACGGGGAGGGCGACGGCGACGGAGAGAGCGGATTTGCTGGCTCGTGTGTCGCGGGGTTCTCATGCGAGGGCGATGCCATCCAGTGTGCCATAGCGAAGGAGCAGCACCGCAGGGCCTGTCAGTTGATGGATGACGAATCACCCGAATCCAAGCTCTACAACGAGGAGAAGGCCAAGGGCCGCAACCGCGACGTTACGAAAGACCTGCCGGGCAATGAAACCATCGATGTGTCGACGCGCCTGAGCCGTGAAAACCTCTTGGGCGGTGGTGCCTGCATACAGGACTTGAACGTCACGGTGGTGGGCTTTGGCGTCACTCTGCCGATGTCAAAAATCTGCCCCTCATTGGGCTACATGGGCTGGATTCTGGTGGCCGTCGCCAGCTTGGTCGGGTTCCGCATCGTTTCTGGATCGAAGAAGGAGGATTGATCATGGCACTACCTGCATTCATCGCCGCTGCAGGCGGCATGCTCTTGAACATCGCGGGGAGCCTCGTCGGGCAGGTGCTCGTATCCCTGGCCGTCTCGGTGGTCACGTACACGGGCGTTGACCTCGTGTTGAACCGCCTCAAGTCCGATGCCATCGCTGCATTAACGGGCCTACCTGCGGACCTTGTAGGGCTGCTCTCGTACATGCAGGTCGGCGTGGCCATCAGCATCGTAACCTCGGCGGTTGCCGTGCGCCTGGGCCTCAGTGGGATGGATGGTGCGGTCAAGCGGTTCCGTAAGAAGTAGGGCGCCATGCTGCATCTGATCACGGGCGCCAACGGCGCGGGAAAGACCCTCAATACCCTCAAGTGGGTACGTGAACGCCAGCTCAAGGAAAGCCGCCCCGTGTGCCATAACGGGCGGTTTGAGCCGGTCGAAGGCGGGGAGTTGTCGAGCTGGAAAAAAATCGACTTCAAGGACTGGCAGGCAGAGCCCGATGGGACCATATTCCTGATCGATGAGGCCCATAACGACCTGCCCAATCGTGCGACCGGCGCGGTCGTGCCAGATCAGGTCAAGATGCTGGCAGAGCATCGACGCCGCGGATTCGATTTCTATCTGATCACCCAGCACCCGCAGCAGATAGACACCTTCGTGCGGCGCCTGATTGGCCCGCCTGGATGGCACCGCCATCTGAAGCGCTCCTTTGGCGTGGATATGGTCAGCGTGCTCGAATCCCCGGCTGTCAACCCGAACTGCGAGAAGGCGGGCGGGGGCAAGGACTGCGCGATCTCGATGGTGGGCTATCCCAAGGAGGTCTACGGCTGGTACAAGTCATCCAGCCTGCACACCGCCAAAAAGCGCATACCGGCAAAGGTGTGGGTGTTCCTGGCCTGCGTGCTGCTCATCCCGCTGCTGATCTGGTTTGCATCGTCCAAGCTGCTGGCAAAGACCGAGGCGAAGGTGCAGGCGAAAACCGCCAGCGAGGCCCAGGCCCAGGCCAATGCGATGCCGCAGCAGGTAGCGGCGAAGCTCACCCCCGATCAGTACATCAAGGAGCGCTCACCGCGCCTCAAAGACTTCCCGCACACGGCCCCGGCCTATGACGAGGTAACCAAGCCCACCGTGGCGCCATACCCTGCGGCGTGCATCACGATGGGCAAAACCTGCAAGTGCTACACACAGCAAGCCACGCTCCTGCAGGTCAGCGGCCCAGTGTGCCTGCAGATCGTGGCGCAGGGCTTCTTTGTGGACTGGCAGCAGCAGAACCAGCAGCAGGGCCAGCAGGCCATTCAAGGGCCGCAGATGCTGCCCCTGCAGGCCCGAGGGCGCCCCGCAGAGCCACCACCGCAGCAGGTGCGCACGGTGCCCATGCCCAAGCCCGAATCGCAGCCGTCAGGCCAGATCACCCAGGCCGACATACCCCAGGCGCTGGGCATCAGAAACCCTGCGTTCAACGTCCACCCGCACAACAGCGGCAGTCAAGGCGGCTGACGGCGCGCCACATCGTTCTGAGAGACAAACCGGGGCCCCGGGAACGGAGGCCTTGTGCCGCAGTGGTGGGGTCGGGGTATGGGGTGACAAACCCCATGTAAGGCCGCCAATCGACCCGTACCGGTGAGTTCCTGCCTGGTTGAAATCGCTATCAGATTGATAGCTTGCGATCGCAAAAAAAGCCCGCGATCTGCGGGCCTTCAAAGGTTTACCAGTCCTGGCCGTCAGCAGGTAGCCGCCGAAGGGCCGCCGCAGGGACGCAAGCGCAGCGCGGCCAGGAGGCGGACAAGAGCGCGGCGTGATGCACATAGCACTTACTTGCCCCTGATGTCCTACGTTTGGCTCGGCCGCTATTTCTCCCTTTTACCAACTGGTAAGAGTTTCAAGATTTGCCGCAGGGAGGAAACGAAATGGCGCTTTTTGGATACGCCCGCGTATCGTCGCGGGATCAGGAAACACACCTTCAGATGGATGCTTTGCGCGCGATTGGTGTTGTTGATATCTATCAAGAAAAAACTAGCTCTGTCGGCTCGCGTCCGGAGCTCCAAAAGGTACTTGCGAGACTTAAAAGTGGGGATATTCTTGTCGTCTACAAAATGGATCGTGTGGCCCGATCACTAAAGGATTTGCTCACAATTTTGGACAAGATTCAGATGGCAGGAGCTTCTATCCGCTCCTTGACTGAGCCGCTTGATACAAGCGGACCAATTGGCATGTTTATGGTTCAGGTGTTGGGCGCGGTGGCGCAGTTGGAGCGATCAATGATTCGCGAACGCGCTATAGCGGGACAGGTCGCAGCGCGCATGCGTGGTGTTACTTGGGGTGGTCGTCCGCTGGTGATCACCGATGCGGAGCTTGATCAAATCGTCGCGATGTATGCATCTGGTTGGTACACATGGAAGCTTCTCGCGGAGATGTGGGACACAACACCGAAGTCGATTTTTCGGGCGTTGGCAAGACGAAAAAAAAGGGCCAATGGGCCCTTGCTTCCCCCGGTTCTGGGGCCGTATTTGGAGGCAGCTACGAAGTCTGTTCATTGAGGTTCAAAGGGACTCTCTCAGTCGGTTCCGGTGGCCCGGTCCCGACACCCCTAGCGTGGGCGTTCCAGAAGGAACGCGAGGCCATTGTAGTGGGGCGCTCAGGGCGCGGGGCGGGCGATGGGGATCGCGTAGTGCATCACCGAGTCGCCGGACGTCGGGTGGTACTGGGCACCGTAGATTTCCAGATCCGGCCCCAGGGTGTGCGATGGGCCCGCCGACAGCAGCCAGCTCGAGTAGATGTAGTTCACCGTCGCATCGACATTCTGCGCAGGGCCCCGGTGGGTGAAGCGCGCATAGGTCGATGCGGGGATTTCCATGGCCACCATGCCCGGTGGCAAGGCGCCGGGGCCCTTCACCTCGATGCAGGCCAGGTAGCGCAGCGCTTCCGTGTGGGGCCCCGCCGGTGCCACGACGCCATAGCAGACGCCGGGCACGGTGTTCGCAATCTCGCCCAGGCGGGGCAGGAATTTCGCCCACAGGGGCGGCAGCTTCTGGCCCAGGTTGTTCTTTTCGGAATCGATGCCGTAGTAGTCCGTGGGCAGCCCGACCAGCTGCATGGCGGGCTGCACCTTTATGTCGGGTGCCAGGGAGATGTTGTGGTGAATGTGCGCGAGGTAGCTTTCGTCAAACCGGATCTTGCGCACGAACAGGGAGCGGTTGCCCATCTTGCGGTACTGCGACGGCGTGAGCCGAAAGCAATCCCGGAACGCGCGCGTGAAGCTTTCCTGCGTCTCGTATCCGGACGCCAGTGCGATGTCGAGCACGCTCAGCCGCGTGCTGGTCAACTGCTCCAGCGCCCGCGAGAACCGGCGCGAGCGGATGTAGGTCTTCAGGGTTTCGTTGGTCAGCGCCTTGAAGATCCGCTGGAAGTGCCACTGGCTCATCCCCGCGGCCCGCGCCACCTCGGAAAGCTGGATGTCGGATTCGAGATGGGCCTCGATGAAATCGATGCCCTCCTGGATTTGCCGCAGATAAAGCACGTTGGCGTCCGTTCACGGGGTTTCAAAGAAACCGGTCATGGCCACGAGCCGGTTCTGGTCGTTGTACCGGCCGTAGCTCACGCCTTCCCCGATCACCTGTCCGCTGCCATCCACCATGTTCCATTTGGCAATGCTCTGCTGGTTGTGGCTGGCGAAATAGTGGGTCACGAAATGCCCGCCGGGCACCTGGCGGTGGAAGTCGTCCATGTAGGCGGTCAGCTGGGTCCAGCCCTGGGCGGTGGCCAGCGGGTCGTTGTAGGTACAGGCGGGGTCGAGGGACTGGGTAAAAAGGGCTGTGCGGTCCGCGGCCGAATCGGTCTTCCACGACGCGGTGTAGGTGTCCCAGATGGATTGAAGGGGTTGTTGGCTCATGGTGTGCTCCTGATGGGTGAATGGAGACGCCATCGTGCCGGGCGCTTGCGCGCCTTTTGGACATTTTGTGCTTATTTGTGGGCGCGCCGTTCGGGCACGGCATGGTGGTGCCCTGATCCGCCTGGACTACGTGCTGGCGGCAGGCGCAGAGGCCGGCGCCACACCCAGCAGCTGGTGCAGCCGTGGGCTCGTGGTGGTGTATTGCAGCGCCACCTTGTCGCCCTTGAGCGCCTCGGCCGCGCCAAAGGCCGCCAGCGTGGCCTCGTGGAAGCCGCACAGGATGAGCTTGCGTTTGCCGGGGTAGGTGTTGATGTCGCCCACGGCGTGGATGCCGGGCACACTGGTGCGGAAGGCCTCGGTGTCCACCACGAGTTGCTTGCGCTCCAGGGCGATGCCCCAGTCGGCGATAGGCCCGAGCCGGGGGGAGATGCCGAGCACGGCCACCAGCACGTCGAGCGGCAGGGCGCGGCTGCTGCCATCGGCGTCCGCCACCTGCAAGGCGGTCAGCTGGTCGCCAGCGGTCTCAATGCAGGTGATCTGCGCGGCCTCGACGTGGATGCGGCCCGCATCGCGCAGTTGCTGCAGGCGCTGCAGCAGGGCATCCGGGGCCTGGAACACATCGCGGCGGTGCAGCAGGCTCACGCGGGCGGCCTGGCCTTGTTCGGCCAGTTCCACGGCGCGGGCCACGGCGGGCTCGTCGCCGCCGTGCACGACCACATGGCGCCCGGCCACGTGGGCCGTGGAGGGCAGGTTCTGGTAGTGGACCTGGGTGCCCACAAAGCGCTCGATGCCATCCACCTTGAGCGTGCGCGGCACAAAGGCGCCCACGCCTGCGGCAATGAACACGCTGCGGGCCAGCAGCTGCGCACCTTGCGAGGTTTCGACCAGCAGGCGCCCATCGGCCTGCACGGTGAGTGCGGAGACCAGCGTGCCCAGGTGCCACTGGGTCTTGAACGGCGCAATCTGCTGAAGCAGCAAACCGGCCAGCTCGCGCCCGGTGCACACCGGGATGCCCGGGATGTCGTAGATGGGTTTGTCGCCGTACAGCTCGACGCACTGGCCACCCGCATGGGGCAGGGCGTCGATCAGGTGGGCGGTGATGCCTTGCAGGCCCAGCTGGAAGACCTGGAACAGGCCCACGGGACCCGCGCCGATGACGACGGCGTCGGTTTCTTGAATCATGCTCAAGCCACGCGCGCAGCGCCCGAAACTGGCGCTGCCAAAGACCTGTGCCACCGTGGAACTGGCTTTGCCAGGCCACTGGTGGCGTCCCCCTTGAGGGATGGCGCGAAGCGACTCAGGGGGGTCACTTGACCAGTTCGTTGACCTTGCCCGGCTTGCCGTTCCACTCGTCGGCGTCGGGCAGCGCGGGCTTGCGCTTGGTGATGCTCTTCCAGCCGTCGGCGAAGGCCAGGTCGGCATTGAGCTTGATGAAGGCGATCTGGTCGGCCGGCAGGTCTTCTTCGGCAAAGATGGCGTTGGCCGGGCACTCAGGGATGCAGACGGCGCAGTCGATGCACTCGTCGGGATCGATGACGAGCATGTTCGGGCCTTCGCGGAAGCAGTCCACGGGGCACACGTCCACACAATCGGTGTACTTGCACTTGATGCAGTTTTCGGAGACGACGTGGGTCATGACAAAGGTTGTGTGGGTCGGTGAAAACCCTCAATTTTAGAAGCTTTCACCGACCTTTGGTTACAGGGCCCCTTCCCCGGATGGGGTGACTTGGGGGGGTGGCGCTGATCTGGATCAGTTGACCAGCACGGCGCCAGCGGTTTTGTGGCTCGCGGTGTCCACCAGGATCAGCGATCCGAGCACCCGGGCCTTGCCGAAGGCTGCGGCGGGGATCGGCTCCTGCAGCAGCAGGTCCACATGGCCAATGGCGTTGGGGTCGAGCTGCGTGGCGGCTTCCTCGGCCAGCGTGTGGATGTTGAGCTTGTGCACCACGGCCTTGACCTTGGCCTTGACCCAGCGGTGGCCGTGCAGCGCCCAGTACACGCGGCCGGCGACCAGGGGTTCGTCGTCCATCCAGGCCACGGTGGTGCGCAGCTCGCGGCTGGCGGGCCATGCGGGCACGCTGGCCGGCGTGTCGAAGTCGTCCTCGGCGGGGGCGGTGGTGGCCGCGGGCGCGGCCAGAATCCAGTCGCCGCGCGAGACGTCCACCTCGCGGTCGAGGATGAAACCGGCGCTGGTGCCAGCGGGCACGTCGGTGGGGCGGCGGGCATGGTCCAGCACCTGGGCCACGGTGGCCAGCTGGCCGCTGGGGAAGATCTGCACCGGCGTGCCGGGGGTGACATTGCCCGAGGCCACACGGCCCCAGAACACGCGGCGGCCTTGGGATGTGTCGGACGAGGACGAGAACTTCTCGACCCACTGCACCGGGAAGGCCAGGGGCAGCGCCGTGTCGGGGGGCGTGTTGGGCAGGGCTTCGAGCACCTGCAGCAGCGTGGGGCCCTCGTAGCCGCACCAGCCCGCGTGGGCGTCCACCACGTTCCAGCCCTTGAGCGCCGACACGGGCACCGTCGCACGCACGGCGATGCCGGCGGCCTGGGCAAACGCCGCCAGCGCGCCCTGGATGTGCTTCCAGGCGAGCGCTGGGTCTTCCACCGCGTCGAGCTTGTTCACGGCGAACACCAGCGAATGCACGCGCAGCAGGTGGGCCAGCAGGCTGTGGCGGCGGGTTTGCGGCAGCAGGGCGAGGTCGGCGTTCTTCCAGTCGAGCTTGGTGGCATCGACCAGCACCACGGCCGCGTCGGCGCTGCTGGCGGCCGTGACCATGTTGCGGGTGTACTGCTCGTGGCCGGGCGCGTCGCCGATGATGAACTTGCGCTCTTCGGTGGCGAAGTAGCGGTAGGCCACGTCGATGGTGATGCCTTGCTCGCGCTCCGCGCTGAGGCCGTCGGTGAGCAGGGCCAGGTCGGTTTCGCCCTGGCGCTGTACGCCGGCAAGGTGGTCCTGCAGCACGGCCTTGCTGTCCACCAGCAGGCGGCCGATCAATGTGCTCTTGCCATCGTCCACCGAGCCGCAGGTGATGAACTTCAGGGCGGAAATGTGGTCATTTTGGCCGCCAGCGCTTGATGCATAAGCGCTAGTAGCTATCGAATTCATAGTGGTCATCAGAAGTACCCGTCTTTCTTGCGCTTTTCCATCGAGGCGTCGCTGGTCTTGTCATCCATGCGCGTCGCGCCGCGCTCGCTCACGTCGGCGGCCAGGGTCTCGATCACGATGTCGGCGGCCGTGGCCGCCGTGCTCTCCACCGGTGCGGTGCAGGTGATGTCGCCCACCGTGCGAAAACGCACGTCGCGCGTCTGCACCGTCTCGCCCTCGCGCGGCGGGGTCAGCTCGGTCACCGGCATCAGGAGGCCCTTGCGGTCCACCACCTGTCGCTTGTGCGTGTAGTAGATGCTGGGCAGCGCGATGCTCTCGCGGTCGATGTACTGCCACACGTCGAGTTCGGTCCAGTTGCTGATGGGGAACACGCGGAAGTGTTCGCCGGGCTGCAGGCGGGTGTTGAACAGGGTCCACAGCTCGGGGCGCTGGGCCTTGGGCTGCCACTGGCCGAAGCTGTCGCGGTGCGAGAAGATGCGCTCCTTGGCGCGGGCCTTTTCCTCGTCGCGGCGGGCGCCGCCGATGAGCGCGTCGAAGCGGAATTCCTCGATCGCTTCGAGCAGCGTGACCGACTGGTGCACGTTGCGCGATTCGCCGGGGTGGGCCAGGCGCACGGTGCCGCGCGCCATCGAGTCCTCGACGCTGCGCACGATGAGTTCGGCGCCCAGCTCCTTGGCGCGGAAGTCGCGGAAGTCCGTGACCTCGGGGAAGTTGTGGCCCGTGTCGATCATGAGCAGCGGGTAGGGAATGCCGCCGCCGCTGGCCTTGGTGCCAAACGCTTTTTCGGCGCACTTGAGCATGACCAGCGAATCCTTGCCGCCCGAGAACAGCAGGGTGGGGCGCTCGAAGGCGGCGGCCACTTCGCGCAGGATGAAGATGGTTTCCTCTTCCAGGGCGTCGAGGTGCGAATTGTTCAGGTGGTGGCTCATGTTGTTGGTCTTTTTCTCAAGCAGCGCTGAGTCGGTGCGTGCGTTCATGGTCGGGTGCTCTCGGTCATCAGTTCAAAGGCTGCGGCGCATGCCACTGGCGCACTCGAGACCAGTGCACCCGTGGAACCGGCTTTGCCGGGCCACCGGGCGTGTCCCCCTCCCGCGCAGCGAGAGAGGGGGAAGACGCGAAGCGGCTCAGGGGGAGTCATTTTCGAGGTCAATGCGCGATGTGCAGGCCGCACTCGCGGTTCTCTTCGCCCTTGGTCGGGTCCACATAGTCGAAGTTGTTGGGCAGGCCGTGCTGGACGCAGTATTCGTGCAGATCCTTGGACGACCAGTGCAGCAGCGGCGCCACCTTGATCAGGCCGTCGGGGTTGATGCTCACCGGGTCCATCTGTGCGCGCACGGCGGTGTCGGTGGCGCGCAGCGCGGTGAACCACACCTTGGGCGCGGTCTCGCGCAAGGCGCGGGCGAAGGGCTCGAGCTTCACTTCTTCGGTGAACGCTGCGTGGCGCGGGTCGTCCAGTGCAGGCGTTGCGCCCTCCACGGCTTCGCGGTGCGCGCGCGAGCGGCGCGGCAGGTAGATCTTGAGGTTCAGGCCCAGCTGCTTCGTCACCTCGTCGGCAAAGCGGTAGGTGGCTTCGGTGTTGTAGCCGTTGTCCATCCAGACCACCGGCACATCGGGGTTCACTGCGGACACCATGTGCAGGATCACCGCCTCGAACGGGCGGAAGTTGGTGGTGACGATGGGGCTCTGGCCCAGGCCCAATGCCCAGGCGACGAGGCCTTCGGCGTTGCGGCCCAGGTCGGCATTGACGCGTGCGAGATCGAATTGGCTCATGGTGGAGTGCTCGTGGGTGTGCGTAGCAGCGCTGCGGCCTGGCTCAGGCGGCAGCCTTGTCGGCAAAGAGGGGCTGCGGGTGCACCGCGTCGCCCTGGTAGAAGCCGGGGAACATCTCGAACTGGCGCTGTGCATCGGCCGGGTCCACGCCATCGCGCAGCACGGCCGACGAAAAGCCCGTGCGCTGCATCTGCACCAGCTGGTCGATCAGCACGTCGCCCGTGGCGCGGATGTCGCCCGCAAAGCCGCGGCGGCGGCGCAGCAAGAAGGCCTGGCTGAACGCGCGGCCATCGGTGAAGCTGGGGAAATGCAGGTCCACGCGCTCGACGCCGTCGAGCGGAAGGGCCAGTGGATCGGCATCGTTGGCCAGCGCCACGGCGCGGGCATCGCCCTCTGCGGGAGGCTGGTGGTCTTGGGAGGCAAGAATTTTCATGGGTCTTATCAGGGCGCGGCGGCTGGCGATCAGGCCGTGGCCAGTTCTTCCTTGGCGGGGTGGCGGGCAGTCTTGGCGGCTTCCTTGAAGGGGTCCAGGCCGGTGCGGCGCACGGTATTCTGAAAGCTCTCGCCGCTTTCACGCAGGCTGCGGTAGGTGGTGAGCACGGCTTCGATCACGTCGGGCACTTCGGCGGCCGAGAACGACGGGCCGATGACCTTGCCGGCCACGGCGGCGCCCGACAGGTCGGAGCCGTCGGAGCCGCCGAGGGTGACCTGGTACCACTCCTTGCCGTCCTTGTCGACGCCCAGGATGCCGATGTGGCCGCTGTGGTGGTGGCCGCAGCTGTTGATGCAGCCGCTGATGTGCAGGTCGATCTCGCCGATGTCGTCGAGCTCGTCCAGATCCTGGTAGCGCTGGGTGATGGCCTCGGCGATCGGCAGCGAGCGGGCGTTGGCCAGCGCGCAGAAGTCGCCGCCGGGGCAGGCGATCATGTCGGTGAGCAGCTGCACGTTGGCGCTGGCCAGGCCCAGGGCCTTGGCCTCTTGCCACAGCTCGAACAGGCGGCTGGCATGCACCCAGGGCAGCACCACGTTCTGGTCGTGCGTCACGCGGGCTTCGCCGGCGGAGTATTTGTCCACCAGGTCGGCCACGGCGATCAGCTGTTCGCTGGTCGCGTCGCCGGGCGACTGGCCGGGGCGCTTGAACGACAGCGTCACGGCGCGCAGCTGCGGGTTCTGGTGCGCGTGCACGTTGCGCTTGAGCCAGCGGCCAAACATCACATGCTCTGCCGCCTGTGCGTCCAGCGACGCCTGCAAGGCTGCGGGAGCCACGTCGGCAATGTCGGCCAGCTTTGGGGGCACAAAGCAGGCGGCCACGCGGTCGAACTCGGCCTGCGGGATGGTGTGCGGACCGCCGTCGATCTCCATGATCTGGCGGTACTCTTCTTCCACGTCGTCGATGTACTGCTGGCCCTCGGCCTTGACCAGGATCTTGATGCGTGCCTTGTATTTGTTGTCGCGGCGGCCGTGCTCGTTGTACACGCGCACGATGGCCTCGATGTAATTCATGACCTGGTTCCAGGGCAGGAACTCGCGGATCACCGTGCCGATCACCGGCGTGCGGCCCATGCCGCCGCCCACGAAGACCTTGAAGCCGATCTCCCCCGCCTCGTTCTTGACCAGGTGCAGGCCCACGTCGTGCCAGCCGGTGGCGGCGCGGTCGTCCTTGGCGCCGCTGATGGCGATCTTGAACTTGCGCGGCAGGAACGCGAACTCCGGGTGCAGCGTGGTCCACTGGCGGATGATTTCCGCGTAGGGGCGCGGGTCCACGATCTCATCCACGGCCACGCCAGCCAGTGCGTCGGTGGTGGTGTTGCGGATGCAGTTGCCGCTGGTCTGGATGCCGTGCATGTCCACGGTGGCCAGCAGGTCCATCACGTCAGCGCTCTTGGACAGCGGAATCCAGTTGAACTGCACATTGGTGCGCGTGGTGAAGTGGGCGCAGTTCTTGGGCAGGAAGGTGGTGCCCAGCAGGCCCTGGCCTTCCATGGCGGCCTTGAACACGGCCGCTTCGGGCTCGTCGTACTCGCGGGCGATGGTGGCCAGCACGCGCAGCTGGCGGCTGGCGATCTCGCCGTAGGGCACGGCCACGCGCAGCATGGGGGCGTAGCGCTGCACGTACCAGCCGTTTTGCAGGCGCAGGGGGCGGAAGTCGTCCTCGGCCAGTTTGCCGGCCTGCCAGCGGTTGAGCTGGTCGCGGAACTGGCGGGCGCGCTGCTTGACGAACGTCTTGTCGAAGGGTGTGTATTGATACATCGTGGACCAATCAGATCATTATTAATTTGGCGCCTGCCCAGGCCAGCAGGAGGGACAGCGCGGAGCGGATCAGGCGCTCGGGGGTGCGGGTGACCAGGCGCGAGCCCAGCCAGATGCCCGGCAACGAGCCAGCCAGCAATTGTGCAAGCAAAGGCCAGTCCACCGAACCCAGCGTGGCATGGCCCAGACCCGCCACCAGGGTCAATGGCACGGCATAGGCGATGTCGGCACCGATCACGCGGGGCAGGGGTAGCAGGGGGTAGACCAGCAGCAACACCGTGACGCCGATGGCGCCCGCGCCCACCGAGGTGAAGGTGACCAGCGTGCCGATCACGGCGCCCAGCAGCACGGGCAGGCTCCAGTGGCGGGGGCGGGTGGATTGCTCGGTGCTGGCCTGGCGCTTGGCATGGTCGGCCGCCTGGCGCTGGCGCGAGAAGGCCACCACCTTGTACAGCGTGGCCGCGGCTGTCAACAGCAGCGCGAAACCGAGCGTGGTCGTCATGATGCGCTGCGCCTGGGCACTGGCGGGGCCCAGGACCTTGAGCGCCCACAGCGCCAGCAGCGCGGCCGGAATGCTGCCCGCGCACAGCTGGGCCACCACGCGCCAGGGCACCAGGCGCTGGCGCGCCATGCTCACGGTGCCGCCCATCTTGGTGAATGCGGCAAACAGCAGGTCGGTGCCGATGGCCAGGTGGGGCTTCACGCCGAAGAAAAAGATCAGCACGGGGGTCATCAGCGAGCCGCCGCCGACCCCGGTCAGGCCCACGATGAACCCGACCGCAAAGCCTGCGAAGACAAACACCAATTCATGCATAGGGTGCGAATGTAGGATGCTCGCTTATGGATGCAAACTATTGTTTCGTCCTTCCAATATGCCTATTTGCTTATAAGCAAGGATTGGCGCGGGTTTCCACGGGGTAAGCCGCCGTGATTCCCGGTCACGAAGCTGTTACAGGCCCGCTACAACCGTTCGCTGCCCAGCGCTTTGGCGAGTTTCGTGTCGATGGGCAGGGGTTCTCCCTGCAGGCGGGCGGCCAGCAGTTCGCCGCACAGAAGCGCCAGGGTCAGCCCGCGCGCGCCCATCGCTGTGCAGGCCCAGAGCCCGGGCAGCGCCTCGGCGTCGACGGGACCCACGATCGGCAGCCGGTCGGGCGCGGTGCAGCGCACGGCGGCCCAGGCGTGCAGGGGGCCGGGCGCAGCCTCCGCCGCCTGCGGTGCGGCGGCAAAGGCCGCGCGCAGCACCGGGGCCGTTTGGGGCAGCAGCGCCTGGAGCTTGGCCCAGTTGGCCGCGTGGGCCGCCTGGACGTCGGCCCCGGACGGAGGCAGGGTATCCACATCGCGCTCGAAGGTGGAGCCCATCACCCACGCAGCCGGGCCGCACGGGCCGTCACCCAGCGGAAAGCGGGGCACCAGGTTGCCGTTGCCGTTCACGGGAAAAGGCACCCCGGGCCCGGGGCCTGCCTGGTGCTCGCCCCAGGACACCTGCCCGCGCACGGGCTGCAGGGGCCATCGGTGTTCCAGCAGCATCGCACTGCCCGCGCCCGCGGCAATGACGACGGTGGGCGCCTGGGCGAGCACCTGGCCCCAGGCGTCCAGCGCCTGCCAGACGGGCGCCGCGCCGGCGGCCCCCACACGCCGCAGGCGGGCCACCTCGCAGTGTCCCTGCCAGTGGATGCCGGGTTGCGCGAGCAGGGCGGCCGCCATGCGCGCGGGGCGTATCCAGCCCCCCTGGCTGTGCCAGCACGCGGTGGCTTCGCGGCCCAGGCCCGCGGCGGCCAGCGTTGCCGGCGGGGCCGGCTCGCTCCAGTCCACGCCGGGCCCCTGGCCCCAGCTGGCGGCCAGCCCGGGGGTGCCGTCGGTGCGGTGCTCCAGCACGCCGCAGGCCAACCAGTCGGTGCCTTCGCGCAGCAGCCATCGGGCTTGCTGCAGGGTGGTGCGCACGCCGCTGCGCGACAGGCGCGACAGCACGCTGTCGTCCGGCGACACATGGGGCGCGAACACCCCCGCCGGCAGGCCCGAGGCCCCGGCGGCGGGTTCCGCGGCGCTGTCCAGCACCCGCACCTGCCAGCCCCGGCGCGCCAGGCTGGCCGCGCTGGCCGCGCCGGCGATGCCCCCGCCGATCACGATGCAATCGTCGGGCAGCGCGGGTTCGGGCTGTGCGCGGGGGGCGGTGCGCGGCTCCCAGTGGGGGTCGTATTGGGCGTGCAGGTTGTCGCGCTTGGGCGGCACGCCCGGGACACGGGCCACCACGAAGCCGCACTGGGTGAGCGCGTCGCGCACCGCGCGCGCGATGGTCCAGGTGGACAGGCGGGTGCCGCGCTGGCAGCAGCGTGCCACGGCCTTCAGGGTGTGCAGGTCCCAGATCCCGGGGTTGCGCTGCGGGCTGAAACCGTCGAGGTAGATGGAATCCACCGTCAGCTGCTGCTGGCGCAGCACGGTCTGCGTATCGCCCACACACAGCGTGAGCAGCACCCGGCCTCCGTCGAACCGCAGCCGGTGCACCCCGGGCAGCAGGCCCCACCATTGGCGATGAAGCTCCTGCGCCAAGGGGGCCAGCTCGGGGTGGGCCGTGGTGGCGCGCAGCAGGTCGGCCGCGCTCACGGGCCAGGCCTCGGTCGACACGAAGTGCAGCAGGGTGGGGCGTGCGGGGTCAGCCCGCCAGGCGGCCCAGGTCACCAGGAAGTTCAGCCCGAAGCCGAACCCCGTTTCCAGAATGCGCCATTGCGGCTGCCCCGCCCAGGCGCCAGGCAGGCCGCAGCCCTGCAGGAAAACGCGGCGGGCCTGGTCCAGGCCGCCATTTTCACTGTGGTAGCGGTCACCAAAACGGGGGCTGTAGGGGGTGCCGTCCGGCAGCCAGTCAACAGGCTCGGAGATGACGCACCCCCTGAGTCGCTTCGCTCCGTCCCCCTCTCTCACGCTTCGCGTGGGAGGGGGCCGCAGCCAGCGGCCTGGCAAATCCAGTTCCGCGGCTACCTCGCCCGGGCAGCGCCAGTTTCATGGGCTGCGGGTGGTCGGCAATGCTACGGAAAACTGACATGGAGGCTCACGCGCTCGGCGGGACGTAGCCCGCTGCGGCATCCGCACCACCGCCGAAAAAGTGGTTTTGGCGAAACCACTTTTTGCAGCGCTGCATTTCGCTGCGCTTCATTGCGCGCTGGGCGGGACATATCCCGCCGCGGCGTCTGCGCCACCGCCAAAGAAATGGTTTTCCATCTGGCGGGCCAGGTACTGGCGGGCACGCGCGTCGGCCAGATTGAGGCGGTTTTCATTGACCAGCATGGTCTGGTGCTTGAGCCAGCCTGCCCAGGCTTCCTTGCTCACGTTTTCCCAGATGCGTTTGCCCAGCTCGCCGGGGTAGGGCGGAAAGTCGAGGCCCTCTGCTTCCTTGCCGAGCTTGATGCATTGAACGGTGCGTGCCATGGGGTTCCTTGTTGATGGTGGAGTCTGCCGCAGCGCAAAGGGCTGCTCAGATGATTTGGATATAAAGAACTGAAATCTCAGTAGTTCCAGTTTTGAAGAGGGTCTTCCAGAATGCGTTTCATCGGTGAGTTGCACCGTTTTGCATTCGAAAAAAAGAGGCTCCCTATGAACTTTCGCCGCGACTTTATCAAGTTTCCCTTCGCCGCCGCCCTGGCGGGGAGTTTGGCCCTGACGGCATTGCCGTCGTTTGCACAGTCTGTGACGCTGCTCAATGTGTCGTACGACCCGACGCGCGAGCTGTACGTGGACTTCAACCAGGCGTTCGCCAGGCACTGGAAAGCCAAGACCGGCCAGGACGTGACCGTCAAGCAAAGCCACGGCGGCTCGGGCAAGCAGGCGCGCTCCATCATCGACGGGCTGGACGCCGACGTGGCCACCCTGGCGCTGGCCGGCGACACCGACGCGTTGCACACCAACGGCGGCTGGATCCCCAAGGACTGGCAAAAGCGCCTGCCCCACAACAGCTCGCCCTACACCTCCACCATCGTGCTGGTGGTGCGCCAGGGCAACCCCAAGGGCATCAAGGACTGGGATGACCTCGTCAAGCCCGGCATCAGCGTGATCACGCCCAACCCCAAGACCTCGGGCGGCGCCCGCTGGAACTATCTGGCCGCCTGGGAGTTCGCCAAGCGCAAGAACGGGGGCAGCGACGCCAAGGCCAAGGACTTCGTGGCCAAGCTGTACGGCAACGTGCCCGTGCTGGACACCGGCGCGCGCGGCTCCACCATCACCTTCGCCCAGCGTAACCAGGGCGACGTGCTGATCGCCTGGGAGAACGAGGCCTACCTGCTGGAAAAGGAATTCGGCACCAAGTTCGACGTGATCGCGCCCTCGATCTCCATCCTGGCCGAGCCCGCCGTGACGGTGGTGGACAAGAACGTGGACAAGAAGGGCACGCGCGCCGTGGCCGAGGCCTACCTGCAGTACCTGTACACCGAAGAAGGCCAGGACATCGCCGGCAAGCACTTCTACCGCCCCGCCGTGTCGGACAAGGCCAAGGCCAAGTACGCCAAGCAGTTCCCCAAGCTGAACCTGTTCACCATCAACGACGCGTTCGGTGGCTGGGACAAGGCGGCCAAGGAGCACTTTGCCGACAACGCCAGCTTCGACCAGATCTACACCAAAAAATAGGCTCACCCCGAAGCGGCCTTCGGCCGCCTCCCCTCAAGGGGCGCCACCCGTGGCCCGGCGAAGCCGGATCCACGGTGGCGCTGGCCAAGTCACGCCCTCTGGAAACACATTTCATGTCCGCTCTTCTCATCGCCGGCAGCCCCTCCGAGCGTTCCCGCTCCGCCGCCCTGCTGGACGCTGTCGCCCAGCGCCTGTCGGTGCGCGGCGCGCTGGTGGACCGCATCCATATCCGCGACCTGTCGCCCCAGGCCTTGCTGCTGGCCGACTTCGGCCATCCCACCGTGGTGGGCGCTGTCGACCAGGTGGCCCGGGCCAGCGTGCTGGTGGTGGCCACGCCGGTTTACAAGGCGGCCTACAGCGGCGTGCTCAAGGTGTTCCTGGACCTGCTGCCGCAGACGGCGCTCAAGGGCAAGATCGTGCTGCCCCTGGCCACCGGCGGCAGCCCGCACCACATGCTGGCGCTGGACTACGCGCTGCGCCCCGTGCTGCAGTCGCTGGGTGCCAAGAGCATCCTGCCGGGCATCTATGCCACCGATGCGCAGGTCACGCTGACGCCCGAGGGCGCCTACCACCTGAACGACGACATCGCCACGCGGCTGGACGATGCGGTCAACGTGCTCGTGACCGAGACGCTGCGCCCGTTCCCTGCCCAGGCCACGCGGTTCGCGCCGGTGCATTTCTCGCAGGTGCGATGTAGCGTCTGAGGGGCCCCGCCCGCCCGCACATCCGCAGCGGTGGGGTGCCGCGGCCCGGCCGGGCTCCCCCATTTTTCGTTTCCCTCTTTCGATGGCCCCGCTGCCCGCAGCGGTGGGCAGGGCGGAGCACTGCCCGGTTCAGACGCCCCCTTTTTTTTCATGATTCAAAGGACATTCACCATGAGCACACTGACACGCGACGGCGCAGCCAGCTCAGACCGCGCCCACGATGCCCCGCCCTCCGGCGGGCTGGCCGCCCTGCGCAACATGTTCATCGGCTTCGTGGTCTTCACCGCGTTCGTGCTGATCGCCGCCTTCCTGCTGGCGCAGCCGGTGCATGCCCAGACCAGGGGCGAGCTGCGGATTGGCTACCAGAAGTCGGCCAGCCTGTTCGTGCTGCAAAAAGCGGCGGGCACGCTGGAGAAGAAGCTCGCTCCCCTGGGCTTCGGCGTGAAGTGGGTCGAGTTTCCGGCTGGCCCCCAGCTGCTGGAAGGCCTGAACGTGGGCGCCGTGGACGTGGGCTACGTGGGCGAGGCACCGCCCATCTTCGGCCAGGCCGCCGGTGCCAAGTTCGTCTACTTCGGGCACGACCCCGCCGCGCCGCGCGCCGAGGCCATCCTGGTGGCCAAGGACTCGCCCATCAAGTCGGTGGCCGACCTCAAGGGCAAGAAGGTCGCGCTCAACAAGGGCAGCAACGTGCACTACCTGCTGGTCAGGCAGCTCGAGAAGAACGGCCTCAAGCTCTCCGACATCCAGCCCGTGTACCTGGCCCCGGCCGACGGCCGCGCCGCGTTCGAGAGCAAGAACGTGGATGCCTGGGTGATCTGGGACCCGTTCCAGGCCGCCGCCGAGAAAGCCACCGGCGCCCGCGTGCTGGCCGACGGCACGGGCGGCGTGGTCAACAACTACCAGTACTACCTGGGTGCCCGCGACTTCGTCACCAGGAACCCCAAGGTCGTCGCGGCACTGTTCGAGGACTCGGTGGCCCAAGGCATCTGGCTCAAGAAGAACCTGCGCCAGGCCGCAGAGCTGATCGCGCCGCTGCAAGGCCTGCCGGTGGACGTGGTCGAGCTGGCGCTGCAGCGCTACGAATTCAACGTCAAGCCCATCACGCCCGATGTCGCGGCCGACCAGCAAAAGATCGCCGACACGTTCTTCGAACTGAAGCTGATCCCCAAGGCCATCAAGGTGAGCGACGCAGTGGTGCTCGGCGCCCAGCCCTGATGCCCCGGCCCATTGCATACGCATCCATCTTTAGAAGAACACCATGACGACTTCGATCTCCCTGTCCCGCCGCCGCCTCGTCCAGGGTGCGGCCAGCGCAGTCGCGCTGCCGGCCTTCGGTGCGTTGGCGCAAACCCCCGCCCGTGAGTTCCGCATCGGCCACCAGAAGGGCTTCCTGAGCCTTCTCAAGGGCCGCGGCACGCTCGAAAAGCGTCTGACCCCGCTGGGTGTCTCCATCAAATGGACCGAGTTCACGGCCGGCCCCGAGCAGCTGGAGGCACTGAACGTCGGCTCCATCGACTTCGGCGACGTGGGCGAAGCCCCCCCGATCTTCGCGCAGGCCGCGGGCGCCCCGCTGGCCTATGTGGCCGCCACCGTGCCCCGCCCCAAGGCCGAGAGCGTGCTGCTGCCCAAGGGCTCGCCCATCAAGACCGTGGCCGATCTCAAGGGCAAGAAAGTTGCACTCAACAAGGGCAGCAACGTGCATTACTTCCTGGTCAAGCTGCTGGAAAAGCACGGCCTGAAGTACAGCGATGTGAACGTGGCCTTTCTGCCGCCCGCCGATGCGCGTGCCGCTTTTGAAAAAGGCTCTGTGGACGCCTGGGTGATCTGGGACCCGTTTGCCGCTGCCGCCGAAAAGACGCTGGACGCCCGCCTGCTGGCCGACGCCACCGGCGTGGTGGGCAACCGCGCCTACTACTTCTCGTCGCTGCAGTACGCCGACAAGAACACCGACGTGCTGCGCATCGCCATCGAAGAGATCAACAAGATCGACATCTGGGCCAAGGTCAACCGCGACCTGCTGGCGGCCGAACTGGCCCCGCTGTTCGGCATCCCCAGGCCCGTGCTCGATTTGTCCACGTCGCGTGCCGAGTACGGCACGGGCCCGGTCACGCCCGAGATCCTGGCCGAACAGCAAAGGATCGCCGACACCTTCTTCGACTTGAAGCTGATTCCCCGGCGGATCCAGGTGCGCGACGTGGCGCGCTCGCCGTGGTAGAGGGTGCACCCCCTGAGTCGCTTCGCGCCTTCCCCCTCTCTCGCTGCGCGGGAGGGGGACGCCTCCGGTGGCCCGGCAAAGCCGGTTCCACGGTGGCACTGGCCTTGGCAGCGCCAGTTTTAACGGCCTCGGGTCAACAGTCCGCCGCAATTGAAACCAAGGAGCCCTGACATGCCCAACGCTTTCGCAAACCCTGTCCACGACGCAGCACGCCGCGTGCTGCGCACCACGGCCAACGCCTGGCGCCTGAAGGCGCCGGCGCGCAGGCCGGTCCGCACGCGCAACCGTGTGCATGCCGGTGTGCGTGCCGATGTGGCGGCGGGGGGCATGCGGGCCTGTCCATTGCGTTTCGGCTTTTCGCTGGCGGGCTACGGCCTGGCCTTCTCCTATTGATGACCCCCACACGGCAAAGCGACACCATGAAAATCTACTGGTTCATCCCCACCCACGGCGACAGCCGTTACCTTGGCACAGCCAGGGGCGCGCGCCAGCTCAGCCTCGAGTACCTGCAGCAGGTGGCAGTGGCCGCCGACAGCCTGGGCTACGAAGGCGTGCTCATTCCCACCGGCCGCTCGTGCGAAGACCCGTGGGTGATCGCATCGAGCCTGCTGGCGGTCACGAAGAAGCTCAAGTTCCTGGTCGCGGTGCGCCCCGGCCTGCACCAGCCCGCGCTGGCCGCCCGCATGGCCGCCACCTTCGACCGCCTGTCGGGCGGGCGCTTGCTCATCAACCTGGTGACCGGTGGCGACCGCGCGGAGCTGGAGGGCGATGGCGTGTTCCTGGACCACGCCACGCGCTACGAGCAGTCGGCCGAGTTCATCCGCATCTGGCGCGAAATCCTCACGCGCAGCCACCGGGGCGAGACCTTCGACTACGAGGGCAAGCACCTGTCCGTCAAAGGCGCCAAGCTGCTGTTCCCGCCGCTGCAGGAGCCGCACCCGCCGGTGTACTTCGGCGGCTCGTCCGACGCTGCGCACGACCTGGCGGCCGAGCAGGTCGAGACCTACCTCACCTGGGGCGAGCCCCCGGCCGAAGTCGCCAGGAAGGTGGCCGACGTGCGCGCCCGTGCCGCCAAACACGGCCGCACCGTGAAATTCGGCATCCGCCTGCACGTCATCGTGCGCGAGACCGAGGCGCAGGCCTGGGCCGCGGCTGAAGAACTCATCAGCCATGTGGACGACGAAACCGTGGCGCGCGCGCAGTCGGTCTTTGCACGCATGGACTCCGAAGGCCAGCGCCGCATGGCCGCGCTGCATGCCGGGGGTGTGAAGCGCAGCCGCGCAGACCTGGAGATCAGCCCCAACCTGTGGGCCGGCGTGGGCCTGGTGCGCGGCGGCGCGGGCACGGCCCTGGTGGGCGACCCCGAGACGGTGGCCGCGCGCATCACCGAATACGCGAACCTGGGGCTCGACCACTTCGTGCTGTCGGGCTATCCGCACCTGGAAGAAGCCTACCGCTTCGCTGAACTGGTGTTCCCGCTGCTGCCGCTGGGCGTGCGCGAGAAGCTCGCTGGCGGCAACCCGCTCGGCCCCTTTGGCGAAACCGTGGCCAACGACTTCGTGCCACGTGCGTCGCAAAGCTGAAACCCCTGACAGGAGCCATGCCATGAGCATCCAGTCCATCAACCATGTGCAGCTGGCCTTTCCGGCCGGTGCCGAGGCGCCCATCCGGCGCTTCTATGCCAGTCTGCTGGGGCTGCCCGAAGTGCGCCTGCAGGCGGGCAACACGCTGCGCTTTGCCGCGGGCACGCAGCGCATCGACCTGGTGCCCACCGAGCACTGGCAGCCCGCGCCCGCGGTATCGCACCTGGCCTTCGAGGTGCAGGACCTGCCCGCATTGCGCCACCGCCTGCTGCAGGCCGAACTGGCGCTGGTGGAAAACCGCGCACTGCCCGGCTACCTGCGCTTTTACGTCAAGGACCCGGCGGGCAACCAGCTGGAGTTCTTGGAACCTGACCACGAACCGGAAATCAACCCATGACACAGACACAGACTGTCCGAGAGCTGCAGGTATCGCCCGTGGCCGACTCCGTCGATCTGCCGATCGAGAGTCCCTTGCTGCCCGCGCCGCTGGCCCGCTTCCTTGCCAGTGTTGCGCAGCGCCTGCTGCCCTGGGCCGTGCCCGTGGGGCTGATCGTGCTGTGGCAGATCGCATCGTCGCAGGGCTGGCTCTCCACCCGCGTACTGCCGGCGCCGCTCGAGGTCATCAAGGCCGCGTGGACGCTCACCGTGTCGGGCGAGCTGTGGACCCACGTCAAGGTGAGCGCCGGCCGTGCGCTGGCGGGCCTGGCCATCGGCGGTGGCCTGGGCCTGCTGCTGGGTTTGCTCACCGGCTCGGTGCGCTTGTTCGAGACCCTGCTCGACTCCACCATCCAGATGGTGCGCAACATCCCTGCGCTGGCGCTGATCCCGCTGGTGATTCTGTGGTTCGGCATCGACGAGTCGGCCAAGCTGTTCCTCATCAGCGTGTCGGTGTTCTTCCCGATCTACCTCAACACCTTCCACGGCATCCGTAATGTGGACCCGGGCCTGATCGAGATGGGGCGCACCTATGGCCTCGGCCGTTGGCAGCTGTACAAACAGATCATCCTGCCCGGCGCGCTCTCCAGCATTCTGGTGGGCCTGCGCTTCTCGCTGGGCCTGATGTGGGTGATCCTGATCGTGGCCGAGACCATCTCGGCGCAGGCGGGCATCGGCTACCTCACGATGAACGCCCGCGAGTTTTTGCAGACCGACATCGTGCTGGTCGGCATCCTGCTGTACGCACTGCTGGGCAAGCTGGCCGACCTGTTCGCCAAGGGCCTGGAGCGCTACTGGCTGCGTTGGCATCCGGGCTACCAGACGCCGTAAGGCGCACTGCAGCCCGACCCTTCATTCCAAGAATTGCGGACCACCATGACCACCTCTTTCAACCTTCACCGGCGCACCGTGCTGGGTGCCATCGCCGCGTTGTCGAGCGGTTTGGCCGCCGCGCAGGGCAAGCCTGAAACCTTGCGCATCGGACTTCAAAAGTCATCGACGCTCACCACCATCCTGCGCACGCGCGGCACGCTGGAGCAGTTGCTCGCGCCTCTCAACGTCAAGGTGACGTGGCACGAGTTCACCAGCGGCCTGCCGCTGCTCGAAGCGCTGAACCTGGGCAACATCGATGTGAGTGCCGACGTGGCCGATACCGTGCCGGTGTTCGCCCAGGCAGCAGGCGCCAACCTGACCTTCGTGGCGCAGGAGTCTCCATCGCCGTCGGCCCAGGCCATCGTGGTGCGCGCCGACTCGCCCATCAAGACCGTCGCGGACCTCAAGGGCAAGAAGATCGGTTTTGCCAAGGCCGCCGGCGTGCACTTCTTGTTGATCGCCGCGCTGGAAAAGTCGGGCCTGTCGTTCAAGGACATCGAGCCCGCCTACCTGACCCCCGCCGATGGCCGCGCCGCCTTCGAGCGCGGCGCCATCGACGCATGGGTGGTGTGGGACCCGTTCCTCGCCGCCGTGCAAAACCAGTCGGCCGTGCGCGTGCTGGCCGACGGGCGCGACCTGGCCTCCTACCAGCGCTACTACCTGGCCGGCACCCCGTTTGCCCAGGCGCGGCCCGACGTGCTGCGCGTGTTCTTCACCGAGCTGCAAAAGGCTGGCGTCTGGGTCAAGCAAAGCCCCAAGGACGCGGCCGCGCTGCTGGCGCCCGTGTGGGGGCTGGATGCGGGCGTGATCGAGCTGGCCAACAGCCGCCGCAGCTACGAGGTGCGTGCCGTGGTGCCCGCGGCGCTGACTGAACAACAACGCATCGCCGATGCCTTCTTTGCCGAAAAGCTGCTGCCCAGGCGCGTGAATGCGCTCGACGTGCCGCTGTTCAAGACCGGAGCCTGACACCATGACCCAGACCCACACCCCCGCCGCACAAGGCGTGCGCCTGGAAGTGCGCGGCGTGGACAAGCGCTACGGCACCCGCGACGTGCTCAAGAAGACCGAACTCGTGATCGAGCCCGGCCAGTTCGTGGCCATCGTGGGCCGCAGCGGCTGCGGCAAGAGCACGCTGCTGCGCCTGGTGGCCGGGCTCGAATCCGTCTCGGGCGGCGCGATCCGCCTGGACGGCAAGGACGTGGCCGGGCTGAGCGACGACACCCGCATCATGTTCCAGGACTCGCGCCTCTTGCCCTGGAAGCGCGTGGCCGACAACGTGGCCCTGGGCCTGCCGCCTGCGCGGCGCGGCGCCGCCGCCGACGTGCTGGCGCGCGTGGGCCTGGGTGACCGCCTGACCGAGTGGCCCGCGCGCCTGTCCGGCGGCCAGCGCCAGCGCGTGGCCCTGGCCCGTGCGCTGGTGCACAACCCGCGCCTGCTGCTGCTCGACGAGCCTTTGGGCGCGCTCGATGCGCTGACCCGCATCGAGATGCACCGCCTCATCGAAGGCCTGTGGCGCAGCAGCGGCTTCACCGCGCTGCTCGTGACCCACGATGTGCAGGAGGCGGTGGCCCTGGCCGACCGCGTGATCCTGATCGAGGACGGCCAGATCGCGCTCGACCAGCGCATCGACCTGCCACGCCCGCGATCGCACGGCGACGCTGCCTTTGCCGCCATTGAAAAACGCATCCTGGACCGCGTGCTGCAAAAGCCCGACGGCGAGCCGGCGCACGAAGCGCCGTGGCCCGGCGTGCCTGCGCATGGTCTGCGCTGGGCGGTGTAGCCGTTTCTGGCGCCTGCTGCCTTTCATTGCTTTCTTTCTTCTGTCATTCCTTTCTTCGCCCTACGGCCCCATCAAGGAGAACCCCATGTCCATCCAAGCCATCAACGTCCGTAACCAGTTCAAGGGCAAAGTCCGCGAGATCGTGCGCGGCGATGTCGTCTCCGAAGTCGATGTCGAAACGCCCTGGGGCATCGTCACGTCGGTCATCACCACGCGCTCGGTGGACGAGCTGGCGTTGGTCGTGGGCTCCGACGTGGTGGCGCTGGTCAAGTCGACCGAGGTGTCCATCGCCAAGCTGTGAATGGATGTGAGAGAAATATGCCCCTACCGCTTGCTGGTAGGACGCAATGCGCTATGAAAATTGTAGTGTTTGCAGACAAGCCCTTTCGCAGGGCCTGAGTCTTTGGTTTCAAGGGGGCCGGGGGCTTGGGTGGATTGGGCCTCGCAGAAGCTGCGGCTCAGACGGCCGGGATTGCGACACAGAGTGATATGTCGTATGATGCACATCATGCTAAAGTCCACACCCCATTCCAGAGCCGCCGCCAAGGAGGCCACGCACGAGCGCATCGTGTCGGTGGCCTCGCGCGCGATCCGGCGCCAGGGGTACCACGGCACGGGCGTGGCGGACATCATGAAAGAGGCGGGCCTGACGCACGGCGCCTTCTACGCGCACTTCGACTCCCGCGAGGCCATGCTGGCCGAGGCGGCCGCCAAGGCGTGCACGGAATCCGCAGCGCTGGCGGCCGGTGCCGCGGCCGGCGAGCCGTCGCCCCGCGCGCTGGCCGCCATGCTCTCGGCCTACCTGTCGCGCCAGCATGTCGAGAGCGTCGAGATGGGCTGCCCCCTGGTCGCCCTGGGCTCGGAGACATCGCGCCAGGCGCCCGAGGTGCGCCGCGTGGCCACCCGGCACATCAAGGAAATGGTCGACCTCATCGCGCGCCAGTCGCCGCAGTGGGGGCAGCCCGCAGCTCATGAACAGGCGCTGGTCACCATGGCCACCATGGTGGGCGCCCTGGTGCTGGCTCGCGCGGTGGACGAGCCCGCGCTGTCGGACAGCCTGCGCGAGGCCGCGTTCAAGCACCTGACGCAGCTGACGAATTCGACGCACGCTGCAGACTCTGCGCCCACCACGCCGACCGGCGCGCCTGGCTGACTCCCCTTGCAGCGCGCTTTTTTTTGCCCTTACATATGACGATCATCATGCGAATTTGCTTGCGAGCTGCACGGTTCTGTGCTTTGCCCCTCACCCAGGAAGCCCCATGAAAGCCTTTGTCCTCGACCGCTACGCCAAAAAGGCCGCGCTGCGGCTTGCCGATATGCCCGCCCCGGATCTGCGCGACGACGAGGTGCTGGTCTCCGTGCATGCGGCGGGAATCAACCAGCTGGACTCGAAGATCCGCGACGGTGAGTTCAAGCTCATCCTGCCCTACAAGATGCCCCTCGTCCTCGGGCATGACGTGGCGGGCGTGGTGGTCAGCGTGGGGCCGCGTGTGCGGCAGTTCAAGCCCGGCGACGAGGTCTACGCCCGGGCCGACGATTTCCGCATCGGCGCCTTTGCAGAACTCATCGCCGTCAAGGAGTCCTCGCTGGCGCTCAAGCCCCGGGGTCTGACGATGGAAGAGGCGGCGTCGATCCCGCTGGTGGGCCTCACGGCCTGGCAGGCGCTGGTGGAAAAGGCGCAGCTGAAAAAAGGCCAGAAGGTCTTCATCCAGGCGGGGTCCGGCGGGGTGGGCACCTTTGCCATCCAGCTGGCCAGGCACCTGGGCGCCACCGTCGCCACCACGGCCAGCGCGGGCAATGCGGCGCTGGTCCAAAGCCTGGGCGCCGACGTCGTCATCGACTACAAGACGCAGGACTTCGAAGAGGTGCTGCGCGGCTACGACGTCGTGCTGCACAGCCAGGACGGCAAGGCGCTGGCCAAGTCGCTGCGCGTGCTCAAGCCCGGCGGCCAGGTCGTCTCGATCTCCGGCCCGCCCGACCCGGCATTCGGCCAGACCCTTCGCGCGCCCGGCTTGGTGCGGCTGGTGATGCGTCTGCTGAGCGCGGGCACCCGGCGGCGCGCCAAGGCGCTGGGCGTGGGCTACTCGTTCCTCTTCATGCGGGCTCACGGCGCGCAGCTGCGGGAGATCACGCGCCTTGTCGAATCGGGCGCCATCCGCCCGGTGGTCGACAAGGTCTTTCCGTTCAGCGCCACCAACGATGCCCTGGCCTACGTGGAAGCGGGCCGTGCCAAGGGCAAGGTCGTCATCAAGGTGGTGTAAGCCAGCAGGCCGCTGCACATCCCTTTTTCACACGTCGCCGGTCCCCACCCAACCTCCCATCCGTTCAACCTGTCCCTCTGGAGATTTTCATGAAGATCGAAAACGCTGTCGTCCTCATCACCGGTGCCAACCGCGGCATCGGCCTGGCATTTGCGCGCGAGCTGCTCGCCCGCGGCGCACGCAAGGTCTACGCCGGTGCGCGCGACCCCGCCACCATCACGCCCCAGCCCGGCGTGCAGGCCCTGCGCCTGGATGTCAACAACCCGGCCGATGTAGCGGCCGCTGTGGCAGCGGCGCCCGACGTGACACTGGTGATCAACAACGCCGGCATCGCCCAGCCCGGGGGCTTTCTGGCCGCCGACAGCGAAGAGGTCGCGCGCCGCCTCTTCGACACCAACTTCTTCTCCGTGCTGCGCGTCAGCAAGGCGTTCGCACCCATCCTCGCGGCCAACGGCGGCGGCGCGCTGCTCAACGTGCTGTCGGTGGCATCGTGGGTCAACGGCGGCGAGCTGGCGGCATATTCGGCCAGCAAGTCCGCCGCCTGGTCGCTGACCAACGCGCTGCGCCACGAACTGGCGGCGCAAAAGACGCAGGTGCTGGGGCTGCACATGGCCTATGTCGATACCGACCTGACGCGCGGCTTCGACGTTCCCAAGTCGAGCCCCGAGCAGATCGTGCAGCGCGCGCTGGACGGTCTGGCGGCGGGTGCGGACGAGGTGCTGGCCGATGAACTCACGCAGCACGTCAAGCTGTCGATGACGGCCACGCGGCCGAGCTACCTGCCGCAGCCCGCCTGAGACACCAGCGACTTCCCCGGCTGAACCGGCCGCTTGCATTCGCCCCGCCAGATCGAGAGGTCTGGCGGGGCGGCTGCGTTTTGCGGCGGCCGTCGTGTGGGGCGGCCCGAACAACGGTGCACTCCCACGGCCCACGCATATGCCGTGGCGGCAGCAACTCATGCCCCACACATCTAAGCCAAAGCTTATGACTAATGACCATTTATTCGTATAAGAGACTTGATTTACATTGCTTCTGGTTGTTTAGTTTTGTGGGTGCGTAGCGGGTGACCCCGCGCGACAGGATCGTTGTCGAAGCCCGCCACCGCCAAGTGCCTGCCCATTCTTTTTCCATCTTCCAGGAGCCTTTCCATGTCCATCCAAGCCATCAACGTCCGCAACCAGTTCAAGGGCAAAGTGCGCGAGATCATTCGCGGCGACGTCGTCTCCGAAGTCGATGTCGAAACCCCCTGGGGCATCGTCACGTCGGTCATCACCACCCGCTCGGTGGACGACCTGGCCCTGGTCGTGGGCTCCGACGTGGTGGCGCTGGTCAAGTCCACCGAAGTGTCCATCGCCAAGCTGTGATCCGGATTTGATGAAAATGGGCCGCCGGCGCTTTCTGGTAAAGCGCTGGCAGCTATTGAAAATATAGCGAACGCCTGTCTGCGCAGGGAGGCCGGCGAGGCGCGTGCACCGGTTCGGTTCAGGCCGGGCGACGAGGTCTGCGCGCGGCGGGCCGATTTCCGCGCGGGTGGCCATGCCGAGCGGGCCGCCCCGCCCATCCATCTCTACAGGGACCCATGAATTTTCAGCAACTGCGCTCCGTGCGCGAAGCCGTGCGCCGGGGCTTCAACCTGACCGAGGTGGCCAACATGCTGCATACCTCGCAACCCGGCGTGAGCCGGCAGATCCGCGAACTGGAAGAAGAACTGGGCGTGGAGATTTTCGTGCGCGCGGGCAAGCGCCTCACGGGCCTGACCCCGCCGGGCGCAGTCCTGCTGCCCACGGTGGAGCGTCTGCTGCTCGAAGCCGACAACCTCAAGCGCGCGGGGCAGGATTTCAGCGACAGCGCGCAGGGCCGCCTGTCGGTGGCGGCCACGCACTCGCAGGCGCGCTACGCGCTGCCGCAGGTGGTGCGCGACTTCCGCGCGCTGTTTCCGCAGGTGTCGCTGCACCTGCACCAGGGCTCGCCGCGCCAGGTGGCCGAGATGCTGCTCAGCGGCGAGGCCGATATCGGCGTCGCCACCGAAGCGCTCGCGGGCTATGACGCGCTGGCCACGCTGCCGTGCTACCGCTGGACGCACAGCATCGTCGTGCCGCCCGGCCACCCGCTGCTGGAGCTGCAGGCGCCGGTCACGCTGGAGCAGCTTGCGCAGCACCCCATCATCACCTACGAGCTGGGCTACACGGGCCGCGCGCACATCGACGAAGCGTTTGCCCGCGAAGGCATCGCGCCCGACATCGTGCTGACGGCCATGGACGCCGACGTGATCAAGACCTATGTGGAGCTGGGCATGGGCGTGGGCATCGTGGCATCGATCGCGGTGGACGCCGAGCGCGACCGCCACCTGCGGCTCATCGACGCGGGCCATCTGTTCGAGGTCAACCTCACGCGGCTGGGCCTGCGCAGGGGCGCCTGGCTGCGCGGCTACGCCTACCACTTCATCGAGAGCTTCGTGCCCACGCTCACGCGCGAGGCGGTGGAGAAGGCCGTGCAGCAAGGCGCGCAAGGGGCGGGCGAGCTTTCGGAGCCGGTGGACCGCTGACGCAGGGCCCGCGGCACCGGCCCACGGGGCGCGGCCGTCAGCGCGGCAGGCAGCCCGCCATGCCCTGGCCGGGCGCGGACACATCGGCCAGCGCGAGGGCCACCGTGGCGTCGTCCTGCCCCGGCGTCTTGGTCAGGCGCGAGCCATTGTTCCACCGCCACTGCCGGCCGTCGAAGCTGTAGATGAACGTGTGCGTGCGGTTGGACACCAGGTGGGCGGGCGTGAGGGTGATGGCCTGGGCGTCGGCCTCCGACGCGGCGGCGGCCCGGGCCTCGTTGTCCTTGACCACGATCTTGCCCACATAGGGGGTGATGGCGGATTCGGTGCGTGTGAGCTCATGCTGCACCTGGGCGGGGCTGTGGCCGAGCTTGATCCATGGGCCGGCGCCCAGACGCTGCACGGCGGGCGTGCGCCCAGCCAGGAACCCGGTGCACGATGCGACGATGGCGTCAAACCCCGCCTGGGCCGCGCTGGCCGGGGCTGCCGGGGTGGCACCCGAGCCCGAAGGCCTGTCGCAGCCCGCCAGGGCGATGGTGAGGAGCAGAACCAGGGGGACGCGCAAGGGGAGGGACATGGGATGTGTGGCGGGCGGGATGCACTGGGGCCATTGTGAGCCGCGCGGAGGCCACCGGGGCTTGACCGGGATCAAGTCTCTGCATTGCCCGCGTGGGCGGCGTCCAACCCGGCGCGGCGGGGCGCCCCGCACACCCACCAGCCTGGCAGCAGCGCTTGCACGGCGTCCCGGCCATAGCGGTCGTCCATCAGGTGCACCACGCCCTCGTCGGTGGGGGTGCGGATCACGCGCCCGGCCGCCTGCACCACCTTCTGCAGGCCGGGGTAAAGATAGGTGTAGTCGTAGCCCGCCCCGAACAGGGTTTGCATGCGCTGGCGGATCTGCTCGTTGACGGGGTTGACCTGGGGCAGGCCCAGCGTGGCCAGGAAGGCGCCGATGAGGCGCTGGCCCGGCAGGTCGATGCCCTCGGCGAAGGCGCCGCCCAGCACCGCGAAGGCGATGCCCTGGCTGGTGTCGGTGAAGCGATCGAGGAACTGCCGCTGCTCCGCTTCCAGCATGCGGCGCGACTGGCACCAGTGGGGTACCTCGGGGTGGCATTGCGCAAACAGCGCCGCCGCCTGCTGCAGGTAGTCGTAGCTGCTGAAGAACGCGAGGTAGTTGCCCGGCCGCGCGTGGAACTGCCGCGCCATCAGCGCCACGATGGGAGGCAGCGACGCGCCCCGGTCCGCGTAGCGGGTGGAGATGTGCCGTGCCACCCGCACCTGCAGTTGCGCGGCCTGGAACGGGGACTCGACATCGATCCAGCAATGCCCGGCGGGCAGCCCCAGCAAATCGGCGTAGTAGCGCGCGGGCTGCAGCGTGGCCGAGAAGAGCGTGCTGGTGTGTGCTGCTTCCAGCCGGGGCTGCAGGAACGGCGCGGGCACCACGTTGCGGATGCAGACCAGCGATTCGCCCGGCGTGGGCGCCTTGCCGCCCGGGGCCGCAGCGGGCCGCGTGATGTCCACCAGCGAATGCGCATCCAGCAGCTCGGCCATGCGCACCACGTGCAGGGCATCGAAGTAGAAGGCCTGCAGCGCCGGATCGGGCTGCGCCGGCTGGTCGGCGAAGTGTTCGGTGAGCGTGCTGCCGCACTGCTGCAGGGCGGCCAGCAGCTTGTCGGGGAAAGCCTCCAGCACGGCATAGCCGCCGGTTTGCGCCTTGTCCAGCGCCACCCAGCAGCGGCGCACCTTGTCCAGTGCCTTCTTCACGGGGGCATGGCGCGCGGCGGTGGTGCTGCGGCGGGCTTCGGCCAGCGCGGCGGGGCGCAGCTCGGCGGTGTACATCTTGCGGCCTCGCTCGACGAGGTTGTGCGCCTCGTCCACCAGCAGCGCCGCGCGCCAGTCATTGGCCTGGGCCAGGCCGTGCAGCAGCCCGCCCATGTCGAAGTAGTAGTTGTAGTCGCCCACCACCACGTCGGCCCAGCGCGCCAGCTCCTGGCTCAGGTAGTAGGGGCAGACCTGGTGCTGCAGGGCGGCCTCGCGCACGCGCGCCTGGTGCAGTGCCACCCGCTGATCCGCGCCGCCGTCCGATGGCTGCAGCGCGGCGGCGCGTGCGGCGGGCAGGCGGTCGTAGAAGCCCTGGGCCAGCGGGCAGGATTCGCCGTGGCAGGCCTTGTCGGGGTGCTCGCAGGCCTTGTCGCGCGCCACCAGTTCCAGCACGCGCAGCGGCAGGGCGGGGGCGCTGCCACACAGGCGCGAGAGGGTGTCCAGGGCCGTCTGCCGCCCCGAGGTCTTGGCGGCGAGGAAGAACACCTTGTCCAGCCGCTGCGCGGGCACCGCCTTGAGCAGCGGGAACAGGGTGCCCATGGTCTTGCCGATGCCCGTGGGCGCCTGGGCCAGCAGGCAGCGGCCAGCGGAGGCGGCCTTGTAGACGGCTTCCGCCAGGGGGCGCTGGCCGGTGCGAAAGCCGCCGAACGGGAAGGCCAGTGCCGTGAGCGCCGCGTCACGCGCGGCGCGGTGCGCCACCTGCGCCTCGGCCCAGGCGATGAAGCGCTCGCACTGCGCCTCGAAATGCCGCTGCAGCTCGGAGGCGGCATGGCGTTCGGTGAACACCGTCTCCTGCTGGCTGCCGATGTCGAAGTAGACCAGCGCCAGGTCGATGTGGGCCAGCCCCTCCTGCGCGCACAGCAGCCAGCCGTAGATGCGCGCCTGGGCCCAGTGCAGCGCGCGCTGCGAGGCGGGCTGGCGGTCGAGCCGGCCCTTGAAGGTCTTGACCTCGTCGAGCCGGCCATGCTCGGGGTCGAAGCCATCGGCCCGGCCGCGCACGCGCAGGCCCTTGTAGCTGCCGGCCAGCGCCACCTCGGCGCGGTAGCCCGCGCCCCGGCGCGCGGCGGCCACCGCATGGCCGGCCATGCCTTCCAGCGCCGTGGGGGCGGGCGTGAAGCGCAGGTCCAGGTCGCCCTGCTTGGCGGTGAACTCGCACAGCTCGCGCACCGCCACGGTGTAGGTCATGGCATGTCCGCGGGAGGCAGTTCGCCAGCACCGGGCTCGCCCAGGTGGGCCTGCGCCGTCTCGTCCTCGCCGCGCAGCGGCGTGGCCTTGCACAAGGCCATCCACACCGCGAAGGGCAGGGTGCAGCTCGCATGGCGCGCGGGGCGCAACAGTTCGAAGCGGCCATCGTCCAGCCCGCCATGCAGCACCCAGATGCCGAAGTGCTCGGGAATCTCGTCGGCCTCGGCGATGCCGGCCGGGAACACGTAGTAGCACTCCTCGCACAGCCACTGGTAGGCCTGGCGCTTGGCATCGTGGCGCAGGTCCGACAGCAGATCGGATCGGCTGTACTTGATCTCGTGCACCATGGGCTGCAGGTACGCCGGCACGCTGGTATTGCGCACCGAGAACAGGTCCGGCCGCGCCATGCGCCAGACGTTGGCTGCGGTGCGGCTGGCGGGCGTGTCTTCGCTCCACAGCGGGCTGCTGGTGGCCGGGATGGGGGCAGGGGCTTCGGGCACAGCCCCGTCGATCACGGCGCGCAGCGACAGCTCACGCCAGACGATGCGGCCCGAGGCCAGCAGGTGCCCGGCAAACTTCTGGCCCAGGCGGTCGTGCGCGCTCAACGCCCGCGCGCCACGCTGGCGCGCCTGTGCCAGGGTGCGGATACCTTCCTCGGTCAGGCGCAGCGTCTCGCAGCCTTCGGGCGAGGTGTGCAGCACCACCAGCTGCGCGGCCAGCAGGTCGATTTCCAGCGCATCCTTGCACGGCCAGCCCGCCGAACGCCAGATCTGCATCAGGCGCGCGCGGTGAAAGCGGGTGAGGGTGAGCGGTGTCATGGCACAAGGATAAAACACTGATTGTAATTACAGTGTTATGCCCAGGCGCCACCTGCTTTCCGGACGCTCGGTACACCCCGGCCGGCATGCGGCCCGTCACCATTCGGCGAAGCTGCCGTCGCGGTGGCGCCACACGGGGTTGCGCCAGCGGTGGCCTTCGGACGCGCGTTCGCGCACATACGCCTCGTTGACCTCGATGCCCAGGCCCGGGCCCTGGGGAATGGCCACCATGCCGTCCTCGTACGCGAACACCTCGCCGTTGGACACGTAGTCGAGCAGGTCGTTGCTGGCGTTGTAGTGGATGCCCAGGCTCTGCTCCTGGATGAAGGCGTTGTAGCAGACGCCGTCGAGCTGCAGGTTGGCCGCCAGCGCGATCGGCCCCAGGGGGCAGTGCAGGGCCAGGGCCACGTCGTAGGCCTCGGCCATGGTGGCGATCTTGCGCGTCTCGGTGATGCCGCCCGAGTGCGAGGGGTCGGGCTGGATGATGTCCACATAGCCCTCGGACAGCACGCGCTTGAAGTCCCAGCGCGAGTACAGCCGCTCGCCCAGCGCGATGGGGGTGGACGAGAGGTGCGCCAGCTCCTTCAGGGCCTCGTAGTGCTCGCTGAGCACGGGCTCCTCGATGAACATCAGCCGGTAGGGTTCGAGCTCCTTGAACAGCACCTTGGCCATGGGCTTGTGCACGCGGCCATGGAAGTCCACGCCGATGCCCACGTTGGGCCCCACCGCCTCGCGCACGGCGGCCACGTTCTGCAGGCATTTCTCGACCTTGTCGAAGCTGTCCACGTACTGCATTTCCTCGGTGCCGTTCATCTTCACCGCGGTGAAGCCGCGCTCCACGGCGGCCTTGGCCGCCGCGGCGGTCTCGCTGGGCCGGTCGCCGCCGATCCAGCTGTAGACCTTGATGCGGTCGCGCACGCAGCCGCCCAGCAGCTCGGACACGGGCACGCCCAGGGCCTTGCCCTTGATGTCCCACAGCGCCTGGTCGATGCCCGCCAGCGCACTCATGTGGATGCCGCCGCCGCGGTAGAAGCCGCCGCGGTAGAGCACCGTCCAGTGGTCCTCGATGTGGCGCGGGTCCTTGCCGATCAGGTAGTCGCCCAGCTCCTCGACGGCGGCGGCCACGGTGTGGGCCCGACCTTCGAGCACGGGCTCGCCCCAGCCGACGATGCCTTCGTCGGTCTCGATTTTCAGGAAGCACCAGCGTGGTGGCACCAGGAATGTGGTCAGTCGGGTGATCTTCATGGGGCAGGATGCAAAGCGGAAATGGAAGAGGCGGTGGAGGACGCGCCGCCGTAGGCGCCGCGCCAGGCCTGCATGAAGGCCGCGGCCTGGCGAGCCACGTCGGGCGCGGTGTCCCCCGGACGGTAGAGGGCCGAGCCCAGGCCGAAGCCGCTGGCCCCGGCGGCCGCGTAGGTGGCAATGGCCTCGGGCACGATGCCGCCCACGGGCACCAGCGCCATGGGCGGGGTGATCACGGCGCGCCAGGCCTTGAGCACATGCGGGGGCAGGGCTTCGGCCGGAAAGAGCTTGAGCATGTTGGCGCCCGCCGCCAGCGCGGCATAGGCCTCGGTCAGCGTGGCCACGCCGGGCGCGCAGGCCATGCCGGCCGCGCGTGCGGTGCGAATCACTTGGGGGTCGCTGTGGGGCATGACGATGATCTGCCCGCCTGCCGCCGCCACATCGGCACAGGCCTCGGGCGTGAGCACCGTGCCTGCGCCCACCAGGCAGTCGGCGGGCAGCGCGTCGCGCAGCGCGCGGATGCTGGCCAGGGGCTCGGGAGAGTTGAGCGGCACCTCGATGATGCGAAACCCCGCGTCGTACAGCGCATGGCCAATGGCCACCACCTCATGGGGCTGCACGCCGCGCAGGATGGCGATCAGGCCGCAGTGCTGCATGGTGTTGAAGAGGTTCTTGTCGATGGGGTTCATGCGGCTTGGCTCCTGGGGGATGGTGTTTGCTGTGCGCCAGGGGCAACCAGCCCGGCTGCCAGCGCGATCTGCCACAAGCCAGTGACCGTGGCTTGGGCGGCAATAGTGGGCGGCGCAAAGCCATAGGCCTGCAGTGCGATGGCGTAGCGGCGGCACAGGTCGGCCTCGCCGCACAGCACCAGCGGGAGGGGGGCGGGGCCGGTGGGCGGGTGCAGGCGCGCCAGGCTGGCGATCTCGTGCCCGATGAGGATGCCCGACAGGTAGTCTGCCTGCGCCGTGCCGGGCAGTGCGCCCGTCAGGCCCAGCGTGCGGGTGCTGAAGATGTGCGACAGCAGGCCCGGGGCCGCATCGCTGTCGCGCGCCACCTGCAGGCCTTGCGCGAATGCGGCGTCGTCGGGATCGGCCGGGGCCTGCATCGTCCGGCCCAGGATGGTGTGGCCGCGCAGTACGGCAAACACTTCGCCCGTCATGAAGGTGTGGAACCGATCGATGCTGCGCCGGGTGCCGTCTCTCTGCGCCACCACCCACTTGCTGTGCGTGCCCGGCAGGCCCACGAGCAGCGGGCCTTGGCCCGCCAGGGCGGCATCGGCCAGCACGCCCAGCACCTGCGTCTCTTCGCCGCGCATCACATTGGGCAGGCCGGAGCGCTGCAGCAGCCCGGGCACGATGTGCAAGGGTGCGGCGTTGCCACGCTGCACCACGGCCAGCCCGCGCGCCAGATCGTCCAGCGAGGTGGGGGTGTCGATGTAGGGGGCTTCGCGCCAGCCCTGTGCGCTGCCCACCATGCCGCAGGCCAGCACGGCTGCCGAGGGCAGGGCGGCCAGCCAGTCGCCGCAGGCGTCCTGCAATGCGCGCTCGAAGGCCATGCCGGGCTCCGCGTCGGCCTGCCCGGCGGGGGGCGGGGGCAGGTTCATGATGCCCCAGGGGCGGCCGCGCTGTTCCAGCACCTGCCCGCCGGCACCCAGGCGGAAGGCGCGCAGCGAGCTGGTGCCCCAGTCCAGGGCGATCAGGCGGGTGTCCGGGAGGTTGGCGGTGTGGGCCATGGCGTGCCTATCGGCCCCAGCGCAGCACCAGCGGGTCCAGCCGGCGCGCGATGTCGATGAGGCCCCTGCGTACTTCAGGGTGCATGGCCGGGAAGGGGTGGCGGCCGGCCTCGCAGGCGATCACGCCGCCTTCCTTCATGAGCGCCTTTGCGGTGAGGATGCCGCCCTGGCGGTTCTCGTGGTTGATAAGCGGCAGCCAGCGCTGGTAGAGCGCGAAGGCCTGGTCCATGTCGCCCTGGCGGTGGGCTTCGATGATGGGGCGGATGCCGTCGGGGAAGGCGCCGCCCGTCATCGCACCGGTGGCGCCGGCGTCCAGGTCGGCCAGCAGGGTGATGGCCTCTTCGCCGTCCCAGGGGCCCTCGATGGCCGCGCCGCCCAGGCGGATCAGCTCGCGCAGCTTGCTGGCGGCGCCGGGCACCTCGATCTTGAAGTAGGCCAGGTGCTCGATCTCCTGCGCCATGCGCGCGAGGAAGGGGGCCGACAGCACCGTGCCGCTGGCGGGCGCGTCCTGCACCATGATCGGGATGCCGATCGCATCGGACACGCGGGCATAGAACTCGTAAATCTGCGCCTCGGGCACGCGAAAGGTGGCGCCGTGGTAGGGCGGCATGACCATCACCATGGCGGCGCCCATGTCCTGCGCGGCGCGGCTGCGCTCGGCGCACACGCGGGTGCCGTAGTGGGTGGTGGTGACGATGACCGGCACACGGCCTGCCACATGCTCCAGCGATGTGAGGGTGATGACTTCGCGCTCGGCGTCCGATAACGAGAACTGCTCGGAGAAGTTGGCCAGGATGCAGACGCCGTCCACACCGGCATCGATCATGAAGTCAAGGCAGCGCTTCTGGCTGTCGAGGTCGAGCGTGCCGTCTTCATGGAAGGTGGTGGGCACCACGGGGAAGATGCCTCGGTGGCGAGGGTTCTGGAGGGAATGGGTGGCTGGCATGGCGGAGGAAAGGTGGAGATTTGAGTGGAATACGGCTCTGGCGCCTGTCTATCAAGCGCTAAGTGCTATAGAATATGTAGCATTCCAACGAGCTGGTTCGCCGCCGGCATCAGTGAGAGTGGCGAGGGACGGCGGCGCCACGGCAGCCGACGAGGAAGTCGAAGTCGCAGCCATCGTCCGCCTGCAGTACATGGTCCACATACAGACGCTGGTAACCGCCGCGCCCGCCGTTGTCGGTGCTCGCCAATGCGGCCAGGCGTGCCGCCAGTTCATCGTCGCTGATGTCCAGGTGCAGGCGGCCCTGCTCGCAGTCCAGCTCGATGAAGTCGCCGTCGCGCACGGCGGCCAGCGGGCCACCCGCGGCGGCCTCGGGCGCCACGTGAAGCACCACGGTGCCGTAGGCCGTGCCGCTCATGCGTGCGTCGGAGATGCGCACCATGTCCTTCACGCCCTGGCGCAGCAGCTTGGGCGGCAGGCCCATGTTGCCCACCTCGGCCATGCCAGGGTAGCCCTTGGGGCCGCAGTTCTTCATCACCATCACGCAGCTGGCGTCGATGTCCAGGTCTTCATCGACGATGCGCTCCTTGTAGTGCTCCAGGTTCTCGAACACCACGGCGCGGCCCCGGTGCTTGAGCAGCTCGGGCGAGGCGGCCGAGGGCTTGAGCACCGCGCCGCGCGGCGACAGGTTGCCGCGCAGGATGCAGATGCCGCCATCGGCGATCAGCGGGTTGTCGATAGGGCGAATCACCTCGTCGTTGTACTGCGGCGCCTCGCGCACGTTGTCCCACAGGCTCTTGCCGTTGACGGTGAGGGCGTCGGGGTGCGGCAGCAGCCCGTTCTCGCCCAGGCGGCGCAGCACGGCGGGCAGGCCACCGGCGTAGTAGAACTCTTCCATCAGGAAGCGGCCCGAGGGCTGCAGGTCCACCAGCGTGGGCGTGCCGCGGCCGATGCGTGTCCAGTCCTCCAGGTCCAGCGGCACGCCGATGCGGCCGGCAATCGCCTTCAGGTGGATCACGGCATTGGTCGAGCCGCCGATGGCGGCATTGGTGCGGATGGCGTTCTCGAAGGCCTCGCGCGTGAGGATCTTGGAGAGCGTGAGCCCCTCGTACGCCATCTCCACGATGCGCCGCCCCGACATGTGGGCCAGCACATAGCGGCGCGAGTCCACGGCCGGGATGGCCGCGTTGTGCGGCAGCGAGGTGCCCAGCGACTCGGCCATGCAGGCCATGGTGCTGGCCGTGCCCATGGTGTTGCAGGTGCCGGCCGAGCGCGACATGCCGGCTTCGGCCGCAAAGAACTGGTGCTCGTTGATCTCGCCCGCCTTCAGCGACTCATGCAGCCGCCACACGGCCGTGCCCGAGCCGATGTCCTTGCCGTCGAGCTTGCCGTTGAGCATGGGCCCGCCCGTGACCACGATGGCCGGCACGTCGCAACTGGCCGCGCCCATCAGCAGAGCCGGAGTGGTCTTGTCGCAGCCGACGAGCAGCACCACCGCGTCGATGGGGTTGCCGCGGATGGCTTCTTCCACGTCCATGCTGGCCAGGTTGCGCGTGAGCATGGCCGTGGGGCGCAGGTTGGATTCGCCGTTGGAGAACACCGGAAACTCGACCGGGAAGCCGCCCGCCTCGTAGATGCCGCGCTTGACGTGCTCGGCGATCTTGCGGAAATGGGCGTTGCAGGGCGTGAGCTCGGACCAGGTGTTGCAGATGCCGATGATGGGGCGGCCATCGAACTCATGGTCCGGGATGCCCTGGTTCTTCATCCAGCTGCGGTACATGAAGCCGTTCTTGTCGGCGGTGCCGAACCATTCGGCGGAGCGGAGCTTGCGCGGGGAGGAGGTCATGCTGTTGTGGTTCTGGGAGAGGTGATTCGTGGAATTCAGGAAGGCTTGCCGCTGCGGTGCGTGAGCAGGCGCTGCAGCAGGCAGAAGACGAAGAGCAGCACGCCGACGACGATGCGCGTCCACCACGAGCTGAGCGTGCCGTCGAAGGAAATCAGGGTCTGGATGATTCCGAGCATCAGCACGCCGAACAGCGTGCCGGCCACATAGCCCACGCCGCCCGTGAGCAGGGTGCCGCCGATGACCACGGCGGCGATGGCATCGAGCTCCATGCCCGTGGCATGCAGGCCGTAGCCCGAGAGCATGTAGAAGGTGAACACCACGCCGGCCAGTGCCGAGCAGAAGCCCGAGAGCGTGTACACGCCGATCACCGTGGCGCGCACCGGCAGGCCCATGAGCACCGCCGAGTGCTCGTTGCCGCCCACGGCATACACGTTGCGGCCGAACGGCGTGCAGTGCGCGACGAAGATGGCGACCAGCAGCACCGCCATGGCGATCAGTGCGCCCAGCGAGAGCGACGCGCCGTCCCACAGTTCCAGGCGCCACTGCGCCATCTCGGAATACGCCTCGTCGGCCATGCTGATCGAGTCGATGCTGATCAGGTAGCACAGGCCGCGCGCGAGGAACATGCCGGCCAGCGTCACGATGAAGGGCTGCAGCCGAAAGCGCTCGATCAGAAAGCCCATGAAGGCCCCGAACACCGTGCCCATGAGCAGCACCAGCGGGATGGCGGTGAGCGGGCTCCAGTGGTGGTGCTCCACCAGGCTGGCCAGCACCATGGTGGTCAGCGCCACCACCGAACCCACCGACAGGTCGATGCCGCCCGAGAGGATCACGAAGGTCATGCCCACCGCGACGATGATCAGAAAGGCGTTGTCGATCAGCAGGTTGAGGAACACCTGGGCCGAGAAGAAGCCGGTGTAGAGCACCGAGCCCGCCGTGGCCATGGCCAGGAACAGCGCGATGGTGGCCGCCAGCGGCAGGTACTTGGGGTTCAGGCGCATGCGGGCAGGGATGGTTGGGCGCGCTGGCGCGGTGGCGGGCGTGGCGCTCGTGGGCGCCACATCCAGGGCGGGGCTGTGTCCGCCGCTCATGACAACGCTCCCCCGGCCGCGGGGCGGCGCACCAGGGCACCCACCTGGGCGCGGAAGTCGGGCGACTGCAGCAGCATCACGATGAACACCACCACGGCCTTGACCACCAGGTTGATCTCGGGCGGCACGCCCAGCGAATAGATGGCATAGGTCAGCGTCTGGATGATGAGCGCGCCGATGACGCTGCCCACCAGGCTGAAGCGCCCGCCGGTCAGTGCCGTGCCGCCCAGCGTGACGGCCAGGATAGCGTCGAGCTCCAGCATCTGGCCGGCGTTGTTGGCGTCCGCGCTCTTCACGTTGGAGCTGATCAACAGGCCTGCGATGCCCGCGCACACGCCGCAGAAGGCGTAGGCCGCGACGACCAGGCGGCGCGACTGCACGCCGGCCACGCGCGCCGCCGTCGGGTTGATGCCCACGGCCTGGATGAACAGGCCCAGTGCCGTGCGCGTGACCGCCAGGTACAGCCCGGCAAACACGGCGGCCAGCACGAACAGCGAAAACGGCAGGCCCAGCAGGTAGCCCCCGCCCAGGAAGAAGAAGGGCGCGTAGTAGATGGTGATGATCTGGCCATCGGTGATCAACTGGGCGATGCCCCGGCCGGCCACCATGAGGATCAGCGTGGCGATGATGGGCTGCATGCCCACCTTGGCCACCAGCAGGCCGTTCCACAGCCCGCACAGCAGTGCCGCGCCAATGGCGCCGGCCATCGCCAGCGGCAGGGGAACGCGGCTTTCGGTGCCCGAGACCGAGCCGCCGATCATCCAGGCACCCACGGCGGCGGCGATGGCCACCACCGCACCCACCGAGATGTCGATGCCGCGCGTGGCGATCACCATGGTCATGCCCAGCGACACCAGCGCCAGCGGTGCCGCGCGGTTGAGGATGTCGACCAGGCTGCCGTAGAAGTGGCCGTCGCGCCACTCGATGTGCAGGAAGCTGGCGTTGAACGCCGTGTTCACGGCCAGCAGCAGGGCCAGCGTGACCAGCGGCCAGGTGAGCCGGTGGCGCAGCGCGGCGGCAAACAGGGAAGGGGTGGGTGCGTCAGGCATTTTCGGCGGCAATCAGTTCGTACACGGCTTCTTCGCTGCTGCCGGCAGGCAGCTCGCCGACCTTGCGGCGGTCACGCAGCACCACGATGCGGTGCGCCACGCGCACCACCTCGCTCATTTCGGAGGAGATGAAGACCACGGCCATTCCGGCCTCGGCCAGGCGCAGGATCTGTTCCATGATTTCCTGCTTGGCGGCCACGTCGATGCCGCGCGTGGGCTCGTCCAGGATCAACAGGCGCGGCTCGATGGCCATCCAGCGCGCCAGGATCGCCTTTTGCTGGTTGCCACCCGAGAGCAGCGCGATGGGCGTGTCCACGCTGCTGGTCTTGATGCCCAGCAGCTTGACGTAGCGCTCGGCGATCGCCGTCTGCTCGGCGCGCGACAGAAAGCGCCCCATGCCCATGCGCGCCTGCAACGCCAGGGCGATGTTCTCGCGCACCGAGAGCTCGGCCACGATGCCATCGGTCTTGCGCTCCTCGGGGCACAGGGCCAGGCCCTCGCGGATCGCGTCCATGGGGTTGGCGAAGGCCACTGCCTTGCCGTCGATGCGCAGTACGCCGCGGTCGGGCACCTGCAGGCCGAACAGCAGGCGCGCCAGCTCGGTGCGGCCCGAGCCCAGCAGGCCCGCCAGGCCCACCACCTCGCCGGCCCGCACCTTCAGGTCCAGGGGCTGCAACTGGCCGCTCTGGCCCAGGCCCTCGGCCTGCAGCAGGGCGGTGCTCTCATCATCGAACTGCGGCGAAACAGGCGGTTCGGTGGACTGCGCGGCCAGCTCGCGCCCCAGCATGGCATTGATCAGCGCCTGCGCCGGCAGGTCGGCCGCCGCCCATTCGCCCACCCAGGCGCCGTTGCGCAGCACCGTGATGCGGTCCGACACGGCATACACCTGGTTCAGGAAGTGCGTCACGAACACGATGGACAGGCCCTCGCCACGCAGGCGGCGCAGCACCTCGAAGAGCTTTTGCACCTCGTCGTCGTCCAGGCTGGAGGTGGGCTCGTCCAGTATCAGCACCTTGGCCTCGATGCTCAACGCCCGGGCAATGGCCACCAGCTGCTGCACGGCCACCGGGTAGTCCGAGAGCAGGCGCGTGACGTCGATGGACAGGCCGATGCGCGCCACCAGTTCGCGCGCACGCTGGTGCAGCGTGGCCCAGTCGATGCGAAAGCCCTGGGCGATGCCGCAGCGCGGGTAGCGGCCGGCGAAGATGTTCTCGGCCACCGACAGGTTGGGGCAGAGGTTGACCTCCTGGTACACGGTGCTGATGCCCAGGCGCTGGGCGGCCAGCGGCGAATCGGGCCACACGGCCTGACCGGCCAGGCGCATCTGGCCGCCGCTGGCTTCGAGCACGCCGGTGAGCACCTTGATCAGCGTGGACTTGCCCGCGCCGTTCTGCCCCATGAGGGCATGGATCTCCCCCGGGTACAGGTTCAGCTGCACGTCGCGCAGCACGGGAATGCCCGCGAATTGCTTGTGGATGCCCGCGAGCTGCAGCACGGGAGTTTGGGATGGGCTGCTCATGGTGCTCCAAACAGCCGTTGCTGTCCACACAGTCCGCAAAGCGGGCGCGGCGCAGGCCAGTGCCCCCGCGCAAGGGCCGCACCGCCGCGCTGGGGGCGTCCCCCTCCCAGATTGCGAAGCAAACTGAGAGAGGGGCTGAGGGCCGCGGCTCCAAGCCTGCCTGCGCAGGCTTGGACGTGTCCGAAGAGCGGCCGACTCTGGCGGACGCACGGAGGCGCGAAGCGACTCAGGGGGTGCTTCATTTCAGGCCTTGTTTTTGTTGTACACGTCGACCAAAACCGCCGCCAGCAGCACCACGCCCTTGATGACCTGCTGGTAGTCGATGCCGATGCCCAGGATGGACATGCCGTTGTTCATCACACCCATCACGAAGGCGCCGATCACCGCGCCCATGACCTTGCCCACGCCGCCCGAGGCCGATGCGCCACCGATGAAACACGCCGCAATCACGTCCAGCTCAAAACCCAGGCCCGCCTTGGGCGTGGCGGTGTTGAGCCGCGCTGCAAACACCAGTCCGGCCAGGGCCGCGAGCACGCCCATGTTGATGAAGGCATACAGCGTGAGCCGCTCGGTCTTGATGCCCGAAAGCTTGGCGGCCTTTTCGTTGCCCCCCATGGCGTAGATGCGGCGGCCAATGGTGGTGCGGCTGGTGACGAAGTCGAACAGCACGATCAGCAGCGCCATCACGATGAGCACGTTGGGCAGCCCCTTGTATGACGCCATGAGGTAGCTGAAGTACACCAGCAGGGCGCCAAACACCACCGTGCGCGCGATGAACAGGCCGGCGGGTTCGGCGCGCACACCGTGCCGCAGGCGGTTGGCGCGTTCGCGCAGGCCGCCCACGGCCAGGGCGGCGGCCACGGCGGCGCCCAGCAGCAGCGAGGTCAGGCGCAGCCCCTCCACGTTGAACAGGTCGGGAATGAAGCCCGAGCTGAGCATCTGGAACGCCGAGGGGAATGGCCCCACCGACTGGCCCGCCAGCAGCGCCAGCGCCAGGCCCTTGAACACCAGCATCCCCGCCAGCGTGACGATGAAGGACGGAATGCGCGAGAAGGCCACGAACCCGCCCTGCACCGCACCGATGAGCCCGCCGCAGAGCAGGCACACCAGCGTGGCGGGCACGAAATGCCAGTTGTATTCGACCATCAGCACCGCTGCCAGCGCGCCGATGAAGCCACACACCGAGCCCACCGACAGGTCGATGTGCCCGGCCACGATGACCAGCAGCATGCCCAGCGCCATGATGACGATGTAGCTGTTCTGCAGCACCAGGTTGGTGAGGTTGAGCGGCTGCATCAGCGTGCCGTCCGTCATGTACTGGAAGAAGCCCATGATGGCCACCAGCGTGATCAGCATGCCGTACTCACGGAAGTTGTGCTTGATGTGCTCCAGCAGCGGCTTGTCGTGGTGGGCCGGTGCCTCGGCGGGTGCGCTGGCGAGCGTGGCGGTGGGGGAGGGGGTCATCTGGCTCATTTCAGTTATCCGTTGCGTTGTCCGCTGCCCTTGAGACCGGCGCTGCCCATGCCAGAGCCGCCGCGCAAGGGCCGCCCCGCCCCGCTGGCGGCGTCCCCCTTGAGGGGGAAGGCGCGAAGCGACTCAGGGGGGGCATTGACTATTGCACGCATGATCTTTTCCTGGGAGGCTTCGGCGGTGGGCATCTCGGCCACAAAGCGGCCCTCGTTCATCACGTAGATGCGGTCCGTGATGCCCAGCAGCTCGGGCATTTCGGAAGAGATCACGATCACGCACTTGCCCTCGGCCGCCAGCTGGGCGATGAGGGTGTAGATCTCGTACTTGGCGCCCACGTCGATGCCGCGCGTGGGCTCGTCGAGGATCAGCACCTCGGGGTTGGTGAAGAGCCATTTGCCCAGCACCACCTTCTGCTGGTTGCCGCCCGAAAGGTTCAGCGTCTTCTGGTCCACCCCCGAGCAGCGGATGCGCAGCTTCTCGCGGTAGTCCTGCGCCACCCGGTGCTCGCGGCCGCTGTCGATCACGGTGGCGAACGAAACGCCTTCCAGATGCGCCAGGGAGGTGTTGAACTGGATGTCTTCGTTCAGCACCAGGCCATTGCCCTTGCGGTCTTCGGTCACATAGGCCAGGCCGTGGCGCACGGCCTTTTCCACGGTGCCCACGTCGATGGCCTTGCCGTGCAGCCGCACCTCGCCGCTGATGCGCTGGCCCCAGGACCGGCCAAAGATGCTCATGGCCAGCTCGGTCCGGCCCGCGCCCATCAGTCCCGCAATACCGACGATCTCGCCGCGCCGCACGTTCAGGTCGATCCCCTTGAGGTGCTCGCGGTCGCCGTGCTGAGGGTGGTAGGCACGCCAGTCGCGCACTTCAAAAACGATGCCGCCGATCTGCGGCTGGCGCTGGGGGTAGCGATCGCTCATCTCGCGGCCCACCATGGCCTGGATCACGCGGTCCTCGCTCACCGGGCCTTCGCGGCAGTCCAGCATCTGCACGGTGCTGCCGTCGCGCAGCACGGTGATGGCATCGGCCACCCGCGAGATCTCGTTGAGCTTGTGCGAGATCAGGATGCAGGTGATGCCCTGGGCTTTCAGCTCCAGCAGCAGGTCCAGCAGGGCCTGGCTGTCGTTCTCGTTGAGGCTGGCAGTGGGCTCGTCCAGGATCAGCAGGCGCACCTTGCGCGACAGCGCCTTGGCAATCTCCACCAGCTGCTGCTTGCCCACGCCCAGCTGGCCCACCGGTGTGTCGGGCGACTCGCGCAGACCCACCTTGTGCAGCAGCGCCTGGGCGCGGCTGTGCGCGGCCATCCAGTCGATGACGCCGTGGCGCGCGGTCTCGTTGCCCAGGAAGATGTTTTCGGCGATCGAGAGCAGCGGTACCAGCGCCAGCTCCTGGTGAATGATGATGATGCCCAGGTGCTCGCTGTCGCGGATGCCGGAGAACTGACGCTCCTGCCCGTCGAACAGGATCTGACCGCTGTAGCTGCCGTGTGGGTAGACACCCGACAGCACCTTCATCAGCGTGGATTTGCCCGCCCCGTTTTCGCCGACGATGGCATGGATCTCCCCGGCCTGCACCTGCAGGTTGACCTGGTTCAGCGCCACCACCCCGGGGAAGGTTTTGCGGATGTCCCGCATTTCAAGAAGCATGGTCTCTCAGTCTTTTGGCGGGCTGCGGGCCCGTCCCGGTTGCATTCCGTCCGCTAGGCACCAGAGGTGCCAGGCGGACGGCGGCTCTACGTGCCGAAGCCTGGCATGCCTACTTGATTTGTGATTCCTTGTAGTACCCGCTGCCCACCAGCACCGCGTTCCAGTTGGAGGCATCCACCGACACGGGCTTGAGCAGGTACGAGGGCACCACCTTCACGCCGTTGTGGTAGGTCTTGGTGTCGTTGATCTCCGGCTGCTTGCCCGACAGCGTGGCGTCCACCATGTTGGCGGCCACCTTGGCCAGTTCGCGCGTGTCCTTGAACACGGTGGAGGACTGCTCGCCCTTCAGGATGGACTTGACCGATGGCACCTCGGCGTCCTGCCCGCTGACCACGGGGCAGGGCTGCTGGGCGGTGCAGTAGCCCACGCCCTTCAAGGACGACAGGATGCCGATGGACAGACCGTCGTAGGGGGAGAGCACGGCATGCACCTTGTCCTTGCCGTAGTAGGCCGACAGCAGGTTGTCCATGCGCGCCTGAGCGACCGAGCCGTCCCAGCGCAGCGTGCCCACCTTGTTCATGCCCGTCTGCTTGCTGCGCACCACCAGCTTGCCGCTGTCGATGTACGGTTGCAGCACGCTCATCGCGCCGTCGTAGAAGAAGAAGGCGTTGTTGTCGTCGGGCGAGCCGCCGAAGAGCTCGATGTTGAACGGGCCTTTGCCCTGCTTCAGGCCCAGCTTGTCCACGATGGACGTGGCCTGCAGCACACCGACCTGGAAGTTGTCGAACGTGGCGTAGTAGTCCACGTTCTTCGAGCCCTTGATCAGGCGGTCGTAGGCGATGACCTTCACGCCCTTGTCGGCCGCGTTCTGCAGCACGCGCGAGAGGGTGGTGCCGTCGATGGAGGCGATCACCAGCACCTTGGCGCCCTTGGTGATCATGTTCTCGATCTGCGCGAGCTGGTTCGGGATGTCGTCGTCGGCGTACTGCAGGTCGGTCTTGTAGCCGCGCTCCTTGAGCACCTTGACCATGTTGTCGCCATCTGCGATCCAGCGCGACGAGGACTTGGTGGGCATCGAGATGCCGATGCTGCCCTTGTCCTGGGCATGGACCAGTGGGGTCGCGCCCACGGCGGCCAGCGCCACGGTGGCCAGCACGGCCTTGAAAATTTCGCGCTTCATTTATCTGTCTCCAGGTTCTATGTTTTTTGATGTTGGCCTATGCCATGTCCGCTATCTGTGAAACTGGCGCGCCCCAGGCCAGTGCCGCCGCGCTGGCGCCTTCCCCTTGAGGGGGAAGGCGCGCAGCGACGCAGGGGGCATCAATATTTGCGCTTGGGGAACTCGGCGGCGGCCACTTCCATCGGGAAGATGCCTTCCTCGGTCACGATGCGCTTTTGCACCGCCTTGCCGGCCTTGATGTCCTTCACGGCCGTCATCAGCTGCGGGCCCAGCAGGGGGCTGCATTCCACGCTCACGTTGAGCTTGCCGGCGATCATGGCCTCGAAGGCGCCCTTGACCGCGTCGATGGAGATGATGGTGATGTCCTTGGCGGGCTTGAGGCCGGCTTCCTCGATGGCCTGGATCGCGCCGATGGCCATGTCGTCGTTGTGCGCGTAGAGCACGTTGATCTTCTTGCCCTCGGCCTTGAGGAAGGCTTCCATCACCTCCTTGCCCTTGGCGCGCGTGAAGTCACCGGTCTGCGAGCGCAGGATCTTGAACTTGGGGTCGGCCTTGACGATCTCCTCGAAGCCCTTCTTGCGGTCGATGGCCGGGGCCGAGCCCACGGTGCCCTGCAGTTCGACGATGTTGATGTCGCCCTTGTGGTCCTTCATCTTGTCCACCAGCCAGCGGCCGGCCTTGCGGCCTTCTTCCACGAAGTCCGAGCCCATGAAGGTCACGTACAGTGACTGGTCCTTGACGTTGACCGAGCGGTCGGTCAGCACCACCGGGATCTTGGCGGCCTTGGCTTCGCGCAGCACGTTCTCCCAGCCCGATTCGACCACGGGTGAGAAGGCGATCACGTCCACCTTCTGGGCGATGAAGGAGCGGATGGCCTTGATCTGGTTCTCCTGCTTTTGCTGGGCGTCGGAGAACTTGAGCTCGATGCCCGCCTCCTTGGCGGCGGACTTGATCGACTCGGTGTTGGCGGTGCGCCACTCGCTCTCGGCACCCACCTGGCTGAAGCCCAGCACGATGGGCTTCTGGGCCCAGGCGGCGCCCGGGAGCAGCCCGGCAACGGGGGCGCAGGCAAGGGCGGATACGAGGGTCCGGCGGTTCAGTTTCATCATTTGTCTCCTGTCTGTCTGTTGTTGACGCTGTTGTGGAATAAAGAAATGCACTGCGGGAAAGAAGGCGGGCGATTCAGGCGAGCATGTAGCCGGTCTTGACGGTGGTGTAGAACTCGGCGGCGTAGCGGCCCTGCTCGCGCGGGCCGTGGCTCGAATCCTTGCGCCCGCCGAAGGGCACGTGGAAGTCCACCCCCGCCGTGGGCAGGTTGACCATGGTCATGCCGACCACGGCATTGCGCTTGAAATGCATGGCGTGCTTGAGCGAGGTAGTGCAGATGCCCGCGCACAGGCCATAGGGCGTGTCGTTGGCGAGGGCCAGCGCATGCTCGTAGTCGTCGGCGCGCAGCACGCAGGCCACGGGGCCGAAGATCTCCTCGCGCGCAATGCGGTGCTCGGGCCTGGCCAGGAACAGCGCCGGGGCCATGTAGTGCCCAGGCGTGGCGCGTTCGAGCCGCTCGCCGCCCCAGACATGCTCGGCGCCCTCGCTGCGAGCGATCTCCACATAAGAGAGGTTCTGCTCCAGCTGGCCGGCATCGGCCACCGGGCCCATCTCGGTACCGCGCTCCAGCGCGTGGCCTACCTTGAGGGCCGTGAGCCGCTGGCGCAGCCGGTCCACGAAGGCATCGTGCACGCTGGCTTCGACGATCAGCCGGCTCGATGCCGTGCAGCGCTGGCCGGTGGAAAAGTACGAGCCCTGCAGCGCGCAGTCGATGGCCTGGTCCATGTCGGCATCGGCCAGCACCACCAGCGGGTTCTTGCCGCCCATCTCCAGCTGCACCTTGGCGCGGCGTGCCGTGGCCGACTTGAGGATACGGTCTCCGGTATCGACCGATCCCGTAAAGCTGATCGCATTCACCAGCGGGTGGTCCACCAGGGTCTGGCCGACCTCGCGGCCACTGCCCATGAGCAGGTTGAACACGCCGGCCGGCAGGCCGCAGCGGCTGATGATCTCGGCCAGGGCCCAGCCGCAGGCGGCCACCAGCTCGGCGGGCTTGAACACCACCGTGTTGCCATAGGCCAGGGCGGGGGCGATCTTCCAGGCCGGGATCGCGAACGGGAAGTTCCAGGGAGCGATGATGCCGACCACGCCCACGGGCTCGCGGGTCACGTCCACCTGCACGCCCTGGCGCACCGACGCCATGAGCTCGCCGGGGATGCGCAGCGCCTCGCCGGCAAAGAACTTGAAGATCTGGCCGGCGCGGGCCACCTCGGCCACGGCCTCGGGCAGGGTCTTGCCTTCCTCTCGGGCCAGCAGGGTGCCCAGTGCGTCCTTGCGCGCCAGCAGTTCGCTGCCGATCAGGTCGAGCACGTCGGCGCGGCGCTGGGGGCTGCTCTGGCTCCAGTGGGGCAGGGCGTCGGCGGCGGCGCGGATGGCGCGTTCGGTCTGGTTGCGGTCGGCCCGGGCGTATTCGGCCACCACCTCACGGGTGTCCGACGGGTTGGTGCTCACCCCGGTGGTGGTGCCGATCTCCCAGCGCCCATTGATGAGGTGCCGGGGGGTGAGCTGCTGTGTGTCGCCGAGTTTCATGGGGACCTGGGAAAGAACCTTGGTGCGGATGTGCGGCAAAGTCTAAGATCGATTTAGATATCAATCTAATAGTTTTTTTGACAAAATACATATACGTCCACGCATTCTGGAAAACCCCATGAGCACCTACAACCACTGGTTCATCCGCGCACGCCTGAAGACGCGCCAGCTGCTCTTGCTGGTGGCCCTGGCCGAGGAGGGCAACATCCACCGTGCGGCCCAGGTGCTCAGCATGACCCAGCCGGCGGCCTCCAAGCTGCTCAAGGACCTGGAGGATGTGCTGGAGGTTTCGCTGTTCGAGCGCCTGCCGCGCGGCATGCGCCCCACCTGGTATGGCGAGACCATGATCCGCCACGCGCGCATGGCGCTGGCCAGCCTGAACCAGGCCCATGTGGAGCTGGCGGCGCTCAAGACCGGGCACTTCGGCCAGGTGGGCATCGGGGCCATCACCTCGCCGGGCCTGAGCCTGCTGCCCGCCGCCGTGGCCCTGGTCAAGCAGGAGTACCCGAGCCTGCGCATCTCGCTCGATATCGAGACCAGCCCGGTGCTGATGGACCGGCTCGAGCAGGGCAAGCTCGACATCCTGGTGGGCCGGCTGTTCGAGGAGCACGACAAGGCCAACCTGCGCTACGAGCCGCTGAGCGAGGAACTGGTCTGCGCCATGACCCGCCCGGGCCACCCCCTGCTGGGTGTGCCGGGCCTGGCCCTGCGCGACGTGCTGGCCGCGGGCTGGATCGTGCCGCCCGCGGGCAGCGTGCTGCGGCACCGCTTCGACCTGATGTTCCAGCAGGAGGGGCTGGCGCCGCCGGTCAACGTGGTGGAGACCGCGGCCCTGCTGTTCATGACGCGCATGCTGCAGCAAAGCGACATGATCGCCGTGGTGGGGGCCGACGTGGCGCACTACTACGCATCGCACGGCATGGTGTCGATCCTGCCGCTGGCCATGCCCTGCCACATGGACGCCTTTGGCATCATCACCCGCAGCGACCGCCTGCTGTCGCCCGCCGCCAAGGTGATGATGAAGGCTCTCAAGCAGACCAGCCTGGTGCAGTACGGGCGCCGGCTGGAAGCGGGAGACTGAGCGTGCTTCCCTGTCGGAGCTTGTGCTTGTCGGTGCCGCTCGATACTGGCGCGGCATAGGCCAGGACCGCCGCGCAAGGGCCGCCCCGCCGCGCTGGCGGTGTCCCCCTTCCCGAATGGCGCAGCCATTCGAGAGAAGGGGGAAGGCGCGAAGCGACTCAGGGGGATGGTCCGAATCAAACCCAGCCGGCGTCGACCTTGAATTCCTGCGCGGTGCACATCGCGGCATCGTCGGACGCCAGGAACAGCACCATGCGCGCGATGTCGTGCGGGCGCAGCTTGTCGGGCAGGCACTGGTTGCGCGCCAGTTCCTTCTCGCCCTCGGCGTCGAGCCAGAGCTTGATCTGGCGCTCGGTCATCACCCAGCCGGGCGACACGGTGTTGATGCGGATGCGGTCCTGGCCCAGCGTGCGCGCCAGGCCCCGCGTGAGCCCGTTCACCGACGACTTGGCAATGGCATAGCAGGGGTAGCCTGCGCCCTTGCCCTGCCAGCCCGTGGAGCCCAGGTTGACCACCGAGCCCGCGCCCAGGCGGCGCATGCCGGGCACCACGGCCTGGATGGCGAAGAAGGCCGGGCGCTCGTTGATGGCCATGCGCTCGTCGTAGTAGTCAGGCGTGACCGATTCCAGCGTATGGCGGTCGTCGCTGGCCACGTTGTTCACCAGCACCGAGAAGTCGCTCAGGGTGGCAGCGGCCTGGGCAATGGCCGCCTGCAGCGCGGCGATGTCGCGCACGTCGCATACCTGCCACCAGGGGCGCGCGTGGCCTGCGTCGGCGATCTGCTGCGCCAGGGCTTCGCTGGCTTCGCGCGCCACGTCCACGAAGGCCACGCGCGCACCCTGTTCGGCGAACGCCGCGACGATGGCCGCGCCGATGCCGCTGCCCCCGCCCGTGACGAAGACCGATCGGCCTTGCAGGCTGGGAAATTGGGCGAGTGTGGCGGGCTGGGAGGGGGTATGGATATCAGTTGTCATTGCAATTTGTATATCGAAAAATTCCAAAAATAATCATTCCATGCATCAATTGACGTTGATAAGATGCCCGGCGTCAAGAGGCAGGCAGGTAAACAACAAACAGGAGACAAGCTTTGAGCAACCAGAATCCCATGGCAGCGGCCGCTGCGCCGTCGCGATTTCCCGTCCCCACCCTCACGGGGCCCCTGCGCTGCGTGGTCCAAGCCGATGCGCAGCTGGGGGAGGGGCTTGTATGGTCCGTGCGGGAGCAGGTGGTGTATTGGCTGGACATCCTGGGCTGCCGCCTGTACCGGCTGGACCCGGCCACGGGCGTGCAGAGGCAGTGGCGCTTCGACGAAGAGATCTCGGCCCTGGCCGAGCGCCGGGACGCGCCCGGCCTCATCATCACCCTGCGGCGCGGCTTCGCGCTGTTCGACCCGACCACCGACAGCGCCCCGCACTACCTGCACCAGCCCGCGGCCGAGCTGCCGGGCAACCGCTTCAATGACGGCAAGTGCGACGCGCAGGGCCGCTTCTGGGGCGGCAGCATGGACTTCGACTGCCAGCTGCCCACCGGCGCGCTCTACCGCTACGACCCCGACGGCCGCTGCGCGCGCCATGACGAGGGCTTTGTCGTGACTAACGGGCCCACCTGGGCCCTGGTGGAGGGCCGCCAGTGCCTGTACTTCAACGATACGCTCAGCTCCATCACCTGGCGCTACGATTTTGATGCCGCCGCCGGCACCGTGTCGCACAAGCAGGTGTGGAAACGATTCAGTGCCGAGGATGGCCTGCCCGACGGCATGACCACCGACGCCCTGGGCCGCCTCTGGATCGCCCACTGGGGCGGCCACTGCGTGACCTGCCACGACCCCGAGACGGCCGAGGAACTGGGCCGTGTGGTGCTGCCCGCGAGCCAGGTCACCACCTGCGCCTTTGGGGGCGCGGACCTGCGCACGCTGTTCATCACCACCGCGCGGGTCGGCCTCACGCCCGAGCAGCTCGCTGCACAGCCGCTGGCCGGCAGCGTGTTTGCCATCGAGATCGACAGCCCCGGCGTGCCCGCCCATCTGTTCGGTGGCTGACCTCCTTCATGAAAGCACGTGCATGAACGATTCCACCACCCACCCCATCACCTGGTTGAGCCACGCGGGCCAGCACCTGGGGCTGGTCCCCTCGCTGGGCGGCAGCGTGGCCGCCTGGCAGATCGACGACCCCCGGCAGCCCGGCGGCCGGATTGACCTCTGGCGCCCCTGGGACGGGGCCACGCCCGATCTGTACAAGATGGCCTCCTTCGCCATGGTGCCCTGGTCCAACCGCATCAGCGGCGGCGGCTTCACGCACGCCGGGCAGTTCCATCCCGTGCGGCCCAACCGCGCTGGCGAGCCGTACCCCATCCACGGCGATGGCTGGCTGCAGCCCTGGGAGATGACCCAGCCCGCGCCCGACACGCTGCAGATGACGCTGCGCTCGCAAGGCTTTGACGGCAACCCGTACGACTATGAGTGCGTGCAGACCTTTCGCCTCGTGGAGGGCGGCCTGGACCAGGGCGTGCTGGTGCAGCACCGTGGTGCCCAGCCGCTGCCCTATGGCCTGGGGCTGCACCCCTGGTTTCCGCGCACGCCGGGCACGCGCATCAGCGCGCCGGTGGGGGCCGTCTGGCTCAGCGGGGCCGACCCGCTGCCCACGGAGCTGACGGCCCGGTTCCCGCCAGGCTGGAACCTGAATGAAGGCATCTCCGCCCACGGCAGCCTGATCGACAACGCCTACACCGGCTGGGGCGGCACGGCGCGCATCGAATGGCCGGAGCGGGGGCTGCAGCTCACCGCGCACATGCCCGACTTCGCGCAGGATGGCGGCGCGGCGGGGCACTTCTGCCTCATCTACCGCCCGCCGCAGGGGCCCGCGTTCTGCTTCGAGCCCATCACCCAGCCCATTGACGCCTTTCACCAGCCTGGGCAGCCCGGCCTGCGCACGCTGGCACAGGGGCAGACGCTGGCGCTGAACGTGCAGTGGCGCCACGGCCGCCTGGATGGCTGAGAATCAACATGAAAAATGGCTCCAGCGCTTTTGGAGAAAGCGCTGGCAGCTATGAAATGTGGAGCACCTGGTGGCCTGGTCACAGCACCTTGAAGCCGTGCGTGCCATCGCGCCCCAGCTGCTCCACCAGGCCGAACTCCCAGTCCAGGTAGGCCTGCATGGCTTCGCGCGGGCTCTCGGTGCCTTCATAGGGGCGGCGGTAGCGGTCGATGCGGGGCGAGGCCAGGCGTGTCTCGCCATGTTCCAGCGGCAGGCCGGCCGCGATCCAGGCCAGGGTGCCGCCTTCGAGCACATGCACCGGGGCGCCCGTGAGGCGGGCCAGGTCCTGCGCGGCATAGCGGGCCAGCAGGCTGCTGCCGCAGGTGAGCACATAGCGCTGCGCGCGCGGGATGGACTGCACGGCCTGCGCGAGCTGTGAGCGGATCACGAACCACGCGCCGGGGATGTGGCGCAGCGTGTAGTTGGCGCTGGTGGTCAGGTCCAGCACGGCCGTGTGGTCGGCGCCGCCGTCTTGCAGCCAGGCCGCCAGCTGGGCGGGGGTGGCCCAGGCGATGGGGCCTTCGGGTTCGGGCACGGTGTTGGCCACGGCGCCGGTCTCGCTGAAATCCGCCGGCTGTGCGCCGTCGAGCACCCACACCTCCCAGCCCATCTGGGCCAGCCACGATGCACTCATGTTGGCGCGCACGCCATCGTCGTCCACCAGCACCAGGCGCGCGCCGCGCACGGCGGCCGTGTGGTCGGTCTCCTGCACCAGCTGGCCGCCGGGGGTGTTGCGAAAGCCGGGCAGGTGGCCGGCCGCGAACTCCTCGGGCGTGCGCACGTCCAGCAGGTAGGTGGTGCGGCCGGCCTCGGCCGCGAAGCGGGCCAGGTCTCCGGCCTGGGCGCGCTGCACGCGGGCCCGGTCGGCCACGTTGCGCGCCTGTTGCGGTGCCTGATTGCGGTCGATGTGCACGGCGGGGTCGAAGCGTCGGCTGGCGCCGCGTTCCAGCGTCTGCCCGGCCAGCAGCCAGCCGATGGTGCCGTTGCGCAGCGCGGCCACGGGGTTGGGGATGCCCGCGTTGACCAGCGACTGCGTGCCGATGATGCTGCGCGTGCGGCCCGCGCAGTTCACGATGATCTGCGTGGCCGGGTTGGGCGCGAGCGCCTGCGCGCGCAGCACCAGCTCGGCGCCGGGCACGCTCACGCCGGTGGGGATGTTCATGGTGTGGTACTCGTCGTAGCGGCGCGCGTCCAGTACCACCACGTCGGCCCGGGCGTCGATGAGCGCCTGCACTTCTTCAGCCGCCAGCGAGGGCGTGTGGCGCTCGGCCTCCACCAGCTCGCCGAAGGACTTGCTGGGCACGTTCACGTCGATGAACAGCTCGCCCCCGGCATCGCGCCAGCCCTGCAGGCCGCGCGCCAGCAGGGTCACACGGGTGTAGCCCAGCTGCTGGAGCGTGCGTGCCGCGGGTTCGGCCAGGCCCTCGCCATCGTCGTAGACCACGATGAGGGTGTCGCGGCGGGGAATGCGCGCGAAGGCCTCCAGCTCGATCTTGCTGGCCGGCAGGTTGGCGGCGAACAGCGGGTGGCCCTGGGCATAGGGGTCTTCCTCGCGCACGTCGAGCAGGGCGATTTCCTCGCGGGCGAGCAGGGCCTCGCGGACCTGGAGGACGGAAGTCTCTGGAATGGTGGAAGCAGTCATGGGGAAATCGTACGGGTCTTCGAAAACAGGTTCAGGCCGAGGGCGCCGGGTTGCGGGACAGGTCCCAGATGTTCGGAAGCGTCGCATTGCTGTAGCCCGAGATGAACGGCTTGGCCGTGCCGTCTTCCAGGTACACGCTGCGCTGCACGGCGCCGATGTTGGCGCCATACACGTGGATGCTGATGGAGGTCTGGCCCTCCCACGCATTGTTCACCCGGTGCACGTCGCCGATGGTGGGCGACACGGCATCGACATCGCCGGGCCGCAGCCGGTGCGGTGCGCCCTCTGGCGCCCAGCGCCCATCGGCGGTGCGGGCGAATGCCTGCGAATCTTCGGCGCCGCGCAGCATGCCGATCAGGCCCCACACCGTGTGGTCGTGGATGGGCGTGGCCTGGCCCGGGCCCCACACAAAGCTCACCACCGAGAAGCGGCCCAGCGCATCGGCATGCAGCAGGTACTGCTGGTAGCGGTCGGGGTTCGGCTGCGCAAACGCGGCCGGCAGCCAGTCGTCGTGGGCCACCAGGGCGCCCAGCAGGGCGCCGCCGCGCGCCAGCAATTCTGGCTCCGGCGGCGTACTTTCCACCAGCGCGGCCAGTTGCTGCACGAAGTGGCGCAGGCGGGCGGTGTCGGGCGCTGTGGACGTTGGTGTCGCGTGCGAGGCGGGCTGCGGCAGGACCGTGGAGGCGAGGGCATTCATGCGCTGTATTGCACCAGTGTCCGGCGCGGGGGTGTGTGGAATCTTTTGCATATGCATCTCCGTTTTTCTTCGTTCTCTTTTGGTGCCCGTTCGCATGCAATGCGGTCAGCGGGCTGCGGATGCGCGGCCATTTTGTCTTTTTCACACAAAAGGTGCAGGGCATGAACAACAAGGGTCAGATTCTGGGTGGGGGAGAAGCGCGCTGGTCGCGCCGGCAGTTGCTGCGGGCCACGGGCGCGGCCACGGTGGTGGGCGCCTCGGGCGTGGTGGGCAGCCACGTGCTGGCCGCCGGCAAGCTGCGCGAGGTGAAGCTGGCGTGGAACGCCAATGCCATCTGCCTGTCGGCCGCCCCGGTGGCGATCGAGCGTGGCATCTTCGAAAAGCACGGCCTCAAGGTCGAGCTGGTCAACTTCGCCGGTTCCACCGACCAGCTGCTGGAGACCATCGCCACCTCCAAGGCCGACGCCGGCCTGGGCATGGTGCACCGCTGGATCAAGCCGCTGGAGTCGGGCTTCGACGTGAAGCTGGTGGGCAGCTCGCACGGCGGCTGCTCGCGCCTGGTGGGCTACGAAGCGGCGGGCGTGACCAGCCTGCAAAAGCTCAAGGGCAAGACCATTGCCGTGTCGGACCTCAACAGCCCGGGCAAGAACTTCTTCTCGGTGCTGCTCACCAAGGCCGGCCTGAACCCCGAAAAGGACGTGACATGGCGCCAGTTCCCCGGCGACATGCTGGGCCTGGCCGTGGAAAAGGGCGAGGCCCAGGCCATTGCCGACGGCGACCCCAACCTGCTGCTGATCCAGCGCCGCACCAGGGGCCTGGTGGACCTGGCCTCCAACCTCTCGGGCGAGTACGCGGCCAAGACCTGCTGCGTGCTCGGCGTGAGCGGCGCCCTGGTACGCAACGACAAGGGCACGGCCGCGGCCCTCACGCGCGCCATCATCGAGGCCTCGGACTTCGTGGCCGACAACCCGAACGAGACGGCGCGCATCTTCAGCCCTTACTCCAAGGTGCCGCAGGACGACCTGCGCGCCGTGCTGGGCACGCTCACGCACCGCAGCCACCCCGTGGGCACGGCGCTGCGCCAGGAGATCGAGTTCTATGCGCGCGACTTCAAGCTGGTGGGGGTGCTCAAGCCCTCCACCGATCCCGCACGTTTCGCCGCCCATGTGCATGCCGACGTGCTGGCCTGAAGTGGCGCATTCCCTGAGTCGCTTCGCGCCTTCACCCCTCTCTCGCATTGCCGCGCAATGCGGGAGGAGGACGCCCCCAGCTCGGCGCTGCGGGGCGGCCCTAGCGCGGGCGCACTGGCTGTGGGCGCGCCAGTTTCACGGGTTGTGGGCGATGCGCATCGCCACACGAACTGACATTCACCGGAGTTTGCCATGAGCACCGTTGCCGACCATATCCTGCCAGCGCCCAATTCCGTGGCCGAGGCGCCCCGGGCGCGACGCCCCGCGGCGCCTCCCGCGAAGGTGGCCGCGCCCGCCGCATTCGGCGCGGCCCGGCCCATTCCCGCCTTCTGGCGGACGGGCCTGTTGGCCGCCGCCGCCTGGGCGGCGCTGGGCCTGCTGACCTACCTGTGGCCCAACAAGCCGGCAGGCTTCAGCGAGTGGGCATTCACCGAAGAATTCGCCATCGGTGCCGGTGCCGTGGCAGTGCTTCTGGCGGTGCTGGCGTTCGTTGCGGGCGCGCTGGGGCCCGTGGGCCACAAGGTGCGGCGGGCCGGCCCCTGGCTGGTGGCCATCGCCGCCGGCCTCACGGTGTGGGAGGTGTTCACCGCCAAGCTGGGCACCTTGCCGCCCCCGTTCTTCGCACCGCCGCAAAGCCTGGTGGAGGTCTACGCCACCGACTGGGCGCGCCTGCTGGAAAGCGCGGGCGCATCGGTCCGCCTGCTGGGGCTGGGCATCGCCATCGGCGCGGCGGCGGGTTTCACCACGGGCGTGCTCATCGGCTGGTCGCGCCAGGCCAGCTACTGGATCCACCCGGTGCTGCGCATCCTGGGTCCCGTGCCCACCACGGCGCTGCTGCCGGTGAGCTTTTATTTCTTTCCGTCGAGCTGGTCCACGGCCATCTTCCTGATCGCGCTGGGCACGGCCTTCCCGGTCGCCATCCTCACCTGGTCGGGCGTGGCGGGCGTGCACAAGAACTACTACGACGTGGCGCGCACCATGGGCGCGTCCCCCTGGTTCCTGGTGCTGCGCGTGGCCATCCCGGCGGCGCTGCCGCAGGTCTTCGTGGGCCTGTTCATGGGCCTGGGCGCGGCGTTCTCCACCCTCGTGGTGGCCGAGATGCTGGGCGTGAAGGCGGGCCTGGGCTGGTACCTGACCTGGGCCCAGGGCTGGGCGGCGTACCCCAACATGTACGCCGCGCTGATCGTGATGGCGCTGCTGTTCTCGGGCGTGATCACCTTGCTGTTCGTGCTGCGCGACCGGGTGCTGTCGTGGCAGAAGGGGGTGGTGAAATGGTGAGCACCGCGACCGCCTCTGAAGCGGGTGTGGGAGCCAAGGTCACCGGCGCACGCATCGACGTGCGCAATGTCAGCCACTGGTTCGACCTGCCCGCCGGCCCGCTGCACGTGATCGACGAGCTGGACCTGTCCATCGCCACCGGCGAGTTCGTGGCCCTGCTCGGGCCCAGCGGCTGCGGCAAGAGCACCTTGCTGCGCCTGGTGGCGGGGCTGGAGCCCGCGACCACGGGCGAGCTGCTGCAGGACGGCCAGCCCATCACCCAGCCCGACCCGTCGCGCATCGTGGTCTTCCAGGACCCCACGCTGTTTCCCTGGCGCACCGTGTGGGACAACGTGGCCCTGGGCCTGCAGGCGCGCGGCATCCTGCGCCAGCAGCGCCACCGGGTGGACGAAGCGCTGCGCCTGGTCGGCCTGCAGGACTTTGCCAAGGCCTTCCCGCACCAGCTGTCGGGCGGCATGGCGCAGCGCGTGGCATTGGCCCGTGCGTTGGTCAACGACCCGAGCCTCCTGGTGCTCGACGAGCCGCTGGGCAAGCTCGACTCGCTCACGCGCCTGACCATGCAGACCGAGCTCGTGGACCTGTGGCAGCGCACGGGTTTCTCGGCCCTGCTGGTCACGCACGATGTGGAAGAGGCGCTCTTCATGGCCCAGCGCGTGGTGGTGTTCTCCGACCGGCCCGCGCGCATCCAGCAGGTGCTGGTGAACGATTTGCCCTACCCGCGCCACCGCGGCGACCCGCGCCTTGCGGCCCTGCGCCACGAGGCCCTGGCGTTGCTGGGCCTGGGTGCGAGCTGGTAGGCCAGCGGGTTGTCGCCGGATCTGCTGAACGGCCTGCTCGAAGGCCTGCTCGCCGCGCAGCAGGGCCTGCGCGCGGTGCTGCATGCGCTGGGCCTGGCGCCGGAAGTCCATGGCCAGCCCGCATGGCCGTGGGGGCACCGCATCGCGGCCGAGATGCTGGCGGTGGACGCGGGCCACGCGCGGCAGGTGCTGCTGTCCCTGCTGTGCGCGGGGGCCGCGCTGCTGGCCCTGGCGGTGTCGCTGCCCTTCCAGCGCGCGCGCCCGTGGCTGATCGCCTTGGCGGTCGCATTGCTGGTGTTTGCCCCCTGGCCCCAGGCGCACCTGCTGCTCGCGCCCGCCGTGCCCACCAGCCTGCACCAGTCGCCCACCCGTTTCGCTGCCGGGGGCATCGTGCGCGGCCAGGCTGTCTACCAGCAGCACTGCGTGCGCTGCCACGGCGCCGATGGCCGGGGCGAAGGCCCCGATGCCCCGCAGCTGGCCCAGTGGCCGCCCAACCTGAACGGCGCGCTGCTGTGGAAGCGGCTCGACGGCGAGCTGTTCTGGCGTGTGCGCGAAGGCATGCACAACCGCGCCGGCGTGCAGACCATGCCGGGCGTGGGCAGCGCGCTGCGCGACGAAGAGATCTGGGACGTGCTGGACTACCTGCAGGCCCATGCCGCAGGGCAGATGCTGCGCGAGGCCGGAACCTGGGACCGGCCCGTGCGCCTGCCCGGCATGGCCGTGGAGTGCCGCCATGGCCGGGCCCGCCAGAGCCGGGACCTGGTGGGCCAGCGCGTGCGTGTGGCCGTGGCGGGCCCGGGCGTGCCGCTGGTGGCCGATGACCCGCGCCTGGTCACCCTGGTGGCGGGCGCCTTGCCGGCGGGCGCCGATGCCGAGTGCCAGCCGCAGGGCGATCCGCAGCACAAAAGCGCCGTGGAGCAGGCGCTGGCCCTGGTGCTGGGCGTGTCTGCCGCCGAACTGCCGGGCTACCAGCTGATCGTGGACCGCGCGGGCTGGCTGCGTGCGCGGGGCCAGCCCGGCAAGGCCGCGTGGTCCGAGGACGACCTGGTCTGCCGGGCCACCGCCGCGCCCGCGCCGCCGGTCGGGGCCGCCACGGCGCCGGTGGATGGCCTGCAGGCGCTCATACGCCGCATGGACGCCGAGCCGGTGCGCCTTGTGCGAGGAGGCTTTCCCCACTGAGCACCGGGCCTTGGGCCGCCGTGGGGCCAGGGCCCGGAAAATGAATGAAAACGGCTTGTAGCGCCGTTGGACAAGCGCTGATAGCTATCAATGAGATAGCGTTTCGCCCCGGCCTCGGTGGCTCACACTCCCGGCTGGACCAGGTTGATGAGATTGCCGCACGTGTCCTCGAACAGCACCGCCTTGATGGGCCCCATGGCCAGGGGTGTGCCACGGAACGCCACGCCCCGCTCCGAAAGCCTGCGGAACTCCGCATCGATGTCATGGGTCATGAACGCGGTGGCCGGAATGCCCGCCTCGAACAAGGCCTTCTGGTAGACCCGCGCGGGCGCGAAGGCCATGGGCTCCAGCACCAGCTCGACGCCCGTGGCGCCTTCCGGCGATGTCACGGTGAGCCAGCGGAAGGTGCCCATGGGAATGTCATGCTTCTTCTCGAAGCCAAGGACCGTGGTGTAGAAGTGCAGGGCGTGGTCCTGGTCTTCGACGAACAGGCTGGAGAGCGTGATTTGCATGGGTTCTTCCTCGCGGTTTTCGTGGGGGGAGGGGCTGCCGGGCCGGAACCTCCCTGGATTCCGGCGGCCTGTGGGCCGGATTCTCCACGGTACGGCTTCGCGCCGCCACCGCGCCACCCGAAGCACAAAAGCCCGCGGGGGCGGGCTTTGTACACGGAATGGCGGGCCACGGGCGGCGAGAAAGCTAGGGCTTCTCTATGTATCCCGGCTCGGCGGCTTCGTCCGCGGGCTCCTTGGGCGCTTCGGGTTCGACCACCTGGCCCACGGCCGCGCCGCCGAGGGCGCCGGCGATGGCGCCTGCCGTGCCGCCCACGAATACGCCCACGGGCCCGGCCACCGCCACGCCCACGGCCGCGCCGGCGGCGGCTCCGGCCATCATGCCGCCCCCCATCAGGGCGGATTTGGACTCGCGCTCGGATTCACTCGGGCTCAGGGTATGTTGTGCGGCGGGGTCGGGGTCCTGCGAGGGGACGCCGTGGCCGGGCACGGCCTGTGCGGCCAGGTCGGGGTCGATGGGTTTTTCCTCGGCCACGGGATTCGAGAGGGTGTTCATGGGGCTCTCCTTGTCGTGTTGCGGGCAGGCGAGCAATGTCACTCGCTGCATTCATTCTTGGACGGGGCGGGCGCGCTGCCCGCCATCCAAGGAATCGGCCGCCTGTCGGACAAATGCCCGTGGCGCGGGCCTGCTTGACGGTGGTCAAGGAGCGGGCGGCCCCGGGGCCGGCCCGTGGCGCAAGGGTGCGAACGCACGGCGGCCGCGCCGCAGCCAGGGTTTGGGTATGAAAAGTGCCGCTGCCGACCATCCATCCAGCGGTAGTTGCTATAAAAGGAGAAGCGTTGGCGAGAAACGGCCGGCCGCCGCTACATCGGCTCCAGCCGCGCCCTCTTCATCATGGTTTCCGTGAATGCGATTTCCTTGCCGAAAGCGCGTGTGAAGGCCTCGCTGTCCTGCACGAAGACCTGGCCGCCCTGTTCTTCCAGCGCGCTCACGACGGCGGGCTGCCTGAGCGCGGCATCGAGGGCGGCGCGCACGCGCGCGACGATGGCGTCGGGCGTGCCGGTGGGCACCGAGACACCGCCCCACGACGTCAGCTCCACGCCGGGCACCTGCAGCTCCGCCAGCGTGGGCACGCCCGGCAGCTTGGGGTTGCGCCGGGGGCCGGTCACGGCCAGGGCCCGCAATTTGCCAGCCTGGATGTTGGCGTACGCCACGGAGGTGATGGGGGCGCCGAAAGTCACCTGCTGGCCCATCACGGCATTCACGATCTCCGAGGCGCCCTTGTAGGGCACGTGGGTGGCTTCGGCCTGGGCCACGCTCAGCAGCATCTCCACCCCCAGGTGCGACGGGGTGCCGATGCCGCCCGACGCGTAGTCGATCTTGCCCGGCTGGGCGCGCATGCGGGTGAGCAGCTGCTCCAGCGTGCGGATGTCGGAGCTCGCGTGCACGATCACCGTGGTGTCGGAACTGGTGAGCCCGATCACGTGGCGGAAGTCCTTGAGCACGTCATACCCGGGCGCCTTGTACATGCGCATGCTGGCCGCCATGGGCGAGCCCGAGTAGATCCAGGTGTAGCCGTCCGGCGCGGCCTTGGCCACCTGCCGCGCGCCCAGGTTGCCGCCCACGCCGCCACGGTTCTCGATGACCACGGGCTGGCCCAGTTCCTTGGACACGGCCTCGGCCACGATGCGGGCCGTGGTGTCGGGCCCCGTGCCGGCCAGATAGGGCACCACCCACTTGATGGCGCGGCTGGGCCAGGGGGCGGAGGCCAGGGCGGGCGGGCCCGCCAGCAGCGGCAGCAGGCTGGCGGCCAGCAGGGCGCGGCGGCGCGGGGAGGATGGGGAATGGGTTGTCATGTCTTGTCTCCTTGTGATTGTCGGGTGGGTGCGCGCGCGCACTGGGGCACCGTTGTGGCGGTATGGTGGACCCGAGCAACTGGCCTGGCCCGGGCCGGGGCCTGCGCGCCGCAGCGGCGGCGCAGCCGCTCAGGGGGCTGCCAGCAATTCCTTGGCGATGGTGTTGCGCTGGATCTCGCTCGTGCCCGTGAGCACCCGGTACATGCGCAGCATGCGGAACAGGAATTCCACGCGCCGGCCCTGCACGATGCCTTCGCCGCCGTGGATCTGCACCGCGCGGTCGGCAATGCGGAACGCCGCTTCCGAGCAGAACAGCTTGGCCATCGCTGCCTGCGCGCGCGGATCGCCGCCCGCGTCGATCTGCCGGGCGGTGGCCAGCATCAGCCCGCGCGCGGCGGCCCAGTCGGTCGCCATGTCGGCCAGCATGTGCTGAATGGCCTGGAACTGCCCGATGGCGCGGCCGAACTGCTGGCGCTGCTGCGCGTAGTCGCGCGCATCGCGCAGCGCCACCTGGGCCAGGCCCAGCATGGCGGGGCAGTGCAGCAGCCGGTTCACGGTGATGCGGCCCAGCGCCAGCGCCAGGCCCCGGCCCGGCTCGCCGATGAGGTGGGTGGCCGGCACGCGCGCGCCGTCCAGGGCGATGTTGCCCGTGCTCGTCTGGCCCGCCATGGTCTTGTAGCCCGCCTGCACGCGCACGCCGGGCGCATGCAGGTCCACGAAGAACGCGGACACCTCGCGCTGCGCCGGATCGGTGGCGGTGGAGGCCATCAGCACCGCATAGTCGGCAAAGGGCGAGCCCGAGATGAAGCGCTTCTCGCCGGTGAGCACGTAGTGGTCGCCATCCTTCACGGCGCGGGTCTGCACGTTGCCCGCATCCGAGCCCGCCTCGGCCTCGGTCAGCGCAAAGCAGATCGCCATGTCGGCCTGCGCCACGGGCAGGATGAAGTTCTGCAGCTGGAACGGCGTGGCGACGCGCGCCAGCGCGCCCACGCGCGGCGGGCCGCTCAGCTCGCCGAACACATGCGGCGCGAAGGGCGAGCCGCTGGCATAGATCGCTTCCTTCACGAGCACATGGTCCAGCACCGACAGGCCCAGGCCGCCCATCTGCGGAGGCAGCGTCATGCCGTAGAAGCCCAGCGCGTGCGAACGTTTCCACACCTGGCGCAGCAGCGCCTTGCCGGGGCTGTTCTCGTGGTCGATGCCATGCTCGCGCGCCAGCGCGGCCAGCTCGCCGTGCAGGTACTCGTTGATGCGGGTGATCAGCTCGGCCGCCTGCGGCGAGCCTTCGAACGGCACGCCCGGAAACAGTGGCGCGGGGATGGGGGAGGTGATGTCGTGGTTGTTCATGTCGAGATTCCTTGTCGGTTGTGGTGCCGACTGGATATGGAAACTGGCGCGGCCCGGTGCCGCGGACGCGGGGCGAGGGCCGCCTCTGGCGGACGCGCCAGGGCGCGCGGCGCCTCGGGGGGATGCCGCTCTCTAGTTCACCATGCGGCCCCGGCCTTCCCAGTAGGGGGCCTGCACCGCGCGGCGCATGACCTTGCCGTTGGGGTTCTTGGGCAGCGTGGGCACGAACTCGATGCGCCGGGGCCGCTTGAAGCCACCCAGGTGCTGCGCGCAGAAGGCGTCGATGGCGGCGCTGACCTCGTCGCCCGCCGTGTGGCCGGGCTTGAGCACCACGTGCGCGGCCACGGCCTCGCCCCACTTGTCGTCGGGCACGGCGAACACGCAGGCATCGGCGATCGCGTCGTGCTGGTACAGCACGGCTTCCACCTCGGAGGGGTACACGTTGAAGCCGCCGCTGATCACCATGTCCTTCTTGCGGTCCACGATGTAGACAAAGCCTTCGTCGTCCATGCGGGCCAGGTCGCCCGTGTGGTACGCACCGTCCTTGAGCACCTCGGCCGTGAGCTCGGGCGCGCGCCAGTAGCCCGCGAAGACGTCGTCGCCGCGCACCACGATCTCGCCGATCTCGCCCGTGGCCACGGGCCGGCCGTCGTCGCCCAGGATCTGCACGTCGCATTCCAGGAACGGCCGCCCGCACGATGCCAGGCGCTCGGGCCGCGCGGCGCGGGCAAACAGATGGTCTTCCACCGACAGGCCACAGACACCCGAGGTCGTCTCGCCTGCGCCATAGCCTTGCTGCAGGATGGGCCCGAACACATCCATGGCCTTCAGGATGCGCGCGGGCGCCATGGGGGCGGCGCCATAGCCCAGGCGCAGCAGGTCCGGCAGGGGGCGGTACTGGCCCTCCAGCTCGGCCAGCAGCATGTTGATCATGGTGGGCACCATGAAGGTGTGCGTCACGCGGTCGGCGCGCATGTCGGCGATGAAGCGCGCGGGCTCGAAGCCGTTGAACAGGCGGATGGTCACGCCCTGGCACAGCGCGGGCACGATCTGCATGCCCGATGCGTGCGTGATCGGCCCCACCAGCCCCAGGATGTGCCCGGGCTGCTGTCCGTCCGAGCGCATGAGGAACTTGCGCAGCTGCGCCAGCCGGTTGCCAAAGGTCTGCATGGCCGCCTTGAGCACGCCCGACGAGCCCGAGGTGTAGTGCAGCACGGCCACCTCGTGCTCGTGCACCTGCACGGGACCGAAGGCATCGCTGGCCTGCGCCAGTGCGGCCTCGTAGCTTGCGGCACCTGCGCCATCGAGCAGCAGCAGGCGAGGCATGCCGCCCTGCAGTGCCTGCTCCACGTGCGGGCGGATGGCCTCGGCCCGCTCGGCTGTGGTGACGATGAGGGCGGCATCGCAGTTGGCCGCCACGGCGCCCACTTCGGCGGGCGACAGACGGGCGTTGAAGGGTGCCTTGACGAGCCCGGCCTTGTAGCAGGCGATCTCGATCTCGACGATTTCCACGCAGTTGGGCAGGTAGATGCCCACGCGGTCGCCGCGCGCCAGGCCCAAGCCGAGCAGGGCGTTGGCCAGGCGGTTGGAGCGCTGCTCCAGCTCGGCATAGGTGACGCTGCGCGCGGGGCTCTTCACGGCCACGCGCCGGGCGTGCGTCCGGGCGCTCCTGGCGACAAGCGCGCCCACGTTGGCGACCGCGCGGGGAGGGAGGGGGGAGGGGGTGGTAATGGCTGTCTCCTGAAACACCGGCCCCGTCGAGCGCGGGGCATGGGGCCACTGTTCCAGAAGACGGGGGTATCAGGGAAATACCGATTGCTGATGGGGAGGTATCAGATGAATTGATGGCCTTGCTGCCGGCCACCACCCTGGGAACACTATTTCGCCTTGGCGCGGGCGGCGGGCTTTCTGCCGGCGGGCCTGGCGGCATTGAGCTCCACCGCAGCGCGGATGAGCGCCTTGAAGGCATCGGCATCCACCTCATCGCCTTCATGGATGTCGATGGCCCGCCGCGCGTTGCCGTCCAGGCTGGCGTTGAAGAGCCGGGCCGGGTCGGGCAGCGAGGCCCCCTTGAGAAAGGTGAGCTTCACCGCCGCCTTGTAGCTCTCGCCGGTGCACAGGATGCCGCCCAGCGACCACACGGGCGTGCCCATCCACTTCCATTCCTCCACCACGCCGGGCGCGGCCTCGTGGATGAGCTGGCGCATGCGGGCCAGCGCGCGGCCGCGCCAGTCGGCGAGGTCGGCGATGCGCTGGTCGATGAGGGTGGAGGCGGGCAGGGTGGATGGGGCTGGTTTGGATGCCATGGGGTGGGTCTCATTGACGAGATGGATGCCTTGCTGTGCACGCGAGGCGAATGGCTACGTGCACCGACTGCCCTGGGCAAGTGCGTCACTGCGATTTGCTAAAGACTTCTTTAATCGTCCCAAAAACGTACTCATGCATCCAGGAGTTTCCACCGCTGGAGATTAAGTCGTCGTCCTCGTTCTGAAAGGTCAGTACAGGGCAGACTTCGTCGTTGCCGAAACTTGCGTCTCTGCTGCCATCCAGGATGACCGCCAGAGAAAACGATATGTTCTCAACCAGCTTTCGTGTCAAGGCTGGGTCAAGCTTTTCGGCCTCCAGTTCGGCCTTGACCGATTCAATCAACGCCCCGATGAGGGTTCGCTGCATCTCATCGTAAACACGACTGTCCGTAGTGAGTTTCATAGCTTTGGTTTTCCAGATGAATTCAGTCAGGAGTCATTGACACCGAGTTGGGTATTTTGTGTAGTCCATTGATCCTCACACCACCGCCTCCCACTTCCCCGACACCACCAGTTCCAGCACCACCGCGATCAGCGCCTCCATCACCACCTGCATCACGCCGTCCACCTCGCGGTCGGCGGTGGTGGCCAGGGTATAGCTGCGCGCCAGCTCGGGGTTGACCACGCGGGCCACCATCCAGTCGGGCCCGGCGGCAGGCGCGTCGCCCAGCGCGCAGGCGGGCGTGAAGGTGAAGCCGCCCCCGCACGCGTACAGCGACCGAATCACGCGGGCGGAGTCGTGTTCGTGGGCGATGTTCAGGGCCACGCCGCGCGCGGCGGCGGCTTCTTCCACCCGCTGGCGGATGGAGTAGCGGCGCGACTGCAGCACCAGGGGCTGCGCGGCGGCGTCGGCGAAGTCGATGGTGGGGCGCGCGGTGGCGGCCGCCGCGCCCGCAACGGTGCCGGTAGTGGCGGCGATGGCGTTGGCACCCGGTGGCTTGCGCAGCAGCGCCCGCACGGCGCCGCCGGGGTCGTGCCCGCAAAAATACATGGCCTCGCGCACCAGCGGGCGGCAGTGCAGGCCCTCCACCTGCGCCGCGTCCACCAGGATGCCGATGTCCGCGCGGCGGTCGAGCATCGCCTTTTTCACCATCAGGCTCAGGTCGTCCAGGACAAAGACGCGGATGCGTGGGTGCGACTCCTTCAGGTGCGCCAGCAGCGGGCCCATGATCAGCGACGAGAGCAGGAACGGCACCGCGATCGTCACCGAGCCCTCGGGCCCCTGCGGCAGGCGCTGGATGCGCTCGCGCATCGCGGCGGCGTCGCTCAGCAGGCGGCGGGCGTCTTCGTACAGCTGCTGCCCGGCGGGCGTGGGCGTGACGCCGGCGTGCGAGCGCTCGAACAGCCGCGCGCCCAGCTCGCCCTCGAGCTTCTTGATCTGCGCGGTGAGCGCGGGCTGGGCGATGTACAGCGTGCCCGCCGCGCGCGAGAGGCTGCCGGCTTCCAGCACGGCGATGAAGTAGCGGAGCGCGCGCAGGTCCATGGGGCAGGGCGGAATCTGGGGGAGGAAGGAGGGTGGTCGGCGGATGAATCGCACGCAACTCTAACCTGCCCGCCACCCCGGGCCGGGGGTATGCGGAGGGCGAGTTTGCAAACGCGTTTTTCTTCGTTGAGGCGCGGGCTCCGCGCGCGGATCATGCCCTTCAACCCCATCCCCCAACCGCTTATCCCGCAGGAGCCCGCTATGCCCGTCCAGTTCATCGGCATGATCCAGCCGAACGAAGTGTCAGAAACCATTCCCCGCCGTGGCCCGGCGGTGGACCCCGCCTATGTGCGCGTGTTCGCCCAGGCGCACGAGCACGCGGGCTTCGACCGCATCCTGGTGCCCGCCAGCTCATCGAGCCCCGACACGCTGCTCACCGCCACCTACGCGGCCTCGGTCACGCAGAAGATCGGCCTGCTGCTGGCCCACCGCCCCGGCTTCGTGGCGCCCACGCTGGCCGCGCGCCAGCTGGCCACGCTGGACCACTACACCGGCGGCCGCCTGGCGGTGCACTACATCAGCGGCGGCTCGGACGAAGACCAGCAGCGCGACGGCGACTTCCTCGGTCACGACGAGCGCTATGCGCGCACCGACGAATACCTCGGCATCCTGCGCCGCGTGTGGGCCGAGGACAAGCCCTTCGACCACGAAGGCACCTACTACCGCGCCAAGGGTGCCGTGTCCGAGGTGAAGCCGCTGCAGGGCCAGCGCGTGCCCATCTACTTTGGCGGCGCATCGGCCCCCGCCTTGCAGGTGGCCGGCAAGCATGCCGACGTGTACGCGCTGTGGGGCGAATCGCTGGCCCAGGCCGGCGACCTGGTGCGCCGCGTGCGCGCCGAGGCCACCTTGCACGGCCGCCATGTGGATTTCAGCATCTCGTTCCGTCCCATCCTGGGCAAGACCGAGGACGAGGCCTGGGCCAAGGCCGAGCGCATCCTGGACGACACCCGCCGCCTGCGCGTGCAGCAGGGCTATGCACGCGGCGTGGGACCGCAGCAAAGCGAAGGCGCGCAGCGCCTGCTGGCCGATGCGGCCAAGGGCGACCGCGTGGACGAACGCCTGTGGACGGCCATCGCGCGCGAGATCGGCGGGCGGTCCAACTCCACCTCCCTGGTCGGCACGCCCGAGCAGGTGGCCGACGCGCTGCTCAAGTACTACGACCTGGGCATCACCACCTTCCTCATCCGGGGCTTCGACCCGCTGGTGGATGCCATCGACTACGGCCGCGAGCTGCTGCCCCTGGTGCGCGCCAAAGTGGCTGAACGCGACGGCGAGCATGCCGCGCAAACCCTGCGCAAGGCAGCCTGATGAGTGGCCGCATCGACCACGCCGAGGGCAACCGCCCCGGCATCGGCAGCGACGACAGGGGCAGCGCCGGCCACCGCAGCCGCCCCGGCGCATCGCGCCGCCAGTGGCTGCAGCAGGCGGCGGCCCTGTCGGTGGGCGCCACCGGCATCCTGGGCCCGGGCTCCGCCGCCCGCGCCCAGGCGCAGGCACCTGCGGCATCGCTGGTGCTGGGCGACCAGGCCGGTGGATTGCGTGCCCTGTTCGAAGCCGCCCGCACGCTGGAGGGCGCACCGTTTGCCTGGCGCTGGGCCAACTTCCAGGGCGCGGCGCCGCTGTTTGAAGCGCACCGCAGCGGCGCGGTGGACACCGCCATGGCCGGCGACCTGCCCGTGCTGGCGGCCGCGGTGGGCAAGACGCCGCTCAAGATCGTGGCCACCCGCGTCGGCCAGCCCGACTCGCTGGGCATCGTGGTGCAGGGCGACTCGCCGCTGGGCAAGGTGGCCGACCTGCGGGGCAAAACCGTCATCGTCTCGTCCGCGCGCGGCAGCATCTCGCAATATCAGCTGTACGGCGCGCTGGAAGAGGCGGGCGTCAAGCGCGAGGAGGTCACGGTCAAGTTCGTGCTGCCCACCGACGCAGCCGCCGCCTTCGCCTCCCGGCAGATCGACGCGTGGGCGATCTTCGACCCCTACTACACCATCGCCCTGCAGCAGGGCGGCCGCATCCTGCGCGACGGGCGCGGCATCAACACCGCCCTGGGCTTCATCACCGCCACCGAGGCCGCCCTGGCCGACCCGGCCAAGCGCGCCGCCATCGTGCAGTACCTGGACCGCCTGGCCCGCGCCGGCGACTGGGCCCTGGCCCACCGCGAGGCGTATGCGCAGGTCTATACCCAGCTCACGCGCCTGCCCATCGACGCCTCGCGCATCATCACCGGGCGCGCGGCCATCGCGGCCCGGCCCGTGACGCAGGCGGATGTCACGGCGCTGCAGACGGTGGCGGACCGTTCCGCGCGCGATGGGATCCTGCCGGTGCGGGTGGATGTGGCGGCGATCACGGATATGCAGGTTTGGCGAGGGACCGTGTGAGCAGTGGATTCTCTGTTTTGAATGAAAAATGGCCCTGGCGCTTTCTGGTCAAGCGCTGGGTGCTATTGAAACGAGAGCGGACGATGTGCCGCTCTTTTTCTTTCGGCCGTGAGGAGATCCGGGCCGAACTAGCGCACGAGGCCTGACAATTCATTCCAGCCAACGCCGCTTCGTGGCGCGGCTTCACGGCCAGGCGCCAGCCGGCACGGGGGCACGCCTCGCGAAGGGGCTCGTGCACGGGAGCCAGGCGGCGAGCGGCTCGTTGCGTATCTCGCACGGAGGACACCATGGGACTCTTGACCTTCAGCATCAACGTCACCCTGGACGGCTGCGTCGACCACCAGGAAGGAATCGCCGACGAGGAGACACACGCCTTCTTCACCCGCCTCATGGACGAGAACGGGGCGATGCTGTGGGGCCGCGTGACCTACGAGATGATGGAGAGCTACTGGCCAGCGGTGGCGCGTGGCGACGTGGAGGCGCCGGCGGCGGTGCGCGAGTGGGCGGTCAAGCTGGAGGCCAAGCCGAAGTACGTGGTGTCCTCGACGCGAAAGGACTTCCCGTGGACCCGCAGCCACCACATCGCCGGCGACCTGCGCACGGGCGTGCAGCAGCTCAAGGACGCGACCCCAGACGGCGTACTTCTCGGTAGCGGCAAGCTCGCGACCGAGCTGGACCGGCTGGATCTGATCGACGAGTACCAATTGCTCGTCCATCCCAGGATCTCCGGCCACGGCCCAACCCTGTACGAGAGCGGGCTGCCCGGTACGCGGCGGTTCGCGTTGATCTCGGCGAGGCCGCTGCGCTGCGGCGCGGTCGCCATGCACTACCGGCGCGCGCGCTGAGGCAGGGAGGGGCCCTGCCGCCTCACGGCGTGCAGCCCTTGGACGGGTCCGCGCTGCGTGGCCCGCCGGTGAGGCGGGCGTTGCGGCGGCGCCGCCAAAAAAAGCCACCGGCAGCCCCTGGCCGGGACGCGTCTTGCATCTGGCGCTCAGCCCGCCACCGCCCGCATTCCCACCAGCCCGGGCATCGCGCCCCGCATCGCCTCCAGGAACAACCGCAACCGCGCCGGATAGAACCGCGCGTAGGGGTACACCAGGTACACCGGCAGCGGCGCGGCGTGCCATGTGGGCACCAGGTGCAGCAAATGCCCCTGCCGCACATCGTTGTCCACGATCCACGCCGATGAAATGCATGCCCCCAGTCCGGCCAGTGCGGCGCTGCGCAGGGCATACAGGCTGTCGGTGGCCAGGCGCGGTGTGATGCCGAAGGTGTGGGCCTCCCCGCTGGGCTCGTGAACCAGCGTCACGTCGCGCCGGTAGAAGGTGCTCAGCGCCAGCCAGGGCAGCCGCTGCAGGTCCTGCGCGTGTTCGGGCGTGGGGCGCCCGGCCATGAGGGCCGGGGAGGCGAGCACGATGCGGGGCACTTCGGCCAGGCGCACGGCGACCACGCTGGGGTCGTCCACCGCGCCGACCTGGATGGCGCAGTCGATGCCTTCGGCGATGAAGTTGGGGCGCCGGTCGTGCAGCATCCATTCCACGTCCACCTCGGGGTAGCGGCGCAGGTAGGCCATCAGCGGGGCGATGAACTGGTCTTGCCCGAAGGCGTGCGGCGCCAGCACGCGCAGGGTGCCGCGCGGAGTGTCGGCGGTGCCGCGCAGGTCGTCTTCCATGGCGCGCCAGTCTTCCAGCAGGGCCTTGGCGTGGGCAAAGCAGCGCTCGCCGTCTTCCGTCAGCTTCATCACGTGCGTGGAGCGCTGCAGCAGCTTGATGCCCAGGCTGCGCTCCAGCGCCTGCAGGCGGCGGCTCACGGTGGGCTGGCTGGTGCCCAGTTGCTGGGCGGCGGCAGACAGGCTGCCGGTCTCCACGATGCGGATGAAGGTCTGCATCAGCTCGATGCGGTCGGTGCCAGACGGCAGGGTGATGGTCATGCGCCAAGCGTATAACAAATCTGCAGCTTGGCCCACTACCCAAGGGGAGGATGCGCTAGAACAATCGCACCATTCCTTTTGTTGAGCGGGTGTTGAGATGTCTTCCATTCAAAGTGTGCATGCAACAAGCCCTGCCGCCGGCACGGCCCCGGCGCGGCCGCCTGCCGAGGGCGCGGTGAGCGCGCCGCTCTTGCTGCTGCTGGCCACCACGGCGGGGCTGAGCGTGGCGTCGCTGTACTACAGCCAGCCCATGCTGGGCGTGCTGGGGCCCGACATGCAGGCCGACAGCCGCGTGGTGGGCCTGGTGCCCACGCTCACCCAGCTGGGGTATGCGCTGGGCATTCTGCTGCTGGCCCCGCTGGGCGACCGGTATGACCGGCGCCGCATCATCGTCATCAAGTCCATCGCGCTGATGCTGGCCCTGCTGCTGAGCGGCCTGGCGCCCGGCATGGGCGCGCTGCTGGCGGCCAGCCTGGCCGTGGGCCTGGCGGCCACGGTGGCGCAGGACGTGGTGCCCGCCGCCGCCACGCTGGCCCCGGCCGCGCAGCGCGGGCGCATGGTGGGCATCGTGATGACCGGGCTGCTGCTGGGCATCTTGCTGTCGCGCGTGGTCAGCGGCTTCGTGGCGCAGCAGTGGGGCTGGCGCACGGTGTATGTGGCGGCGGCGGTGGCCATTGCGCTGCTGACGGTGGCCGTGTGGCGCGGGCTGCCGCGTTTCGCGCCCACCACGCAGCTGGGCTATGGGGCGTTGATCGGCTCGATGGTGGCACTGTGGCGCCAGCACGGTGCACTGCGCCGCGCGGCGTGGGCGCAGGGCCTGCTGGCCGTGGGCTTCAGCGCCTTCTGGTCCACGCTGGCGGTGATGCTGCACAGCCAGTTCCACCTGGGCACGGCGGCGGCGGGTGCGTTTGGCCTGGCCGGGGCGGCGGGCGCATTGGCCGCGCCCCTGGCGGGGCGCCTGGCCGACAAGCGCGGGCCCGAGGTCGTGACCCGCTATGGCGCCGGGCTGGCGGCCGCATCGTTTGCCGTGATGGCGCTGGCGCCGCTGCTACCGGCACAGGCGCAGCTCGCGTTGATCGTGGCCAGTGCCATCGGTTTTGACTTTGGCGTGCAGGCCACGCTGGTGGCGCACCAGACCATCGTGTACGGCATCGACCCCGCCGCGCGCAGCCGGCTCAATGCGCTGCTGTTCACGGGCATGTTCATCGGCATGTCGGCCGGCGCGGCGCTGGGCAGCCTGGTGCTGGCGCAGTGGGGCTGGCTGGGGGTGGTGGCGCTGGCCACCGTGGGGTCGCTGGCGGCCCTGGGGGCTCGGATGGTGGGGAGGGCACCCTGATTGGAGTGAAAATGGCCCCTTGCGCTTGTTGGACAAGCGCTGGCAGCTATGAAAAAAAGAGCGGCCATCGGGCCGCTCTTTTTCTTTTTCTTGGGGCTGCGTCATCCGGCAGGCTGACTCAGGCCTTTTTCACCTCGATGTGGTAGAGCCCCCAGGGGCACAGGCCAAAGCGCTCTTTCACCGGCTTGTCCTTGAACGCGGGCAGCACATCGGCGTCGTACACGGCCCACTGGGGGCCCAGGCCGCCCAGGGCCATGGGCTGGCCGTCGATGTGGGTGGCGACGATCATGCGGTAGGCCTGCGCATCGGCCATGCTGATGGTGACGTTGTAGCCGTCCACCGCGCGCAGCACCAGCTGCACCGGGCTGCCCGCCGCCACGCCCGCTGCCGCGAGCACGGTGGTGAGCAGGGGGCCTTTGAGCGTGTGGGGCTTGGCGTCGTACTCCAGCGTGGGTTTGATGGTGACGGCCGCCATGCGCTGCAGGGCGGCGGCGTCGAACGCGTGCGCCTGGGTGAACTGGATGCCATGCTTGCCCATCATCTGGTCGATGGTGGGGTCCAGCGCGCCACGGTTGGGCTTGGTGATGGCGCCGCTGATGGTCAGCAGCGCGGGGTTGCCGGCGGCGGCGGGCGGGGCCGCGTGGCTGCTGCCGGTGGCGGTCCACAGCCCTGCCAGTCCCATGCTGGCCGCGACGAAATGGCGCTTTTGCTTGTTCATCATGCTCCTCGTTGTGGTTGAGGGGCGCATGGTAAGCGCAAGGCGGGCTGGTGCCACGCAAAAAATGACCGGCCGGCCGGATGCCGGCCGGTGCATTGCCTCAGCCCGCCGTGGCCAACCCGGGCGGCTGCAGCACGCTCTTGAAGCTGCGGTCCCACAGCGGCGCGACCTGCGCGGGGCCGTCCAGCACGCCCAGCTGCAGGAAGGCGTCGGCCACGGCCTGGTGGCCCTTGACCACGCCGTCGTCCACGGGGCGCAGGTCGTAGTCGGTGCTGCGGTTGTTCCACAGCTCGATCAGGTCGCCCACGGGCACGCGGGTTTCGGCGGACTGGGCGCGGGCGTAGCCGAGGTAGTTGCCATTGGCCCACAGGTAGGCGCGGCGCAGGCGCTGCAGGTAGTCGCTGATGGCGGCGTGGCGGGCCGGGTCTTCCACCGCGCGCGGGTTGGCGTAGATGGGGAAGTTGCCCGACAGATACCCCTGGCCCGTCTTGAGCACGCGTGCGCCATAGCGCAGCCGCGCCAGCTGGCCGTTGTAGCCGTAGATGGCCCAGGCATCCAGGTCGCCCCGGTCGAAGGCCGACAGCCCATCGGCCGGCGTGAGGTTGATGGCGCTGATGTCGGCGAACGACAGGCCCGCCTCGGCCAGTTGCCGGCTCAGGTAGTAGTGCGAGGTGGTTGCGCGCACGTAGCCCACGCGCTTGCCCTTGAGGTCCGCGATGCGCTGGATGGGCGCGTCCTTGCGGGCCAGCGTGACCTGGTTGTGGAGGTCTTCGCGCACCACCGCGATGAAGCGCACCTGTGCCTTCTGGCGCGCGGCGAACAGGGCCGGGATCTCGCTGCCCGAGCCCAGGTCCAGCGCGTCGCCGTTCAGGGCCTCGATGTGCAGCACGCCGTTGTTCAGCTCGCGCCATTCGATGCGGTAGGGCGTGCGGCCCTGGCCGGACGCGGCGATGAGGGCGCGCCACAGGCCCTTGTAGGTGCCGATGCGCAGCGTCACCTTGGAGAGGTCGGGTGCGGGTGGCGTGGGTGGCGCGGCCAGCGCGGGCACGCCCGCCGTGGCGGCCCAGGCGGCGGCGCCCAGGCCGGCCTGGATGAGGTGGCGGCGGTTCAGGGGTTGGGGTGTGTGGGGCATGGCGGGCAGGTTCGTGGAGCAGTGGGACAGGCCGCGAGGTTCCGACAAGCGCTACGGCTGCGCAAAGACCATTGCGTAGCATCGATATGCGCTAAATGCGGCACCCGCAAGGGTCCCCGGCAAACAGGCTTCCGCGAAACTGCGGATGCCCCAATGAACCGGAGCCTCCGTCCCCGCAGAGGAGTGCGCACTGGGCACCGGTAACCAGAAGCATCCTGGTGCGATGCCAATGAAATTGACGGGCTGCGTCCAAGGGGGTCTGGGCGTACGATGGATGGCCGCTGGCGTTGTAGCAATATCCTGCAGCTCTCCGCCCCGGGGAGCCGGGGCTTCGTGTTTTTTCACTCCCACTTTAATGTGCGTGAGAAATACAGGGCATGAACGAAAGACGAGAATTTCTCCGATAGAGATTAATCTGATCAAGAGCGTGGCTGGCAACGGCCTCGTTGTTATTTTTCGCAGCTTCATCCTTTTGTAATGTACTTGTCCAACAGAATAAAAATAATTTGCGTAGTTGGCACCAGGCCAGAGGCCATTAAAATGGCGCCGCTGATTATCGCATTGCGTAGCACCAGCTGGGCATCAGTGCGAATTGTTTCGACAGGACAGCATCCTGTTCTGGTCGAGAAGATGCTTTCTCATTTTTCGCTGGCTCCAGATATCATTTGTGAGGTGATGGCGCCAAACCAAAGCCTGTCGAAACTGACGATTCGGTTGCTTGGTGAACTGGATCGTTGTTTTCAGGCTGAAAAACCGGATATTGTCATTGGGCAAGGGGACACAACATCCGTACTGGCTGCAGCGCTTGCTGCATTCTATCTTCGCATTCCATTTGCGCACGTGGAGGCGGGCTTGCGAACCAGGGACTATGACAATCCATTTCCAGAAGAAATGAACCGTGTTGTGGTTGGAAATATGGCTCGGTGGCATTTTGCACCAACGGATATTGCTCGAAATAATCTCATTGAGGAAGGAAAAGCCGCCGATACCATTCATGTAACTGGTAATACGGTTGTTGATGCATTGCTCTATACGGCAGATCTTTGTCCATCACCGGTATCATCGGAATTTAAAAAATCCAGAATGATACTGTTTACCGCACATAGAAGGGAGAATATCGGGGAACCTTTTTTTGAAATATGCCGAGCGGCAAGACATCTGGCTGATGTGCGGAATGACATCTTTATTCTCTTTCCGGTTCACCCGAATCCTGCCATAAAAAATGCAGCATATGAATATCTTTCGGATCATCCTAGGATTCGCCTTGTCCCGCCGCTTGATTATGTGGATTTCGTTGCGGCCATGAAATCTGCATTTTTCATACTGACTGACTCTGGTGGAGTCCAGGAAGAGGCGCCATCATTGGGAAAGCCTGTGCTTGTTTTGCGCAATGAAACTGAAAGACCCGAAGGCATAGACGCTGGAGTGACGAAGCTGGTAGGGTGTGATTTTGACTCCATTGTCAAATCATCGTTGCAGCTGCTTGATGATGATGCTCTCTATCAATCATTTTCATCGCGAAACTCCCCTTACGGCGATGGCCGTGCATCCGCAAGAATTGTGGATATATTGCAAGAGGCATTGACCAAAAGTAGCTATGCGCATTCTTCTGATCGCCTATGAGTTTCCTCCCATCGTCTCAGCACAGTCACTACGATGGTTCTATCTGGCGAATGAACTGGCAAGGCTCGGCGTAGAAGTGCATGTACTTTGTCCCGATATGCCCGCATTGCCACCCTTTCACCAGGATTTTGCGCCTGGAGTGATCATCCACCGGGTTTGGCCTGGGCCGTATGTTGGCTTTTCACAGAGTGCCTATTTATATATATCCAGGCGATCACAAGGTGCCGGTGTTGTGGGCCCCATTGGCGGTGACTCCATTTGGCTAAAAATGCATCGCTGGGGGCGTCGTGCACTCGATCAGATCATATTTCCTGATCTGCGTACCGAATGGGTACCCACCGCATCTTTGCGTTTGATTCACTTGCTCAGAACGACGAAATTCAGTGCAATCGTGGCTTCCCATGAGCCCGGGGCCGACCTTCTTCTCGGCCTCCTGGCCAAACGGATCTTTCGAATTCCACTCATCATCGATCTTGCTGACCCGGTCGTTGCTCCTTATACGCCGCGCTGGCGTCAGCGAATTGATCTGGCCTTTGAGGCAAAAATTATCACCCATGCTGATGCGATGGTGGTGACGACAACGGCTGTTGTTGATCTTTTGAGAAAGCGCCATGACCTGCATGATGTTGGCGGAAAATTCACATGCATCGCGCAGGGGTTTCCAAGTAAAAATAGTGGATTTATTGAAAACTGCGATCGATCGAAGTCTCTACGCCTTGTATATACCGGGAATTTTTACACAGATTTCCGTTCGCCCGCCGAATTGGCAATAGCGTTGCGATCGCTTCGTGATTTGGATATCTCAGTCGACTTTTACGGAAATCACGTTGCGTATCAATCACTGTTCGACGGTATTTCAGGCATCAAATTTCATGGAGTTGCCGATCATGGTAAATGCATTTTGGCACAGCAGAATTGCAATGTGCTGCTTAGCATTGGCAATAGCCAGCCATTCCAGATTCCAGGAAAGATTTATGAATATCTTGGTGCAGGCACTCCTATATTGCATATTTCCAGTGCGGCCACGGATGAGGCCGGAGCGCTGATCATGCGAGTCTGCGCGGGATGGGTTATCCAGAACAATGCAGCTTCAATTGAGCGTACCCTTCGCGAAATTCATGCGTGCTGGTTGGGCGGGGCCCTGAAATCGATGTTTTTGCGGAATGAGAGTGCCATTGCCGAGTTTGCGTGGAGCAAGAGAGCAATTCATTACAAGGAGGTGATCCATAGAATTTTAGAAACCTCAAAAAATACCGGATCGGCAGATGATTCGGAACAAAAAAAGAAAAAGGAAATGTAGCTATGCGCATAGCCGTGGACATCAGCATGCTTGAAATACCCGGTTCAGGTATTGCGAGGTACATAAAATGCCTGCTGCCGTTGATGATTGAGCAGAGTCAAGGCCGGCATCACTGGTTGCTCTATGGAAGGGTTTGTCCAGCGGCTCATTATGTCCAGCTGCCGAATGTGACTTGTCGATCCGATTACTTTCCCCGTGATGTCGGAAGGATCGCCAGTCTGTTCTTCTCGCAAGTCATCTGGGGGAGCATTGATCAGCCCGATGTCTACTGGAGTCCCGCGCATAGATTGCCGTGGTCGTTACCACGAAAAACAGCCACAACAGTGACCGTTCATGATCTTTGCTGGCTGAAGCAGCCAGAAACAATGCGCCGCGTCACGTACTGCCTGGACCGCTTCTTCATGCCTCGAAGCCTTGCGGCCGCTCAACAGATCATCGCGATCTCGGAATCAACGGCGGAGGATATCAAACGGTATTTTGGGGAATCGGTCCGGAAAAAAGTGTCAGTTGCAACCGAAGGCGGGGCGCATATGCCACCCCCATTGCCGCTCGTTCATTTAAGGAGCTTGGGTATTGAAAGGCCATATGTACTGTTTGTGGGCAGCTTCGAGCCCCGAAAAAATTTGGCAAGATTGCTGCAGGCTTTTCAACGCATGATCGACCGTACGGAGGCCAAAATTCTTTTGGTGCTGGTGGGGGCTGCGAGCTGGGGCCGAAATTCCGTGAAGAATGATATTGAAGCCCTGGGGATCAGGGACAAGGTGGTCATCCTGGAAAATGTTGATGATCAGGTTCTGTCAACACTGTATCGGCATGCGCAATGCTTGGCTGCGCCGTCTCTTCTGGAGGGCTTTTGTTTGCCGGTAGCGGAAGCAATGTCATTTGGAACCCCGGTGCTGGCTTCCGTATCGTCAGCATTTCCAGAAGTGGTTGGGCGAGGAGGTGTACTCGTAGATCCCCTCAATGTGGATTCAATTGCTGACGGACTCGCCAGACTCATCACCAACGAAGACTTGAGACAGGAACTCAGCGAGCATGCACTCAGGCACTCTTCGAGTTTTTCGTGGGAGCGAGCGGGATTGGCGACGCTGAAGATCCTAGAAAGCGCGCATGAAAACCAAGTGCAGAGAAGTATGAGTCCGGGTCGTGATGGAGTACCCTAGATCTCTGATCTATCGATGATGAATAATATTGGTCTGGTTGACCGTGATGGTTTACCTCGTCAGCAGTTTTTGCAAACGCGAGAAATGAATACAAGCGATTCCAATGCAATGAAAAATCAACGTTCCTGGCGCATTGGCATCTTTGGCACGTTTGATGTTCAAAATTATGGTGATCTGCTTTTTCCGATCATTGCTGAACTGGAGCTTTCTCAAAGGCTCGGGAACATTGAAATCGTCCCTTTCTCTTATCACGCCAAATCTTCGCAGGATTGGCCATATGGGGTGGAATCACTTGCGGACCTGCCCCGCATGGCCAGTGGTCTTGATGCGATCCTGATCGGCGGCGGTTTTATTGTACGTTTTGATAAATTCATCGCCCCTGGATATGAGCCGCCGGTAGCGTGGATTCAACATCCCACAGGATACTGGCTGACCCCGGCATTGCTTGGTGCACAACATGGTGTTCCGGTGATATGGAATGCACCGGGCATGCACTGCAACGATATACCAAGCTGGAGCCATCCGCTACTTTCTCTGGCTCTGGAGTGCAGTACTCATATTGCAGTACGAGACGAGCCCTCGAAAACCGCGCTCATGCCATTTGTTGACCCGCAGCGTGTGCATGTGATGCCTGATACAGCATTTTCAATTAGACGCTGTTTGAAGTCTCATTCCGGAACCGATGAGGCAGATGCAATCCTCAAGTACTTAGGCCTCAAGACGCCCTACATAGTTATTCAAGCGACTCAAAATCTCGAGCGATTTACTGATTATGTCAAGAAATTTCGAGTTGAGCTGCCGAACCTTAGTTTCCTTCTCCTCCGCCTTGGCCCCGTGCTTTGTGACCACGAATCGTTCATCGATGCTGATCTCCCAGGTACTTTCTGTCTCGGTGAATGGCCGTCGCCAATGGCCCTGGCATCATTGATCAGCGGATCCGAGGCTGTTGTGGGGCACAGCTATCATCTTGCGATCACAGCATTGTCGTGTGGTATTCCGGTGTTCAGTTCCAGTGATCTTTCCCAAGGAAAATTCACGGCACTTTCCAAATACAGCTCCGTGCATCCGCTGCCGCCGGCAGGCTGCGATGATCCCGAATGGCTGTCCCAGCGGATTGGCCGAAAAGAACCTTCGCAGTTGGCCATCGAGGCAAATGATGTGCTGGAAAATTACTGGGATCATGTTGCCGATATGGTTCGGAGTGGCAAGACCGATTCCATGGTCGTCATGAATGCTTTTTGGATGTCACTGCCTGGCATTCTTGAACGTGAATCTCGACGGGCTGGAGCCACCAGGTCAGAATCCCCCGGGGAACTGCAAGATTTTGAGGCTCGTTTGAGCGACAGCAAAAATTTGCTTGATGCAGCAAAAACGCAGTTGGTCGACGCATCGGAGAGGTCGCTCGAGCTTGAAAAAAGGCTGCTTGAAATGCAGGAATCCATTTCCTGGAGAATGACTGCTCCCTTGCGCAGTGCGTGGCGCTGGGTGCAAGGTTTGTCTATCTGAAGCAAATTAACACTATTTTCTCATGAAGACATATTCAGAGCCGCAGGAAAATTCCTCCGCGAATTCCGTGCGCACCACCAGCAATGGGGGCTGCGAATGCTTCCCCGGTTGCGCGTGCTATGACGAAATAGCTGCAATGCGGCAGACTATGCAGCAACTTGAACGGGAGTTGATCCTCGGCAAGGAGACAATTGCGTCTCGAGACATTGCCATTGATTGGCTAAAAAAAGAGGTTGACGCCGCGAGGATGACGTCGGAGTGGCGTCGCAAAAGCCTGAAATATCTGCTTGTCGATCTTATATATCTGCTGGCCGACCGTTCGACGCTGGCCCGTACGCTTGGCAATATGCTTTTGCCAAGGCGCATTAAAAGAAGGCTGCATGCGGAATCGATAAACAATCAGTTGCAGGGAGTTCCATCCCAGCATGTACCAGCCATGCCACTGCTCGGTAAGGTATGCAATGGGAAAATTGATATTGTTTGTTTTGCCAATATTGAGTGGTCTGCCCGGTATCAAAGACCACAGCAGATGATGTCTCAATTTGCTGGCCATGGTCACCGTGTATTTTATATTGTCCGCTCAAAAATGCCTGCGCGCGGCGCTCCCTATGAGTTGAGGCAGGTAGCCGAAAAAATATTTGAAGTGAGCCTTGCATTTAATGAATATGAGGATTTCTATTCGGAGCGGATGTCGCCTTCCAATCGAAGGGCTGGGAACGAGTCATTTTCCCGCTTGGCGCTTGATGCGGAAATAAGGGCAGCCTTGGTTGTTGTTCATCTGTCTTACTGGACGGCGTTGTCCATTGATCTGCAGAAATCACGTTCCTGGCGTGTGCAATATGATTGCATGGATGAATGGGCTGATTTTCCAGATATTGGAGTGCAACTTGTAGAGGAAGAAGAAATACTGGTTAAACATGCAGATTTGGTAACGGTCACGGCATCCATTCTAGAAAAAAAATGGATGCAAAAAAATACAAAATGCCTCCTTGTCCGAAATGCGGTGGACTATGATTTTTTTGCAGACCGATGTGTGGAAAATGGCTTGCTTGCTCACTTGGGAACACCAGTTATTGGATTCTACGGCGCCTTGGCCCCTTGGATAGATTTCTCCCTGCTGCGTTTCTTGGCAGAAAATCGCCCCAATTGGAGTTTTGTGCTAGTCGGCGATTGTTTTGTCAAAGATATGGCTGGGCTTGACAGGATGCCCAACGTGCATCTCACGGGTCGAAAGCCTTATGAAGACATGCCTCGCTATCTCCATGGCTTTGATGTATGCCTTATTCCATTCAAGTTGAACAAGGTTACGCATGCGGTCGATCCGGTGAAATTTTACGAATTCATGAGCGCGGGGAAGCCTGTTGTGAGCGTGCCACTTGAGGAAATGGCCATATATCAAGATTATGTGTACTTCGCCTCTGAGTTTGAGGATTTTCTTGAAAAAATTGAAACAGCTTTGGCCGAGAGTAACCCGGATTTAAAGAGTCGAAGAATTGGTCTGGCCAAAGAGAATGATTGGCGGCATCGCTACCTTGCGACCGATGAGGCCATCAAAGCGCTATATGGAAGGTGCTCAATTGTGATCGTGAGCTATAACAACGTCGAACTCACAAAACAATGTATCGAAAGCATATTTTCCCGGACCACTTATCCCAACTATGAGGTAATTGTTGTTGATAATGCTTCTTCTGATGGTACAGAAGACATGTTGCGACAGATGCAGATCCAGCACGCAACGGTAAAAGTGGTTATTAATAATAGCAACAGAGGTTTCGCAGCGGCGAATAATCAGGGAATTGCGTTGGCAGAGGGGGAGTATATCGTATTGCTTAATAATGATACTGTGGTCGCCAATGATTGGCTGGAAGCAATGCTTCGGCACTTGCAGAACGAGAATATAGGCATGGTCGGGCCCGTCACCAATTCAATCGGAAATGAGGCAAAGATAGATACAAACTACCTCAACCTGGAGCAGATGCATGACTTTGCTTCTCGCTATACCCTTGCGCATGCTGGACGCCATTTCGACATCTCGATGCTTGCAATGTTTTGCGTGGCAATGCGGCGCGATGTTTTCAATGAAATTGGAGCGCTGGATGAGATGTTCGGTCTTGGGATGTTTGAGGATGATGACTACAGCCGAAGAATGCACGTTGCCGGCTATCGCACAGTGTGCGCGGAAGATTCCTTTGTTCATCATTACGGGCAGGCATCGTTTGGGAAATTGATTGAAACAGGGGAGTATCAGGCCCTCTGGGATAGAAACCAGGCTTACTTTGAAGGCAAATGGGGCGCTTGGAAGCCACACACGCACAACCGCAATCGGCAGGAGACGGAATGAAATCCGATGACGAAATTACTGCCGCCCATTGGTCGAAGAATGTGGCGAGTTCAGATGCTTTTTCACCCCAAGTCTATTGGCTCGCTGTACCGGCTGTTCAGCAGCGTTTTCAGCGGCTTGCCTGTAGGGGAACAGATCATCGCTGGTGGGTGGAATACTGTCTGGGCGAATTCCTGCGCCGCTCGACATCCTCGGCCAGAATGCTGAGCATTGGCTGTGGCAGCGGTACCTTGGAGCGCGACCTTTTTCGGCTGAATGCATTTTCCGAGTGCGACGCAATTGATATCGCATCCGGTGCCATTGATATCGCCCGGAAGGAAGCGCATTTGATTGGTGCTTCCAATATCAACTATCACGTACAGAATGTTCAGGAAACCCCGCTGGGCGAGAGTATTTACGATGCGGTCTGGTTTAATGGCTCCTTGCATCATATCAAGCAACTGGAATCGGTTTGTGAGTCGGTTCGGGTCGCCCTGAAGCCTGGAGGATGGGTATTTTTTAATGAGTATGTTGGGGCGAACCACTTCGCTTTCTCAGAACGCCAGCGTGAGGTCATTGAAAATGCATTCCGATTGTTGCCTCCGGAATATCGTCGATCATTTCAGCCGGAACATTTTGGGAAAGTACAGTTGAAGGTTCAGCTTCCTGATCCAGCAGACGTGATCAGGGTGGACCCTTCCGAGGCAATTCGATCACAAGATATCCGTGCGGTTCTGTCTGATTACTTTGTTGAACATGCATTTAATTCTTGTGGGGGCAACATTTTGCAATTCGCCCTGCACGGAATCGCAGGTAATTTTGTAGAAACTGACTCACGCTCAATGGCACTGCTGCAGATGCTGTTTGATATTGAAGACACGCTATTGGAAAATCAATTTTTTGCGACTGATTTTGCGGTTGGGGTCGTGCGGGTTCCGTAGCGGAATGAGGGTGATGCAGAATTTCATTCGTCAGGGGTATTGGATACTGGGGTGCTTGCTTCGATTCCTAAATCGACGATACCAAGAAATGAATTGCTTCCGTGAGCTACTGTGTCAAAACTCAAGATACCTACTTGTTTGTCAATCAGCAGCGAGGTCTCTTCGGTGCGGCCATTCATCAGCTTGATGGTGACGTGATATCGACCGGCCGCCAGGATCGCTGGAAAGTGGAAAGTAATGGTTCCCTCTCGCCAATCGCTTTCCACATTGGAGTAAGGGAGGTCGAAGTTTTTTCCGCCAACCACGAGCAGCCGGGCTTCCTGGATGGTAATGCTGATGTTCGGCAGTAAAACAGATTTGCTGACCCTATACCCGATGGCAATATCAATCGTCTCACCGTAGGCAAATGATGAGTAGTGACTCTCGGTATTGGTGAACCTAGCTGAAATAATTTCACCTTCTTCTGTCCCAAATGCGATGCGGGCTTCGTTCAGTTCTTTTTTTCTAGCGACCGATGTCTTCCCGCCGCTGGCCCACCGGCGTTGTTCATCTCGCATATCCAGCAAATACATTTCGGATATTGTCTCCGGGGTTCCAGATGCCTTTAACATTCCTTCGGTGAGATAAATTGCGGTGTTGCAAAATCTCTTGACCATGCTCATGTCATGAGATACAAACAGCAGAGTCGTCCCTTTTCCTGCCAGCTTTTCTAGCCGTCCCAGGCATTTGAATTGAAAAGACGCGTCACCGACGGCAAGGGCTTCGTCGACGACCAGTATGTCGGGTTCTACGCAGACGGATACCGAAAATGCCAGGCGTACGAGCATTCCACTCGAATATGTCTTGGTTGGCTGATCGATGAAATCCCCGATATTGGCAAAATCGGCTATCTCATCAAAGCGAGCATCTATTTCTGCCCGCTTCAATCCAAGCAGTGCTCCATTAAGATAGACATTTTCACGGCCGGTGAATTCTGGGTTGAACCCTGAACCCAGTTCCAACAAGGCAGCGATTTTCCCGTGAGCCAGAACCTGCCCCGACGTGGCGCGAAGTGTATGGCAGATCAGTTGAAGAAGGGTGGATTTTCCACTTCCGTTTCGGCCAATGATACCGAGGGCTTCCCCTTTGCGGACGCGAAATGAGATATCTTTCAGTGCCCAAAATTCGCGAAACCGCTGCTGCCCAGCGAAAGGTAGCATTTGCAGTAGGCGGTCTTGCGGCTTGTCATAAATTTGATAGCATTTGCTGATTTTTTCGACTTCAATGGCGAATTCAGAGGACATCAGAAAATCCCTCGCGACTTTTCTGAAATAAGCAGAGGCTCGATATTGCAAAGATAGTGGAGAAAATAACCGATTCTCCCCATTCAATAAAATTTGGTATGCCTCCCCAAAAAATTACCATGCGTGCATTTTCAATCACTTGCGCCAAGGGGTTCATTCCCATCGCCTGATGCAACTCCGGAGGCAGGGCGCTTGTCGGGTAAAAGACGGGCGTCAAGAACATGAGTGGCAGCAATAGCGCTGAAATAATATGAGTAATATCCCGAAAATATACACCGAGAGCACTGAGGATCCAGGAGAGCCCGAGTGTGCAGAGGAGTAGAGGAAGTAAAATGACCGGAAAAATAATGCAGGACGCAGGTGGTGCTCCCATCGTCAATCCATAGAAGGCCAACCATACGGCAGAACTGACAAGCATGTGAAAAATGCCCACACCCAAGCTTATCCAGGGCAGGGCTTCAAGGGGGAATTTTATTTTCTTGACGTAGTTTGTATTGGTGACAATCAATGCTGGTGCGCGGAGCACGCACTCCGAGAATAGATTGAAAACTGTCATGCCAATAAAAATAAGCAATGCAAATTCGATGGGTGATTCCTTTCCCCCAGGCCAGCGAACTGTAAATACCTTTGTGAATACGAGCGTGTAGACGGCAAGGGTAAATGCAGGATTGATTATTGACCAAATCAATCCAATAGTAGAACCTCGATAGCGGGAATGGATTTCTCTTTGAATTAATGAGAAGATAAGTTCCCTGTGTGTCCAGGGAATAAATAGATTGACGAGATAAAAAAATGACTGCCTGGTCATGTATTGCCAATGGTTGCGAACTTGGCGTTAAAACCGCGTCCCGGTGATTGTCTTCAATGCTTCATTGAAAACTAGCGAAACCAGAGATGACTGTGCATTGAGCGAGAAAGCAGGTCAAGCTGCGTAGTCGTGCAATTCCATCTCCACGCCTGCGGGCCACATTGAACTGACGGATCCAGGCTGATAAAACGTCACAGTCACGCTCCGCCGGGATTGGCTGGCTCGCTCTGAAACCCGTGTCACCTCATGCCAGGAATTGTCTGACCTCACAAAGGTGGCTGAATTCCCGATGACCGGATTCACCAAGGCTGCAATGTCTTTTGCATCGGAAGAATTGAGGATGGCGAGGCAACCTCCGTCCGTGGGGTGCCACTTGTGGTTGAAATAGAAGACATGGGTAACCATTTTTTCAGGAAGATCGCGATGGGGGCCGAGAAGCCCGCCACGGCCATAGTGGTACACATGCGCCTCCATCGGAAGGCTAGTCAAGTCAAGGCCGGTGATTGACGACATCGCCATCCGGTATTCAGTGGAAAGCAGGTCTTTTGCCAGTTGCTGCCATGGAAGACTCAGGAATTCGGCATGCGATATGGTTTGCTCGCCCATTGGAATCAGAGAACGGGCGTCATACCGGTAATCTTTCTCTCCTCCATAAGCCTCAATGGTCCGGAAGTGATCGTGAGGATAGGTTTCGGAAAGCGCAGCGCAATCGGCCTGTGAATAGAGATTCGATATTTCAGCCCATCTAAAAGGCTGAGTGTTCATGCGACATTCCCTAATTTTTGAAAAATCGATCATGGTCTGATAACTGATGATGAAAAGAGAAGGTTGGTGAAGCGTTGACAACGTGGAGAAGAGAGTTTTTTCGCGCGGTCGAAACAGTATGCACTTCGCTTCGCCGCCCGTCCGAGGCCGCAGATTCGCACGGCGCGACGGTTGTGTGAAGGCCTTCTCGCCGGATTTTTCAGTAGGGGGCGTTGTCCGTGCCCCGACCCTATCAAGCGTGCCGCTGTTGCCGCGCTGTGATCATTCAGGAGAGGATGAGAGGCGAACGCGGCCATGGACATGCTTGATTGACGGGCTCAGGTCGAGCCATTTTGACCCGCCAGCTGAATCGCTCCGGATTTCCACGGGTTTTCGTTCGCCGGATGGGTGGGACTGCGCTAAGCGGTTCCGTGCGCACATCCATCCCGGGCCCTCCAGTCACAGATGTCCGAAGCACGGCCTCGGTACGCGGCGGGAGCCTGACGTCAGAGCGCCCAATCCGTGTAAGTCGGCGCTCATCGAAAGAGTTGGCGCGTGTGGGGCATAACCGCGCCGCCCATCCCCCGTGGCATCGCGCCTGGGCGCCACCATTGGCAATCGCAGTCCATTGCCCAGCAAGGCTGGTCCACCGCAGAACGAAAGGGCTCTGGCGCTACGCTGGCGATAGAGCTGGACAACGTTCCTGTGGGGCATGCAAAAACCGCATGTGGTCACGCGGATTTCTTCGTTGGCGAAGCAGGAGGGGACTTCTAAGGTGGCTGCGTTCTTCCGCCTCTTGCTTTTGCCAACCCTCTCCGCTTCCGAAAGCCATTGCCCATGTCTGCAGTCCTCACACCCACTCCTGCCATTCACACTCTTGTCCCCAACGCCCAGCCCCGGCGCAAGGACTGGTTCGACGCCCCGGCGGCCCGCCCCACGGTCGAGGCCGAGCGCCGCCACCGGCAGGAGACGCTGGCCGTGGCCTTCCGGCTGTTTGCGCAGCAGGGCTTCAACTACGGGCTGGCCGGTCACATCACCGCGCGCGACCCGGAGTGGACGGACCACTTCTGGGTGAACCCTCTGGGCCTGCATTTCTCGCAGATCAAGGTGTCCGACCTGCTGCTCGTGAACGCTGCCGGCGAGATCGTGGTGGGCCAGGGCCCGCTGAACCGCGCGGCGTTCGCCATTCACGCCGCGCTGCACGAGACGCGGCCGGACATCGTGGCCGCCGCTCACACGCATTCGACCTACGGCAAGGCCTGGTCGTCGCTGGGCCGCAAGCTTGATGCGCTCACGCAGGACTCGTGCATCTTTTATGAAGACCATGCGCTGTTCGACGACTTCACCGGCGTGGTGCTGGAGACCGACGAAGGTTTTCGCATCGGCGAAGCCCTGGGCGCGCAAAAGGCCGTCATTTTGCAGAACCACGGCATCCTGACGGCAGGCCCGTCGGTGGAGGCCGCCGCGTGGTGGTACATCGCGCTGGAGAACGCCTGCCAGGCCCAGCTGCTGGCCGAAGCCGCCGGCACCCCCAAACCCATCCCGCACGAGATCGCGCTGCGCACGCATGCGCAGATCGGCGGGCCGGGCGGTGCGCAGTTCGCGTTCAAGAGCCTGTTCGACATCATCGTGCGCGACCAGCCCGAGGTGCTGCAGTGAATGCGCCACTGACCTGGGGGCAAGCCGCACGCGCGCTGGCGGCGGAGTTCGGTGCGCGCGCCGCGGTGCACGACCGAGACGGGAGCTTTCCGCACGCCAACTTCGCCGAGCTGCAGCAGGCCGGCCTGCTGGCCCTGGCCGCGCCGCGGTCGCTGGGCGGGCAGGGCGCCTCGGTCGCGCAGCTGGCCGAGGTGGTCGGTGCCATCGGCCAGGGCTGCCCGGCCACGGCGCTGGTGCTGACCATGCAGTACATCCAGCAGCGCGGCATGGGCCGCCCCGGCTCGCCCTGGCCGCCGGCGCTGGCGCAGCAACTGGTGAATGAATCGGTGCATGAGGTCTCACTGATCAACGCACTGCGCGTGGAGCCCGAACTGGGCTCGCCCGCGCGTGGCGGCCTGCCGGCCACGGTGGCGCGGCATACGGCCGAGGGCTGGCGCATCAGCGGGCACAAGGTGTATTCCACCGGCGCGCCCATCCTGCGCTGGTATGTGGTGTGGGCCCGCACGGACGAGGCCACGCCGCGCACCGGCGCCTTCCTGGTGCGAGCGGGCCTGCCCGGCATCCGCATCGCGGAGACCTGGGACCACCTGGGCCTGCGCGCCAGCGGCAGCCACGATGTGCACCTGCACGATGTGCTGATACCCCACGCGCACGCGCTGGACCTGCGCCTGCCGCAGGACTGGGCGCGCGGCGAACCCGCGATGCAGGCCGAGATGACGGTGATGCTGGCCGCGCTGTACACCGGCGTGGCACGCGCCGCGCGCGACTGGCTGGTGCAGTTCCTGCGCGAGCGCGTGCCCGCCAGCCTGGGCGCGCCGCTGGCGACCTTGCCCCGCGCGCAAGAGGCCGTGGGCCGCATCGAAGGCCTGCTGCTCACCAACGACCGCCTGATCGTCAGCCTGGCCCACGACCTCGATGCCGGTACGCTGGTGCCCACCGTGGACAGCGGCCTGGTGAAGACCCTGGCCACGCGCAACGCCATCGAGGCCGTGCAGGCCGCGCTGGAGCTGACCAGCAACCACGGCCTGGCGCGCAAGAACCCGCTGGAGCGCCACCTGCGCGACGTGCTGTGCGGCCGCGTGCACACGCCGCAGGACGACAGCGCCTATGTTGCCGCGGGCCGCAGGGCGCTGGCCGTGGGGGCCGCATGAGCGCGGTGCTGGCTGCGCACGATCCTGGCAGCGGCACGGTCGATGCACGTGACGACGATGATGCCAACGCAGGTGCCGACCGCTGGGTCGTTCTGAACCAGGCAGGCCCGGAGGCCGATGCGCTGCTGGAGGTCGCGGGCCTGCCCGTGGTGCTGGCGGCCGACGATGCCGATGTGCCCGCCTGGGATCGCGCGGCCGATGTGGACATCCTCTTCACCGGCCCGCGCAACGGCTGGCGCCATGCGCCGGCCACCGCCCCCGCAGGCTGGCCCGGGCGGTTGAAATGGGTGCAGGTGGCATCTGCAGGCATCGACTTCTTTCCGCCCTGGCTGCTGCAGGTGCCGCAGGTCACCTGCTCGCGCGGCGTGGCGGCCGTGCCCATTGCCGAATATGTGCTGACCGCGCTGCTGACGCACCAGCGCGCATGGGACACGCTGCAGGTGTCGGGCGCCGGGCCGTGGCGCGAGACCTTTGCTCGGGTGGACCAGTACCTGCCCGGCACGCTGCAGGCGCGCGCGCTGGGCATCGCGGGCTACGGCGCCATCGGGCGCGAGGTGGCGCGGCTGGCGCGGGCATTCGGAATGCAGGTGACGGTGCTGCGACGCGGCGGAGCGCAGGTGCAGGGCGATGATGGCGTGCGCACGGTCGGCTCCATCGAGCAGCTGCTCGCGGCCTCGGACCACCTGGTGCTGGCCCTGCCGATCACCGCGCAGACCTACCATCTCATCAACGCCGCCACCCTGGCGCACGCCAGGCCCGGGCAGCACCTGGTGAACATTGCACGCGGTGCACTGGTGGACCCGCAGGCGCTGCTGCAGGCGCTGGACAGCGGGCGCCTGTCCGGCGCCACGCTGGACGTGACCGATCCCGAGCCCCTGCCCGACGGCCACCCGCTGTACAGCCACCCGCGCGTGCGGATCACGCCCCATGTGTCATGGGCGGCGCAGGGCGCAGCGCAGCTGACGGCCCACAAGTTCGTGGCCAATCTGGCGCGCCATGTGGCGGGGGAGCCGCTGGAAGACGTGGTGGACGGGGCGCGGGGCTACTGACCCCAGGGGTGCGCCGGGTCGTTGCAGCGGCAGCAAGGGCGGGGCAGGGTGCCTGCAAGCGGCCCGTGCCCGGCATGCGAAAACCGCATATGGATGGTCGCAAGGCTTCGTTGGTGGAGCGCGGGCCGGGTGATGCAATGGAAGCCAGAGTCCCTTCGACAGTGCCAACCCCCTTTCACACCCGACCACCATGCTGCGCCGCCAATTCCACCATCTGCTGACCGCTTCCGTTGCCGCCAGTTCGTTCCTCTCGCCCGTGCTCACCCATGCCCAGCAGCGCGTGTTGCTGCGTGCGGGCGACCAGAAGGGCGGGCTGCAGGCGCTGCTCGACGCTGCGGGCGAGCTGAAGAACCTGCCCTACGACATCAAGTGGAGCGAGTTCCCGGCCGCAGCGCCACTGGCCGAGGCGCTCAACGCCAACGCCGTGGACTTCGGGCCTATCGGCGATGCGCCGCTGCTGTTCACCCTGGCGGCGGGCAGCCGGGTCAAGGCCTTTGCGGCCAGCCGGTCGGACGCGTACGGCACCGCCGTGCTGGTGGCGCCCCACTCGCCGCTCAAGACGGCGGCAGACCTCAAGGGCAAGAGCATCGCCACCAACCGCGGCTCCATCGGCCACTTCGTCACGCTCAAGGTGCTCGAATCCGCCGGGCTCAAGGCCGACGACGTGCAGTTGCGCTTCATCCCGCCGCCCGACGCCAAGCTCGCGCTCACGCAGGGCTCGGTGGACGCCTGGGCCACGTGGGAGCCCTACACCGCGCTGGCCGAAACCAGCGGCCATGCCCGCGTGCTGGTCAGCGGCCGGGGGTTGTGGACGGGCCTGTCCTTCCTGGCCGCCACCGACGCGGCGCTGGCCGAAAAGCGCGCGGTGCTGCAGGACTTCAAGGAGCGCGTGGCGCGCGCCCAGGTGTGGTCCTACCAGAACGCCAAGCCGTTCGGCCAGTCGCTCGCCCGCATCATCGGCATCCCGGCCGACGCCGCGCAACTGCAGTTCGAGCGCCGCGCCACGCGCTGGCAGGACATCGACGCCCAGGTGCTGGCGGACCAGCAGAAGACGGCCGACTTCTACCTGGCGGCCGGCCTGATCAAGCAGCGGCTGGATGTGCGGGGCACCTTCGACACCAGCTTCAACCTGGCCAAGGGCTGAGGCCCGCGCAGGCGTGTCTGTCGGGCAAGTCCGGCGCCCCCTGGGCGCGGATGCCGCGCGGGCCGGTGCTGGCCGGTGAATTCGTCCGAACCACCGGGCGGCCGGCGGCGAAGGGCCGCGCGGCGGTTTGCGGGCCATTGGCGGGTGTGCCTGCACCGTGGCGCGCGCCGCCCCACAATCGGGTCATATGACCTCTTCTTCGACGATGCTGCGGCTGATCAGCCTGGCAGCTTTCTGCAGCATGGCGTCCATGCGTGTGTGCGACCCCATGCTGGTGTCCCTGTCCCATGAGTTCCATGTCACCACGGGCGATGCCTCCGCCGTGGTGGCGGCCTTCGCGGTGGCCTATGGCGTGCTGCAACTCGTCTACGGACCGCTGGGGGACCGGCTGGGCAAGCTGCAGGTGATCATTGGCGCCACGTCAGCCTGCGCGGTGTTCAGCGCGGCCACCGCGCTGGCGCCCAGCTTTACCGTGCTGGTGGTCGCGCGTGCGGCCATGGGGGCGGCGGCGGCGGGGATCATTCCGCTGTCCATGGCCTGGATCGGTGACGAGGTGGACTATGGGCAGCGGCAGGAGACGCTGGCGCGCCTCATGGTGGCCACCGTCACGGGGATGATGGCCGGCCAGTGGTTTGGCGGCTTTGCCACCGAAACCCTGGGCTGGCGTGGCGCGTTCGCCGTGCTCTCGGTGCTGTTCATGACGGCGGCGGTGCTGCTGCTGCGCCGCCTGCGGGCCGGCGGGGCCGCAGCGGCGCACCCCGCGGGCGCGCAGGAGCCTGGGGCCGGGTTTTCGCTGGCGGCCTACCTGGCCAGCACCCGGAACCTGCTGCGCATGCCGCGCGTGCGCTGGGTGCTCGCGGTGGTGTCCATCGAGGGGGCGCTGGCCTTTGGCACGCTGGCCTTCGTGCCCGCGCGCCTGGTCGACGGTTTCGGCCTGTCGGCCTCGGCGGCTGGCGGCGCGATGGTGCTCTATGGCGTGGGCGGGCTCCTCTACAGCATGTTCGCCCGCCGGTGGCTGGCCGCGCTCGGCGAACAGGGGCTGGCGCTTGCCGGGGCCTCCCTGATCGCCAGCGGCCTGCTGCTGCTGGCCTGGGCGCCGTGGGTGGCGTGGGCGGTGCTCGGGTGTTTCCTGGCGGGCATCGGTTTCTACATGCTGCACAACACGCTGCAGGTGCAGGCCACGCAGATGGCGCCGCAGGCGCGCGGCACGGCGGTTACGCTGTTTGCGTGCCTGCTGTTCCTGGGCCAGTCCCTCGGGGTGCTCGCCGTGGCGTTCAGCGTGGACCGGGGGTGGCTGCCGCCCGTGTTCTCGGTGGCGGCGCTGGGGATCTTCGTGCTGGGTTTCCTGGTGTCGCGCCGGGTGCAGCGGCGCGGCGCCGTCGCGGGCGCCTGAGGGTGCCGGGGTTCGCGAAGCGGTGGCGCTTCGCCTGTAGACTGCATGCACTTTGTGCCTGGGCGCCAGCCCCTGCTGCTGCCGCGCCCCATCCACCATGAACGATTCCCCGCCCGCCACCGTGCTGCCATTTCCCCGCGCCGAGGGCGCCATGAGCGAGAAGGTGCGCCGCTACGACTGGGCGGGCAGCGCGCTGGGGCCCATGCAGGCATGGCCCGCCACGCTGCGCTACTGCGTCGAGGCCCTGCTCGCGTCGCGCTTTCCGTCATGCCTGGTCTGGGGGGCGCAGTTCACTACCATCTACAACGATGCGTTCCGCCTGATACTGGGCAACAAGCCCGAGGCGCTCGGGCGCTCCTTCAAGGATGTGTGGAGCGAGGCCTGGCCCACCATCGGTCCCATCGCCGAGCGCGCCTATGCCGGCGAAGCCACGTTCATCGAGGATTTCCCGCTGGAGGTGAACCGCTACGGCCACCCCGAGCAGGCCTATTTCACGTTCTGCTACAGCCCGGTGCGCGACGAGCACGGCGCGGTGGTGGGCATGCTGGACACCGTGATCGAGACCACCAGCAAGTTCAACGCGCTGCGCCAGTGGCGCGATGTGGCGGCGTCGCTGGAGCAGCAGGTGGCGCAGCGCACGGCCGACCGCAACCGGCTGTGGCAGCTCTCGGACGACGTGCTGCTGGTGGCACGCCTGGACGGCACCATCACCGCCGTGAATCCCGCCTGGACCGCGACGCTGGGCTGGTCGGAGGCGGAGACCGTGGGCCATCCGCTGGCGGCGTTCGCCCATGGGCACGACATGGCGCAGGTGCAGGACGAAATGGCCCTGCTGGCCACCGAGCCCACGCGCCGCCAGATCACCGCGCGCTACCGCCATCGCGACGGCGGCGAGCGGTGGATCGCCTGGACCGCCGTGCCCAGCGAGGGCTTCATCCAGGCCGTGGGCCGCGACACCACCGAGGAGCACCTGCGCAAGGAGGCGCTCAGCAACGCCGAGGAGCTTTTGCGCCAGAGCCAGAAGATGGAGGCCGTGGGCCAGCTCACCGGCGGCATCGCCCACGACTTCAACAACATGCTGCAGGGCATCGTGCTGCCGCTGCAGCTCATCCGGCAGCGCATTGCCCAGGGGCGCCATGACGAGGTGGGGCGCTACATCGAGTCGGGCCTGGCGGCGGCCAAGCGGGCGGCGTCGCTCACGCAGCGCCTGCTGGCGTTCTCGCGCCGCCAGCCGCTGGATTCCCGGCCCGTGGACCTGGTGTCCTCGCTGGGCGGGCTGGAGTCCATGCTCAAGACGACGTGCGGCGAGAACATCGCGCTGCAGCTGCACCTGCCGCAGGACCTGTGGCCCGCGCTGACCGATGCCCACCAGTTTGAGAGCGCGGTGGTCAACCTGGCGATCAATGCGCGCGATGCCATGCCGGGCGGCGGTGCGCTGTACATCGCGGCCGACAACGTGCATGCCGACGCCGCCACCGCGCAGGCCACGCCGGGGCTGGAGCCGGGCGACTACGTGCGCGTGACGGTGCGGGACACGGGCACCGGCATGACGGGCGATGTGATCGCGCGCGCCTTCGATCCGTTCTTCACCACCAAGCCGCTGGGGCAGGGCACGGGGCTGGGGCTGTCGATGATCTACGGCTTCATGCGCCAGTCCGGCGGCCTTGCGGTGCTGGACAGCGCCGTGGGGCTGGGCACCAGCGTGGCGCTGTATTTCATGCGGTCGCAGCACGAGGCGATGGCCGAGCTGCCCGAGCCGGTGGCCAATCTCTCCAGCGCGCGCCGACCCGATTCCACCCTGGTGGTGGAAGACGACGACACGGTGCGCACGCTGGCCGTGGAACTGCTGCGCGACATGGGTTTCCACGTGATGGAGGCCGCCACCGGCAGCGCCGCCATGGCCCTGCTCTCGGGGGCGGTGCACTTTGACCTGCTGGTGTCCGACGTGGGCCTGCCCGGCCCCAACGGCCGCCAGGTGGCCGACTATGCGCGCGAGAAGTTTCCGTCCATCAAGGTCATCCTGATGACGGGCTATGCCGAGCAGGCGGCCATGACGCCGCAGTTCCTCGGCGCGCAGATGGAGCTGCTGGTCAAGCCCTTTGATGCCCAGACCCTGGTGGGCAAGGTCAACGCGGTGATGGGGCACGGTCCGCGAGACGCCTGAGGGCCATCGCCGGGGCGGCCTGCCGCGCGCGGGCCGTCAGATACCGGCTTCATACCAGCCCTTGCTGCGGTTGACGGCGTGCACCACCAGCAGCATCACCGGCACTTCGACCAGGACACCCACCACGGTGGCCAGCGCCGCGCCCGAGTGCAGTCCGAACAGGCTGATGGCGGCGGCCACGGCCAGCTCGAAGAAGTTGGATGCGCCGATCAGCGCCGACGGGCAGGCGATGCTGTGTTTTTCGCCCACGGCGCGGTTCAGGCCGTAGGCCAGCGCGGAGTTGAACAGCACCTGGATCAAGATCGGCACGGCCAGCAGGGCGATCACCAGGGGCTGCCGCAGGATGGCCTCGCCCTGGAACGCGAACAGCAGCACGAGGGTGGCCAGCAGCGCGGCGATGGACCACGGGCCGGTGCGCGCCATGGCCGCCTGGAAGGCCGCTTCGCCCCGGCGCAGAAGCCGCCTGCGCAGCCACTGCGCGATCGCCACCGGGATCAGGATGTACAGCACCACCGAGGCAAGCAGCGTGTCCCACGGCACGGCAATGGCCGACAGGCCCAGCAAAAAGCCCACCAGCGGCGCGAACGCCACGACCATGATGCTGTCGTTGAGCGCCACCTGCGACAGCGTGAACAGCGGGTCTCCGCCCGTGAGCCGGCTCCACACGAACACCATGGCCGTGCAGGGCGCGGCCGCCAGCAGGATCAGCCCGGCGATGTAGCTGTCGATCTGCTCGGCGGGCAGCCAGGGGGCAAACCAGTGGCGGATGAACAGCCAGCCCAGCAGGGCCATCGAAAACGGCTTGACCAGCCAGTTGACGAACAGCGTCACGCCAATGCCCCGCAGGTGCTGGCGCACCCCGGCCAGCGCGCCGAAGTCCACCTTCAGCAGCATGGGGATGATCATCACCCAGATGAGCAGGCCCACCGGCAGGTTGACACGCGCCACCTCCAGCGCGCCCACCGCGCGGGCCGCGCCCGGCAGCCATTGGCCGAGCGCAATGCCCGCCACGATGCACAGCAGCACCCACACGGTGAGGTAGCGCTCGAACACCGCCATGCCGGCGGCCGGGGCGGACTGTGAAGGGTTTTTGGGGTGCATGGGGATGTCAGTGCGCGGGCAGTTCGCGGGCAGGGGTCGTCGGCGTGGGTCCCGTTCGGGTCAGCAGCACTTGTTGGGGTTGGTGGCCGTGGGGCCGCAGCAGGCGGCCTGGCCCGGCTCGGGGATTGAGGGCGCGCCCGTGGGGCAGCAGGCGGCCTGGGCGGGCTGGGCCGCGGCTTCGTTGAACACGGGAATGTTGCCCAGCGTGTGGAAGTGTTCCCACGCCACGCCCTGCGGGTCGGCGATCCAGTGCTTGTCGCTGCGGGCATAGCAGCAGGTGGTGGCGCCTTCGTCCAGCAGGGCCATGTCGGCGCCCTGGGCGCGCGCCTTCAGCTCGGCCAGTTCGCCGGCCTCGTCCACCTGGAAACCCAGGTGGTCCACGCCGGGCTTGTCGCCGCGGGTGGAGATGGCGAAGTTCACGCGCGGGTCTTCGAGCATCCATTTGGCGTAGTCGGCCTCCACGCGCGCGGGGGCGGCCGCGAACAGCCGGGAATAGAACGCGATGCTCTTGGCGAAGTCATCGACATGCAGGTGGACGTGGAATCGCTTCATGGTGGCTTCCTTTAGGCCGTGGGCCGTGGCGTGGGTTGTGGGTCAGCAATCGCAGGCGGCGGTGGCGGTGCCGGGCAGGCAGGCGGCGCCCTGGCAGCAGTTCTCGGTCAGGTAGGCCAGCAGTTCGTTCATGGTGGCAAACGATGCGCGGTAGATCAGGTTGCGGCCCTGGCGCTGCGGGCTCACCAGGCCCGCGTGGGTCAGCTCCTTGAGGTGGAACGACAGCGTGTTGGGCGCAATGCCCAGCTGTTCGGACAGCGCCCCGGGCGTGAGTCCGTCCTGGCCGGCCACCACCAGTGCGCGGAACACGCGCAGGCGCACTTCCTGGGCCAGGGCGGCGAGGGATCGGATGACGTCGGGTTCTTGCATTATTCGATATTACAACAAAAGTTGAAATATAGAAGCGTTCTTGAGAGATCGTTTTCAAGCCTTCATGAAAAAACAGGAAAATTGGCGAATCGTGCTGGATAGTATTGCGCCAGATGCTATGCAATTAGGAGCTATGAAGGTGAACCTATCACGGTCTTCATAACCTGTGGATCTAATCACCCGATTTTTCAATCGTTTGTGAACTTACGATTCGCCGATACAGTCCCGCATCCCATTCCTCACCGCGCGCCACGGACCATCGGCATGTCCTGTGACGCGCCACTGCTTTTTCATGATCGACTTACGGGGTATCACCCAAACCTACCAGGGCTCACAAGGCCCGGTCGAGGCTCTCAAGGGCATCGACCTTCACATCACGCCGGGCGAAGTGTTCGGCATCATCGGCAAGAGCGGTGCGGGCAAGAGCTCGCTGGTGCGCGTCATCAACCTGCTCAACCGCCCCACCACGGGCCAGGTCATCGTCAATGGCCGCGACCTGACCCAGCTGGGCGATGCCCAGCTGCGCGATGCCCGCCGCGAGATCGGCATGGTCTTCCAGCATTTCAACCTGCTGTCCTCGCGCACGGTGTTCGACAACGCGGCCCTGCCGCTGGAACTGGCGGGCATGGACAAGGCCGCCATCCGCGAACGCGTGAACCCGCTGCTGGACCTGGTGGGCCTGTCGGCCCTGGCCCAACGCTACCCGGCGCAGATCAGTGGCGGCCAGAAGCAGCGCGTGGGCATTGCGCGCGCGCTGGCCAGCCGCCCCAAGGTGCTGCTCTCGGATGAAGCCACGTCCGCGCTCGACCCCGAGACCACGCGCTCCATCCTCGACCTGCTGCGCCAGGTGAACCGGGAGCTGGGCCTCACGGTGGTGCTCATCACGCACCAGATGCAGGTCATCAAGCAGGTGGCCGACCGCGTGGCCGTGATCGAGGCCGGCCGCATCGTGGAGCAGGGCCGCGTGCTGGATGTCTTCACGCGCCCGCAGCAACCCATCACCAAGAGCCTGATCGACGAGATCCTGCCGCAGGAGCTGCCCGCCAGCGTGCTCGGCCATGTGCGCACGCTCGCAGTTCAGCTCGCTGCCACGGCACCGGACCGCACGGGCCAGCTGCTGCGCCTGTCGTACGCAGGTGACAGCGCGTACCAGCCCATCCTGTCGCAGCTCATCCGCCAGTTCGGCGTGGACATGAGCATCCTGCACGGCCAGGTGGACGAGATCCAGGACGAGACCTTCGGCTCGCTGGCCGTCTATGCCAGCGGCGAGGCCGACCGCCTGCGCGGCGCCGTGGCGCACCTGCGCGCCAGTGGCGTCGCCGTCGAAGAAGTGGCCGTACCGGCTTGAGGAAGGGAAAAAAACATGTTCGACAACTTCACCCCGGCCATGCTGGACCTCTTCGCCTCGTCGCTGTGGGAAACGCTGGTCATGGTCGGCATCTCCGGCCTGGTCGGCGGCCTGCTGGGCGTGCCGCTGGGCGTGTTCCTGCGCCTCACCGACCAGGGCGGCGTGCTCGAAAACGGGCCCGTCAACAAGCTCGTGGGCTGGCTGGTCAACGCCGTGCGCTCCACGCCCTTCATCATCCTGCTCGTGGCCATCATCCCGTTCACGCGCTTCATCACCGGCTCGTCCATCGGCACGGCCGCGGCCGTGGTGCCGCTGACCATCGCCGCCGCCCCGTTCGTGGCGCGCCTGGTGGAGGCCGCGCTGCGCGAGGTGGACCACGGCCTCGTGGAAGCCGCCCAGGCCATGGGCGCGACCACCAGCCAGATCGTGTGGAAGGTGCTGCTGCCCGAGGCGCTGCCCGGCATCGTGGCGGGCCTGACCATCACCTTCGTGAGTCTCACGGGCTACTCGGCCATGGCCGGCGCCATCGGCGGCGGCGGCCTGGGCGACCTGGGCATCCGCTACGGCTACCAGCGCTTCCTACCCGAGATCATGCTGGCCGTGGTGCTGGTGCTGATCTTCTTCGTACAGGCCGTGCAGAGCCTGGGCGACTGGGCGGTGCGCAGGCTCAGCCACCGCTGACCCCAGGCACCAGTCGCCTGTTGATTGCTATCTAATCGATAGCTATTGGCGCTTGATGGTAAAGCGCTTGTGGCTGTTTTTTGCTGCAAGTTTGGTGCGGGGCTGTGCCCGCCGCCGGATGCTTCATTCCGCAGAGATCCGGTGGTCCGCCACCAGCCTGGCAAAACGCGCCGTGTCGCTGGCGATCTGCTGGGCCATCTGCGCCGGGGTGTTGCCGACGGGCTCGGCGCCGATGTCCAGCATGCGCTTCCTGAAGTCGGCCGACTGGATCACCTTGACCATTTCGGCGTTGAGCCGTTCCACGACCTCGGGCGGCGTGCGCACGGGCGCGAGCACGCCGAACCAGGTGCCGATGTCGAAGCCCGCGAAGCCGCTCTCCTGCAGGGTGGGCACGTCGGGCAGCGCGGACGACCGCCTGGCCGTGGTCACGGCCAGCGCGCGCAGCTTGCCGGCCTTGATGTGCGGCAGCACGGGCGTCACGGTGTCGAACGACATCGATACCTGGCCGCCCAGCAGGTCGGTGGTCAATGGCCCGCTGCCCTTGTAGGGCACGTGCAGCAGCGGCTGGCCGATGGCCGTGGCGAACTGCGTGCCGATCAGGTGCTGCGCGGTGCCCGCGCCGTTGGAGCCGTACGAGAACTTGTCGGGCGCGGCCTTCACCAGGGCCACGAGTTCCTTCACGTCCCTGGCGGGCGTGGCGGCGCTCACGGCAAGCACATTGGGCACGAGCGCCACGGTGGTGATGGGCGCGAAGCTCTTCTGGAAGTCGTAGCCGAGCTTCTTGTACACGCTGGTGGCGATGGTGTGGTGCACCGCGCCCATCAGCAGCGTGTGGCCGTCGGCAGGTGCCTTGGCCACGTAGTCGGCGCCAATGGTGGCGCCCGCGCCGCCCCGGTTTTCCACGATGACCGGCTGGCCCAGTGCCACGCCCAGCTTTTCGCCCAGTGCGCGCGCCAGCACGTCGGTGGTGCCCCCGGCCGCGAACGGCACGACGATGGTGACGGGCTTGGCGGGCCAGGCCGGGCCCTGCGCGTGGGCCTTTGTGCCGGGCAGCAGGCAGGCGGCTACGGCGACCGCCGCCAGGGCCATCAGGTAGGGGCGGCGCAGCGGCTGGGCGATGCAGGTGGGATGGGGGGTAGGGCGGCGCATGGTTTGTCTCCGAAAGGGTGGTTGTGCGGCGGGTGCATGGCCTTTGTGGCCTTGTTGTTCTGCCCGCCGGGGGCAAGTGCGGTCAGGCGGCTTTGCGCGCGGCCGGTGCGCTGCTGATGAGCGCGCACACGGCATCGGTCACCTGCGCCGTGGTGGCCGTGCCGCCCAGATCGCGGGTGTGCAGGGCGGGGTTGGCGGTGACCTGCTCGATGGCCTGCATCACGGCGCGGGCCGCCTCGGCCTCGCCCAAGTGCTCCAGCAGCATCACCACCGACCAGAAGGTGCCGATGGGGTTGGCCAGGCCCTTGCCCATGATGTCGAACGCCGAGCCGTGGATGGGCTCGAACATGCTGGGGTAGCGGCGCTCGGGGTCGATGTTGCCGGTGGGCGCGATGCCCAGGCTGCCGGCCAGCGCCGCGGCCAGGTCCGAGAGGATGTCGGCGTGCAGGTTGGTCGCGACGATGGTGTCCAGCGTGGCGGGGCGGTTGACCATGCGGGCCGTGGCGGCGTCCACCAGTTCCTTGTCCCATTGCACATCGGGGAACTCGGTAGCCACCTGCGCGGCGATCTCGTCCCACATCACCATGGCATGGCGCTGCGCGTTGCTCTTGGTGATGACGGTGAGTTGCTTGCGGGGGCGCGATCGGGCCAGGCGGAAGGCAAAACGCAGGATGCGCTCCACGCCCACGCGGGTCATGATGGAGACATCGGTGGCGGCCTCGATGGGGTGGCCCTGGTGCACGCGGCCGCCGACGCCGGAGTATTCACCCTCGGAGTTTTCGCGCACGATGACCCAGTCCAGGTCCTGGGGCGTGCAGCGCTTGAGCGGCGCGTCGATGCCCGGCAGGATGCGCGTGGGCCGCACGTTGGCGTACTGGTCGAACCCCTGGCAGATCTTCAGGCGCAGGCCCCACAGCGTGATGTGGTCGGGGATGTCCGGGTCGCCGGCCGAACCGAACAGGATGGCGTCCTTGCCGCGCAGGGCGTCCAGGCCATCGGCCGGCATCATCGCGCCGTGGGCGCGGTACCAGTCGCCGCCCCAGCCGAAATTCTCGAACGCGAACTGCAGGCCAGGGTGCTGGGCGGACAGGGCTTCCAGCACGCGCTGGCCTGCGGGAATCACTTCCTTGCCGATGCCGTCTCCGGGAATGGTGGCGATTTGGTAGGTGGTCATGGGGTGTACAAAGAACGGTGGTGGATGGCTGGACTTTAGGCCGCCGTGCGCACAGGAAATGCCCTGAAAGTGAATCCATCGTTAACCGTGGGTTAACATGGATGCATGAGCTCCAGCACCATCCAGCCCGCCGAACTGGGCTTTTTCTCCACCCTGGCCGCCAGCCCCAGCCTGAGCGCGGCGGGGCGCGAAATGGGCGTGTCCACCGCCGCCGTGAGCAAGCACCTGGCGCAGATGGAGCGGCGCCTGGGCGTGGTGCTGGTGAACCGCTCCACGCGGCGCATGAGCCTCACGCCCGAGGGCGAACTGCTGCTGGAGCACGCGCGCCGCATCCTGCGCGAGATCGATGCGCTCGATGAACTCATCGTGCAGTCCCGGGCAACCCCCAAGGGCCTGCTGCGCGTGAACGCCACGCTGGGCTTTGGCCGCATGCACATCGCGCCGGCCATCTCCGACTTCGTGCGGCTGTACCCCGAGGTGGACGTGCAGCTGCAGCTGTCGGTGCACCCGCCGCCGATCACCGACGACGCCTACGACGTGTGCGTGCGTTTTGGCGAGCCGCCCGACGGCCGCGTGATCGCGCGGCGCATCGCGCCCAACCGGCGCGTGTTGTGCGCGGCCCCGGCGTACCTGGACCGCCACGGCAGGCCGCGCGTGCCGCGCGACCTGATGGAGCACCGGTGCATCGGCATCCGCCAGGGTGACGAGGCCTACGGCTTGTGGCGCCTGACCACCGGGCGCGGGAGCAAGGCGCACACCGAGTCGATCAAGATCACGGGCAACCTGACCACCAATGACGGCGAGATCGCCGTGCTGTGGGCGCTGCAGGGCCACGGCATCGTGATGCGGGCGGAGTGGGACGTGAACCGGCACCTGGCGCAGGGCCTGCTGGAGCCCGTGCTGCCGCAGTACCAGACGCCCGCGGCCGACGTCTATGCGGTCTATCCGCAGCGCCACCAGTTTTCCACGCGGGTGCAGACCTTCGTCACCTTCCTGGCGCAGGCGCTGGCGCGGTCGGGCGCGCTGGCGGGCGTGGCACCGGATGCGGGGCCGCAGGCGGGCAGGCGCACCGCGAAGGTTTCTTGATCTGGCGCGGGGCGCGGGGCGGGCCATGCGGTTAGGCTGTGGTCCATCGCGGCCCACGCCCACCGTGGCCGCGTCGCCCCCCCTCCAGCACATGACCACACCGTCCCGCCCACACCTTCATCCCGCCGCCTTGCTGGGCGGCACACTGGCCTTCGCCACGGCCTGTGCCGCCCCCTGGCCCGCGCGGGCGGCCGAGCCCTTGGCCGCCACCGACTGGGCGCTGTCGAAGGATGGCGCGGTGGTCCTGGACCTGCGCGCCCGGCTTGCCTGGCCGCGCTGCGCCGAGGGCATGCAATGGAGCCGCCAGACCGGCACCTGCACCGGCAAGCCACGGTTGCTGGACCGCGCCGAAGCCGCGGCGCTGGCCAGCGACCGCTGGAAGGCAGAGGGCGTGGCCTGGCGCCTGCCGCGTGCGCCGGAGCTGCAGCGGCTCATCGACCGCACGGCCAGTCCCCCGGGCCTGAACGCCGCGCTGTTTCCGGCGGCCCCCGCGCAGTGGCACTGGTCCGCCACGGCCAATGTGGTCGCGCAACGGGGCAACCCGTACAACTACAACACTGTCATGCAGGGGCGTTCCGGCGACGCGGCGGCCCAGATGGGGGCGATCAATGGCTGGGCGGTGAACCTGTCCACCGGCGAGGCGCGCGGCGACGTGGCCCGCGCCAGCAAGCTGCCGGTGCGGCTGGTGCGCCCGCTCGGCGAGGCCGAAGCGCCGCAGTAGCTGCCCTGGCCGCCCTGGCCGCTCGCACGGCCTTCAGGACGAGAGCCGCACCATCAGCAGCCCCGCGCACACCAGTGCGGCCGAAGCCATGCGCGCCGCGCCCAGGGGCTCCTTGAGCATCCAGGTGGAAATCAGCGCCACCAGCAGCACGCTGGTCTCGCGCAGGGCCGACACGGCGCCCATGGGCGCGCGCGCCAGGGCCCAGACGGCGATCCAGTAGGCGCCCATCTGCATCGTGCCGGCCGCGGCGCAGCGCCAGAGCATGGGCGGGTCGACCCGGAAGGCGCGGGGCCCTTTCCACCACAGAACGATGAGCGCCGTGGCGATGCCGTCGCCCAGCGTGAGCACCACCGCGAAGCCGATGGCCGACCCCGCCTGACGTGCCCCCAGCGCATCCACCACCGTGTAGGCGGCGATCAGCACCCCGGTCAGCAGCGCATACCCCACGGCCCGGCGCTGCGTGCCGCCACCCCGCACGAGCGCCAGCGACAACACGCCCGCGCACAGGCAGGCAACGCCCCACAGCGCCCCGGCCCCTGGCCATTCCCCCGCGAACATGGCCGCCCCCGCCACCACCAGCAGCGGCGCCGAGCCCCGGGCGATGGGGTAGACCTGCCCCATGTCGCCGTGGTTGTAGGCAATGGGCAAGGCGAAGTGGTAGGCCGTGTGCACCGCAACGGACAGCGCGAGCAGCGGCCAGCTGGCCGCGGCCGGCAGGTTGACCCATGGCAGCGCCAGCAGGGACAGACCGCTGCCCATGAGCGTGGTGATCGCCATGGCGGTGATGCGGTTGCCGCCCAGCTTGATGGCGCTGTTCCAGCCCGCGTTGAGCGCGGCCGACAGCAGCACGATGAGGAAGACGTCGTTGGTGAGCATGGCGATGGGGTTCCGGGGGCTGAGTGAGTGCGCGCAGGGGCCAGTTTTTTGATGAGCGAATGATGTTTTTCAGCCAGACATCTGTAAAGTTGAATTCAATGACTATTGAATTCAGGATTCCTGATGCGAAACCTCAACCTGGACCAGGTCCAGACCCTTGTTGCCATCGCCGACCTGGGCACGCTGGCCGCCGCGGCCCAGGCCCTGCACCTGGCGCCACCGACGGTCAGCCTGCACATCAGTGAACTGGAGTCGCGGCTGGGCGCCGCGCTGGTGGTGCGCGGCCGGCGCCAGGCCAGCCTGACGCCGGCTGGCGAGGCGCTCGTGGCCGGGGGGCGCCGCCTGCTGGCCGGGGCCGACGAGGTGGTGGAGCAGGTGCGCCGGCGCGCGCAGGGGCTGGAAGGCCTGGTGCGCCTTGCCACCACGGCGGGCGTGAGCGCGGGCTTGCTGCCCCGCCTGCTGGAGCGGCTGGCCCGTCAAAGCCCGGGCGTGGATGTGAAGCTGGATGTGCTCAGCTCCGCCGAGGCCATGGCCCGGCTCGGCGCGGGCACGCTGGATCTGGCCATCGTCGCGATGCCGCAGGCCGCCGGCGGCGACGTGCAGGTGCGCCCCTGGCGCACGGACCCCATGGTGGCGCTGATTCCGCCCGCATGGGATGCGCCGGCACAGGCCACGCCACAGTGGCTGGCCGGCCAGCGCTGGATGTCCTTCGGACCGGCCACGCAGATGTACCGGCTCATCGCCGGCTGGTTCGCGCAGGCCGGCCTGAACCCCCGCCCCCGCATGGAGCTGAACCACCCGCTGGCACTGCGCAGCCTGGTGGGCGCCGGCCATGGCGTGGCGGTGCTGCCGCTGGAGCAGCCCGGGGTGGCGGGCGGCGATGTGGAGCAGGACAACGCGGGCCTGCAGGTGCGCCCGCTGAGCCCGCCGCTGTGGCGGGAGCTGGGGCTGGCGCGGCGGGCGTCGCAGGTGCACGACACGGCCATCCTGGCGGTGTGGGCGGCACTGGAGTCCCTGGCCGTGCCGTGACGGGCACTGGCTGCGCGCTACCGCGTCTTGCCGCCTCCCTCATTCCCGGCCCCTGGTCCGTCCAGGCAGGGGCAGGGCAAGGCAAGGCAATGGGCCCCCGAAAGAGGCTTACAGCAGCCGGACCTCGAAGTACGCGCCGTCTCCTTCCCCCAGGTCGCGAAACCCCGCCTGCCGCGCGGCGACGCTGGCTTTGCCCCATTGCTTGATCAAGGCGAGGTCACCGGCCGACACGATCTCGGGCGGCGATTCTTCCAGGCTGGACATGGTGTCCAGGGCCGCGGCGACCTGCGCGGGGCCGCCGAGCTGTTTTTCGAGCTCCCTGGCATAGCGTGCCTCGGCGGCCATGCGCTCCCGGGGTGGCAGCTCTTCAGGGTAGTCGCGCAGGGCGACCGCGTAAGTGGATTCAAGAACTTCCATGGCGCTTCTCCGTAAATGATTGACTGTATGAATATACAGTTTTATCGGGCGCGCTGCATGCGGGTTGGTCCGGGGCGGGTGCCGGGGGCGCTGTCCCCGGAGGGGCAGGGAAAGGTCAGATCCGCTTGCAGAAGAACGTGGTGCCGCAGAACGCGCCGTCCGGCATCAGCGCATAGTCGGGCACCACGCCCACGCGCTGCCAGCCGGCGCGCTCGTACAGGCGCTCGGCGTCGCCGCCGGTCACGGTGTCGAGCACGAGCACGGTCTTGCCCTCGGCGCGCGCTGCGTCGTCCACGGCGGCCATGAGCTGCTGGGCGATGCCCCGGCGGCGGGCCTGGCGGTGCACCAGCATCTTGGCCACGTCGGCGCGGTGGGGCTGGTTGTCGGGCATGGCGGTGACGAGCTGCACGGTCCCCACGATGTGGCCTCCCGGGGCCTCGGCCACCAGCAGCACGCGTTCGTTGCGGGCCACGCCGTCGGCCACGCCGCTCCAGAACGCGAGGGCCTTGTCGCGCGGCAGCGGCCACATGAAGCTCACCGACGCCCCACCTTGCACGCAGTCGATCAGCACGTCGGCCAGCGCCGGCACGCTCGCGGCCGCCTCGCGGGCGCCCAGGCGCCGGATGGTGACGGCGGGCGAAGGGGCCCGTATGTCGGTGGTCATGGTTTTCTCCTCGGGGTGGGGGATGCGAAGCGGGCAGGCGGCAGGCCCAGCGTGGTGAGCGCCACCAGGTAGCGCGCGGGCCGCGTGCCCGGGTTGTGGAACACGATGGGCTGGTTGAGCTGCATGGCCAGGCAGTCCCCCGCGCCCAGCGCCCAGGTGGTGGTGCCCACGGTCAGGTCCATGCGGCCTTCCACCAGCCAGACCTGCTGGTGGATGTCGGCATCGTGCACGGCCGAGTCGAGGGCGACGCGCTGGCCGGGCGGAAACTCCACCTCCACCAGCTGCAGCGGCGAGGGCGCGGGCGGCGACAGCCGGCGGCGCACATAGCCCGAGGCCGGGTCCTGCCAGCGGGGCTGGTCGGCGGCCCGGATCAGGGGCGAGGGCAGGGCCTCGCGCTCGCCATCGGTGCCGTCCTCGAAGAAGGAGGCGAGTGCCACGCTCAGCCCGACGGCCAGTTTGTCCAGCACGGCGGCCGTGGGGCTGCTCTGGCCGCGTTCGATCAGCGAGATGTTGGAGCGGCTCACGCCGCTGCGCTCGGCCAGCGTGTCCAGTGAGTAGCCCCGGGTGTCGCGCAGCTCGCGCAACCGGCGGGCGATGCGGTGGTTGATGTCCATGGCGGCAGTTTAATGGAAATTTATTCCATAAAACTGGAAGTTGGTGGCGGCAAGCTCACGGACGGGAGCGTGTCGCGGGATGGGGATGCGGCAGATGGGAGACTTTTTGCTTCTGTTTTAATAGCTGAAAGCGTAAATCTAGAAAGCGCTGCCGCCATTTTTTATCGAATTGATACACCCACGTGACCTTGGCGGCCCGCGCCAGCCGCGCTGATACTGTGTGTACTTTGCATTTCGATCTGCCAGAACAACCGCCGGAGACATTCAGACCATGACGCTGCCTTTTCACACGCTCGACCCCGACCTGTTTGCCCGTGCCCAGCCACTGCTGGATGAAGAGTGGCTGGCGCGCGACGCCGACCTCGCGCCCGCGCTGCCCACGGTGCTCGCACGCAACGTGGGGCAGGACTGGCACAAGGCGGGCACCTTCCGCCACCATCTGGTGGGCGTGGCGCGCTCGCTCACCGTGTGGCGGCAGCCGCGCGATGTGCGCCTTCTGGGGCTGCTGCACAGCGTGTATGGCAATGCCTTCGTGGACCTGGTGAAGTTCGACCCCGCCCGGGAGCGTGCGCGCGTGCGCGAGATCGCGGGCGAATCGGCCGAGCACCTGGTCTACCTGTTCTGCACGCAGTCGCGCACGCAGTTCGTGCAGCGCGTGCTGGCCGGGCAGCTGGAGCCCGATGGCAGCCTGGCGCTGGAGAAGGACGGCGTGCGCCACGTGCTCACGCCCTACGAGGTGGCGGCGTTCATCATCGTGAGCATGGCCGACACCATCGAGCAGTGGTTCAGCTGGCAGGACGACATCTTTTCGCGCTTCCCCGCGGTGCAGCACCGTCCCCAGCCGGTGCACTGGGCCGCGTCGCTGTGGCCCGGGCCGATGCGGCCGAGCGGACGCATGGTCTCGCAGATCAACGGCCTGGGCCTGGCGCTGCAGCACCCGGGCCTCCAGGGCCTGCTGCCCACGCCGCCCGTGTTTGCCCATTGCACGCAGCCGCTGGCGGCGGCGGACGAGGCGGCGGCCGCCTCGCTGTACTGGTCGGTGATCCAGCAGGACCAGCCGCTGGTGGACCTGGATGTGGCCACCGGGGTGCTGGAAAGCGCGGTCCGTCACAACCCCTGGGTGGGCGAGCCACAGATGGTGCTGGCGCAGCTGTATCTGTCGGCGGGCCGCAGGCAGGACGCCAGGGCGGCGGCGGACAGCGCGCTGCAGCTGTTCAGCGCCTGGGGGAATTCGTGGGACAAGCGGGTGCAGTGGGACGCCTGGGTGGCCTGGACGCGCATTTTGCTTCAGGGCGCGACGGTGGAAGGCACCTGGCCCGAGCGACTGGACAAGCTCAACAACGTCGCGCTGCGAGGGTGATAAACGTTATTCATATTAATTGTAAGAACATAAAAACTTATTCGTTCCTGTTTTATCGGGGAAACCCTAGGATGCCTGCATCTCTTAACGAAAGGTGTCTTCCGTGAACAAGCGCTCGCTGCTGCAAACCACTCTCGCCCTGGCCCTCGCCGCCGGCTTTTCGACCGGCGCCCTGGCGCAGGACAAGCCCCTGAAGATCGGCGTGACGGGCGGTCCCCATGCGCAGATCTTCGAAGTGGTCAAGAAGGTCGCCGAGAAGGACGGCCTCAAGATCCAGGTCGTCGAGTTCAGCGACTACGTGCAGCCCAATGCCGCGCTGTCGGCCGGCGACCTCGATGCCAACAGCTACCAGCACAAGCCCTACCTGGATGCCCAGGTCAAGGACCGTGGCTACAAGCTGGTGCCCGTGGGCTATACCGTCAATTTCCCGATCGGCCTGTATTCCAGGAAGGTCAAGAAGCTCGAAGACCTGAAGGAAGGCGCCAAGTTCGGCATTCCCAACGACCCCACGAACGGCGGCCGCGTGCTGCTGGTGCTGCAGGACAAGGGCCTGATCAAGCTGCGTGACGGCGCCGACCTGAAGGCCACGCCGCTGGACGTGGTGAGCAACCCCAAGAAGCTCAAGTTCGTGGAACTCGATGCCGCCCAACTGCCCCGCTCGCTGGATGACCTGGACGCCTCGGCCATCAACACCAACTTCGCGCTGTCGGCCGGCCTGAACCCGGGCAAGGACGCCATCGCGCAGGAAAACGCCAAGAGCCCCTACGTCAACCTGATCGCCGTGCGCGAAGCCGACAAGGACAAGCCCTGGGTGGCCAAGCTCGTGAAGGCCTACCACTCGGAAGAAGTGCGCAAGTTCATCCAGACCGAGTTCAAGGGTTCGGTGCTGCCAGGCTTCTGATGCTTCCAGCTGCCGGTGCCTGAACGGGCCTCGGGACGGCTTGTCCGCGGGCGTGCCGCACCCTGCGCGGCGCCATGGTGCCGCCCGGCCACCTGCTGCCGGTGCTGATCATCGGATCGTTGCATGGCACATTTCGACAGTATCGTCGTCGGCCTCGGGGCCGTGGGCTGCGCCACGCTGTACCAGCTGGCGCGGCGCGGGGCCAGGGTGCTCGGGCTGGACCAGTTCCAGCCGCCGCACAGCCTGGGCTCCTCGCACGGCCAGACCCGCATCACCCGGCTGGCGGTGGGCGAGGGCGACGAATACGTGCCCCTGGTGCGCCGCTCGCACGAGATCTGGCGCGAACTGGAGGCCGCGACCGGCCAGCCCATCTACACCCGCACCCACGGCCTGGTGCTCGGGCCGCGCGATGGCGCGCCGCTGCACCAGGGACGCCGCCTGGACTTCGTGCACAACACCATCGAGATCGCGCGCCGCCATGGCATAGACCACGAGGTGCTGGACCATGCCGACCTGCGCCGGCGCTACCCGCAGTTCCAGCTCAACGACCACGAATTCGCCTACTGGGAGCGCGACGCCGGCTTCGTGCGGCCCGAGGCCGCCATCAGCGCCCAGTTGCAACAGGCCCAGGTGCATGGCGCCGCGGTGCAGACAGGGGTGCGCGTGACCGGCCTCGCGCGCGAAGGCGGGCACCTGCGGGTGGACACCACGCAGGGCCGCTACAGCGCCGGGCAGGTGGTGCTGGCCGCGGGCCCCTGGCTCCCGGGCCTGCTGGGCCAGGAGCTGCGCCATGCCTGGGCACCCCGGCTGGCGGTGTACCGCCAGGTGATGTTCTGGTTCGACGTGGGGGCCGCCAGGCCCTCGTTCGAGCCCGGGGTGTTTCCGGTCTTCATCTGGACCTTTCGCGACGGACCGGACGACTCGATCTATGGGTTCCCGATCGCGGATGCGGGCGCGCCGGCCTTCAAGGTGGCCACCGCGCAGTACCTGGAGACCACCACCCCGGACACCGTGGACCGCACCGTGGCCGATGCCGAGAAGCACAGCATGCTGCAGCGCCACGTGCTGCCGCGCTTTGATGCCCCGGCCGCCCGCTGCACTGACGCCCGCGCCTGCCTGTACACCGTGACTCCCGACCACGGCTTCGTCGTCGACCGGCTGCCCGGCTGGCCAGGCGTGCACGTGGCCTCCGCCTGCTCGGGCCATGGCTTCAAGCACTCGGCCGCCGTGGGGGAGGCCCTGGCGCAGCAGGTGCTGGACCTGCCGGAGCGCCTGGATCTGCGGCCCTTTGGCCATGCCCTGCACGGGCTGGCAGCCACAGGGTTTGCCTGAACAAACTCAAGGATGTTTTGGTTTTATAGAAACCAAATTTTATTCTTTTGGGTTTTATGAGAAGGGTTCTAGAGTGAACACATTGTTCACGGCAGCCCCGCCCATGAGGGCTGCGAAACCCTAGCCTCAAGGACCCCTGCCATGCTTTCATCCGCCATCCAGGACACCCAGGACGCTGTGCTCGCACACGAATTGGAATCTGCCCGCTCGGTCGCACTGGCGTCCGGCCTGCCCTATGCGGGCGGCGTTGCGCCCACCGTGGCGTGGAAACTCGTCCTGGCCGGCGATGCCGTGCTGGTGGACGTGCGCTCGGCCGAAGAGCTGAAGTTCGTCGGCCAGGTGCCGGACAGCCTGCACGTGCCCTGGGCCACGGGCACCGCCCTGCAGCGCAACCCGCGCTTCGTGCGCGAGCTGGAGGCCCGCCTGGCCAGCCACGGCGGCAAGGAGGCCACGGCGCTGCTGCTGTGCCGCAGCGGCAAGCGCTCGGCCCTGGCGGCCGAGGCGGCGGCCAAGGCCGGCTTCACCCGCGTCTTCAACGTGCTCGAAGGCTTCGAGGGCGAGATCGATGGCCACAAGCAGCGCGGCCATGCCGATGGCTGGCGCTTTCACAACCTTCCCTGGATCCAGGACTAGCCCCGGGGCACGGCCCGCCTCCACGACTGAACCACAGCTTCCCTTTCCCCATGGCCGTCTTCAACATCGAACCCATCGTGCAGTCCCTGCACGCCGTGCGCCGCGACTGGCGCAGTCTGCAAAAGCGCTCCCAGGAGCCGGGCGGGCGCGAGTTCCCATCGCGCGACGCGCTGGCCGATATCGTCGACAAGCTCAAGGGCGTGCTGTTTCCCATGCGCCTGGGCCCACCCGACCTGCGCCAGGAGAGCGAGGACTTCTACGTCGGCCACACGCTGGACGCCGCCTTGCATGCGCTGCTGGCGCAGATCCGGCTGGAGTTGCGTTATGTGCTGCGCCACCAGCCGGTGGAAGAGCAGAACATCGAAAAGCGCGCCGTGCAGACGGCCCGCAGCTTCGCCACCTCGCTGCCCGAGATCCGCAGCCTGCTCGACAGCGACGTGCTGGCCGCCTACCACGGCGATCCGGCCGCGCGCAGCGTGGACGAGGTGCTGCTGTGCTACCCCGGCATCCTGGCCATGATCCACCACCGCCTGGCGCACACGCTGTACCAGCTGGAGCTGCCGCTGCTGGCGCGCATCGTGGCCGAGCAGGCCCATGCGCAGACCGGCATCGACATCCACCCCGGCGCGCAGATCGGCGCGGGCTTTTTCATCGACCACGGCACGGGCGTCGTGATCGGCGAGACCGCGGTGATCGGCGAGCGCGTGCGTGTCTACCAGGCCGTCACGCTGGGCGCCAAGCGCTTTCCCACGGACGAGGATGGGCACTTGCAGAAGGGCCAGCCACGCCACCCGGTGGTGGAAGACGACGTGGTCATCTACGCCGGCGCCACGGTGCTCGGCCGGGTGACGCTGGGGCGCGGCGCCACCATCGGCGGCAATGTCTGGATCACGCACGACGTGCCCGCGGGCGGCAACGTGACCCAGGCCCTGTCGCGCCACAACGGGCACCACGACGGCGACGAACCCAGGGTGGGCGTGGCATGAGTGAGGTGCTGGTGCGCAGTTTCGGCACGGCCGTGCGGCGCCTGCGCGAGGCGCGCGGCTGGTCGCAGGAGCAACTGGCCGAGCATGCCGACCTGAACCGCTCCTATGTGGGCGAGATCGAGCGGGGCCGCGCCATTGCCTCGCTGGTCACCATCGACAAGCTCTCCCAGGCCTTCGGCGTGCGCAGCGCCACGCTGCTCGGGCACTGCGACGCATTGAGCGATGCGAATGCGCTCAATGGCACGCGATTGGCGGCTATAGCATGTTGAAGCACTGAGGCCTCCGTCGGAAACTGGCTGGGAGTTTTTCTCTCATCCCACCTTTTCTGATACGGAGCCTCACATGACGGCAACAGTGGGCGGCACGACCGCCCTGGGCGACAACGCAGCACGGCAACTTGCCAACGCGACCAAGACCACCGCACAACTCTCGACCATCTCGCCGCGCTGGCTCACGCACCTGCTGCAGTGGGTGCCGGTGGAGGCAGGCATCTACCGCCTCAACCAGGTCAAGAACCCCGAGCTGATCAAGGTCACCTGCACGGCCCGCGAGGAAGAGAACCAGTTGCCGCGCACCTTCGTGGACTACGAAGAGAACCCGCGCGAGTTCTTCCTGAACGCCGTGAGCACCGTGCTCGATGTGCACACCCGCATCTCCGACCTGTACAGCAGCCCGCACGACCAGATCAAGGAACAGCTGCGCCTGACGATCGAGACGATCAAGGAAAACCAGGAGAGCGAGCTCATCAACAACCCCGACTACGGCCTGCTGGCCCAGGTGACGGAAGAGCAGCGCGTGTTTCCGCTCACCGGCGCGCCCACGCCGGACGACCTGGACGAGCTGCTCACCAAGGTCTGGAAGGAGCCCGCCTTCTTCCTGGCCCACCCGCTGGCGATTGCCGCCTTCGGCCGCGAAGCCACGCGCCGTGGCACGCCGCCGCCCACGGTGAGCCTGTTCGGCTCGCAGTTCATCACCTGGCGCGGCATTCCGCTGATCCCTTCGGACAAGGTGCCCGTGGCCGACGGCAAAAGCAAGATCCTGCTGCTGCGCGTGGGCGACAAGCGCCAGGGCGTGGTCGGCCTGTTCCAGCCCGGCCTGCCGGGCGAGCAGAGCCCCGGCCTGTCGGTGCGCTTCATGGGCATCAACAACCATGCCATCGCGTCCTACCTGATCTCGCTGTACTGCTCGCTGGCCATGCTCACGCCCGATGCGCTGGCCGTGCTGGACGACGTGGAGATCAACAAGTACCACGACTACCCCGACACCTACAAGTAAAGCGGCCGCGTGGTGACCACTCCATCCTCCCTTCCTGCCAGCGTGCCCGCCACGCTGCAGCCGCCGATCGACCCGGCGCTGCTGGCCGGGCTGGCGACGGCCCTGTTCGCGGCCCGGCCTGGCGAAGAGCCACGCTTTGCCGGGCCGGCCGCAGGCCGGCCCTCCACGCCACCGGGCTCGCTGCCTGGTGCGGGGCAGGGCACGCCCTGGCCGCCTGGCGTGCAGGCGCCCGTCAACATCGCACCGGCCGGCTCGCCGCTGGTCAGCCCGGCGGGCTTTGGCCCCGGCGTGCCCGGCACCCCCATCCCGCAAGGGCTGGTGCCGGGTGCCAACCTGGTGCCGGCCTCGCCCACGCCGCTGGCCTCGCTGGCGCACCGTGCGCCGGCCCTGCTGCCTCATGCGGTGGCTGGCAACGGCGTACCCGACTCGGTGATCAGCACCTTGCCGGCCTACGAGCCGCGCTTTGGCAGCGGCGTGCTGGGGGTGCCCGAGGCGGCGCAGCCTTCCGCACCACCCGTCCCATCGACAGCATCGCCGTACTACTTTCTCGGTGAGCGCCATGGCCACCCGCTGGCGGCCGACCGCGCACCGCAGGTGGCACCGCCCGACGGGCATGGCGCCGTTCCCGGCGGGCTCGATGCCCTGGCGCGCCTGCCTTTTGCCGCACCCGAAGTGCCGCGCGTGGGCTCGCCCACGGCCGGCACCGGCGTGCCCAGCACGGTGCCATCGGCCGAGCCGCGTTTCTACTTCGCCGACGCCGTGGTGCTGCCCGGCGGCTACACCACGCCCGGCCGTGCTCCGGCTGCCGGCAGCGTCCCGCAGGCCGACCGCAGCGCCCACCCCGCGTTCGACGTGCATGCGGTGCGCCGCGACTTCCCGGTGCTGCAGGAGCGCGTGAATGGCCGCCAGCTCGTCTGGTTCGACAATGCGGCCACCGCGCACAAGCCGCAGTCGGTCATCGACCGCATCAGCCACTTCTACGCGCACGAGAACTCCAACATCCACCGTGCGGCGCATGAACTGGCCGCCCGTGCCACGGACGCCTACGAGGGCGCACGCCAGCGCGTGCAGCGCTTCATCAATGCGCCCGACGTGAACGAGGTGATCTTCGTGCGCGGCACCACCGAGGCCATCAACCTGGTGGCCAGGAGCTGGGGCGCGCAGCATGTGGGCGAGGGCGACGAGATCATCGTCAGCCACCTTGAGCACCATGCCAACATCGTGCCCTGGCAGCAGCTGGCCGCCGCCAAGGGAGCGCGCCTGCGCGTGATCCCGGTGGACGACTCGGGCCAGGTGCTGCTCGACGAATACCAGAAGCTGCTCAACGACCGCACCAGGATCGTCGCCGTCACCCAGGTCTCCAATGCCCTGGGCACCGTGGTGCCGGTCAAGGAGATCGTGGCCCTGGCCAGGCGGGCGGGCGCCACGACCCTGGTCGACGGCGCGCAGTCGGTCTCGCACATGCGGGTGGACGTGCAGGACCTGGGGGCCGACTTCTTCGTGTTCTCGGGCCACAAGGTCTTCGGACCCACTGGCATCGGCGTGGTCTGGGGCAAGCGTGCGGTGCTCGAAGACATGCCGCCCTGGCAAGGCGGCGGCAACATGATTGCCGACGTGACCTTCGAGAAGACGGTGTTCCAGCCCATCCCGAACAAGTTCGAGGCCGGCACCGGCAACATCGCCGACGCCGTGGGCCTGGGCGCCGCCATCGACTACGTGAACCGGGTGGGCATCGAGAACATTGCGCGCTACGAGCACGAACTGCTGGTCTACGGCATGCGCCACCTGGGTGCGATCCGCGGCGTGCGGCTCATCGGCACGGCCGACGACAAGGCCAGCGTGATGTCCTTCGTGCTCGCGGGCTACACCACGGAAGAGGTGGGCAAGGCGCTCAACGAGGAGGGCATCGCCGTGCGCACCGGCCACCACTGTGCCCAGCCCATCCTGCGCCGCTTCGGCGTGGAGACCACGGTGCGGCCTTCGCTGGCGTTCTACAACACCTTCGACGAGATCGACCGCCTGGTGGCCGTGGTGCAGCGCCTGGCCGGGCAGCGGCGCGCGGGCTAGCGGCCGACCGGGCGGGCCTTCATGGCGGCGCAATACGCTATACAAAATGCAGCAATTGCGCCGGGCCCGCCGCCCTGCGTTTTCGCGGGGCTGTGGCTATCATGGCAAGCGCTGTGTACAGCATGGCCCGGTACGTTCCGGTCGATGCCATGCGGTGCTTTTTTTCTCCGTTGTCGTCCATTCACAAGGAGTTTTCATGAGCAATGTCCAGATCGCCGTCATCGTCGGCAGCCTCCGCAAGGATTCCTTCAATCGCCAGCTGGCCACCGCCATCGCGCGGCTGGCACCGGCGGATTTCCAGTTCACGCAGTTGCGCATTGACGACCTGCCTTTGTACAACCAGGACGACGATGGCCAGCAGGCCGCGCCAGTGTTGCGCCTCAAGCGCGAGATCCAGGCCGCGCAGGGCGTGCTTTTCGTGACGGCGGAGTACAACCGGTCCATCCCCGGCGTGCTCAAGAACGCCATCGACCATGCGTCGCGGCCCTATGGCCAAAGTGCATGGGCGGGCAAGCCCGCGGGCGTGATCGGCGCGTCGGTGGGGGCCATCGGCACGGCCCTGTCGCAGCAGCACCTGCGCAACGTGCTGGCCTACCTTGACATGCCCACCCTGGGCCAGCCCGAAGCATTCATCCATGCCAAGGATGGTCTTTTCGATGCCGATGGCAACGTGGGCGAAGGCAGCAGGAAGTTCCTGCAAGGCTGGGTGGACAAATACGTGGCCTGGGTGAAGGCGCACGCGGCCTGAGCGGCCGCGCCATCTGCACCTTTGGCGTCAGCGCGCGCAGGGGCGCAGATGCCGCTCGAAGAAGCTCAGAGGGTCTGCGATCACGGCTGCCCTGATGCGGGGGGCCGCCGGCGGCAGCAGTTGCGGTGCAGCCGGCTGGCGGCGGTCCACCCCGGCTGCGGATGCCGCTCAGGCTGCCTGTGCCACCCGGGCCTGGTTGGCCGCGACGGTGGTGTGGGCCTGCAGGTCACGGTCGGCATTGGCCAGGGCCGCTGCCTTGGCGTCCGGGCCCATGCCCACGCCTTCGGCGCGCACGAAGCGCACGTCGGTGATGCCGAAGAAACCGAACACGACCTTCAGGTAGCTTTCCTGGTGCTCCAGGGCCTGGCCGCCTTCGCTGGTGGAATACACGCCGCCGCGGCTGGACGCCACGATCACCGTCTTGCCCCCGGCCAGGCCCACGGGGCCCTTGTCGGTGTACTTGAAGGTGCGGCCCGTCTGCGCGATGCGGTCGATCCAGGCCTTGAGCTGGCTGGGTATCGAGAAGTTGTACAGCGGAGCGCCGACCACGATCACGTCGGCGGCCAGGAACTGGCTCACCAGCGCTTCGGACACGGCGTTTTCCTGGCGCTGGAGTTCCGTCGCCGCGGCCTGGCCGGTGCGAAAGCCCAGGGAGTCGGATGACAGGTGCGAAGGAGCCTGGGCGGCGAGGTCGAGGTACTGCACGCTGGTGCCGGGGTGGCTGGCCTGCCATGCGCCCACGATGCGGGCGGTGAGTTCGCGGGAGACGGATTGTTCGCCGGTGATGGCGGAATCGATGTGAAGCAGTTGCATGAGAGAACTCCTTGGGGGTGTGTCAGCGGTGGGACCACGGCGTGTGGCCATGGGATGAATTGTGGGGATGCATCAAAATGTTGATAAGGTAGTGAACTTGCGATAGATTGTTCTATCCATAGAACGATCAGGGCGTCTGATGCGCCTTGCCTTACCGTGGGATCTCCATGCCGGTGATCGCTGGGCGCGGGCACAGGCCTTGTGGTCCCGGCTTTCGCGGGCACGTCAACGTGCACAACACGCTCACAACACGCTCTCACCATGCAAGACCTCAACGACATGCTGTATTTCGCCGAAGTGGTGGAGCGGGGCGGCTTCGCCGCCGCCGGGCGGGCGCTGGGGATCCCCAAGTCGCGCCTCTCTCGGCGCGTGTCGGATCTGGAAACGCAGCTGGGCGTGCGGCTGTTGCAGCGCACCACGCGCAAGCTCTCGCTCACCGAGGTGGGAGAAGCCTATCTGCGCCATTGCCAGGCCATGCGGGAATCCGCCCAGGCGGCTGCCGACACCGTGGCCCAGGTGCAGACGGCACCGCGGGGCACCATCCGCGTGAGCTGTCCGGTGACGCTGGCGCAGACCGTGCTGGCCGAGCTGATGCCGCAGTTTCTTTCCACCTACCCCGAGGTGCGGGTGGAGATGCTGGTGAGCAACCGCGCCGTGAACCTGGTGGAGGAAGGCATCGACGTGGCGCTGCGCGTGCGGCCCTCGGTGGAGGACAGCGGCAGCATGGTCGTCAAGCGCCTTGACCATGCAACCCAGATCCTGGTGGCCAGCCCGGACCTGCTGATCCGCCAGGGCACCCCCGAGACACTGGAGGACCTGGGGCGGCTCGACAGCATCGCCATGTCGGCGCCCGATGGCCGGTCCACCTGGAACCTCATCGGGCCCGGCGGTGTGCACCAGGTGGTGCACCACGCCCCCCGCTACGTGGCCGATGACCTGCTGACCCTCAAGATCGCGGCGATGGCGGGCACCGGCATCTGCTGGATGCCGGACTACATGTGCTCCGAGGAAATACGGGCGCGCCGGCTGGTGCGGGTGCTGCCGGACTGGGCTCCCCTGCCCGCCATCGTGCATGCGGTGTTTCCATCGCGCCGGGGCCTGTCCCCGGCGGTGCGGCGTTTTCTGGACTACCTGGGCGAGGCCATGCCCGGACGCAGCAGCCTGAGCACCCGCCAGGCCCTGATGGGGGTGGACGGGGCGGATATCTGAGCCGTGGCTGCGGCGCGGCGCGCCCGGCGTGCGGCATCGCCGGCCGTGGAAAAGACGGTGCCCCACCCGTGCCGCGCCTGTGCCCCGCCTTTTGGCGCCACAATGCAACGAATTGCAACTGTGCGGGCAACCCCTGTGTGTACCGTACCGGGGCGGCCCGGTGATTCTTCGTGACCGCTCCACACCCCATCGATCAAGATATCCGGCAAGCCCGCGTGCACCCTGCGGTGCGGGCCATCGTGGTCCCGCCGTGCCCCGAGTCGCTGCTGCGCCTGCAGCAGATCGTGGTCGCGCCCGAGCTGGACTCTGCCGCCCTGGAGCAACTGGCCTCCTCGGACGTGGCCCTGGCCGCGGCCGTGATGCGGCTGGCCAACAGCCCGCTGTATGGCCTGGCCCAGCCGGTTCAGACCGTGGGCATGGCGCTCACGGTGCTGGGCCTGCAGCCGGCGGTGGAGCTGCTGTCGGCCTTCATCACGCGCAATGCCCTGCAGGTGCGGTCTCCGCTGCTGGAGCATTTCTGGGAAAGCTCGCAGCGCCGCGCCATCGCGTGCGAGCACATCGGCCACCAGCTCTACAGCTTTGACCCGGGCCTGGGCTACAGCTTCGGGCTGTTCTGCCATGTGGGCATGCCCGTGCTGGTGAAGGCCGTGCGGGGTTATGCCGGCACCGTGACCGAGGCCCTGGCCCGCAAGGACCGCACCTTCACCCAGACCGAAAACGCCAGCCACCGCACCGACCACGCGGTGATGGGCGCCATCGTGGCCCGCACCTGGCACCTGCCGGGGGATGTGGCGCAGGCCATCTGGCTGCACCACGACTTTGCGTGCCTGGGCGATGAGCGCTTCAACCCCACGGTGCGGTACCTCGTGGCGCTGGGCCTGCTGGCCGAGTACCTGGTGAACCACCACGACAGCCTGGCCCCCACGCGCGAATGGCTGCAGCATGGCCAGGCCTGCATGCAGCATCTGCATGTGACGCAGGATGAGCTGGACCACTGGATCGACGCGCTGCACCCGGCTTTCGAGGCCGTGCGGTTCTGAGCCTGGACACTCCCTGCGCTGGAGGTTCCGCGGCTAGCGTTGTTCAGCCTCGATCAGGTCCGCAATGCGCGCATGTCCCCGTTGCCGGGCTTGCTGCGCCGCGTTCAGGCCTTCGCGGTCCACCAGGGTTCGGTTGGCGCCCAGGGCCAGGAGTTTCTGGACGGCGGTGGCCTGGCCGTGGATGGCCGCGAGCATTAGTGCCGTCCGGCCAGCGCTGTCGCGGGCGTCGATGGGCGCGCCCTGGCGAACGAGGCTTTCCACCTGGAGGGGGTCGCCTGTACGGGCGGCTTCCCACAACTGCTGCGACAACAAGACGCTGGAACCCGCATCGGCGCTGGGTGCGGTGGCAGCAAGTTTGCCGTTCGCAGCGTTGCCCCCTTGTAGGCTGCGGGCCGCAGCAGCGGCGGCAGGTGCCGCAGCGGATGGCATGGCCTGGGGCTGTGGCACCACTTCCCTCGAAGCGGCACCATCTTGCGCCGCGGAGCGCTCGCGCATTTCAGCGCGGGGGGCTGGCGCAGCGGAGGGCGCGGGGGGCGGTGCGGGACGGGGCGTGATGGCCTTCTCGGCCGTCATGGGCGGCGATGCGGGAAAGCCTGAAACGGCCCCGGCTGCGTTGTGGCCCGGTGAGGACTCGGCCTCGGGGGCCGCGATTGCGGGGGCCGGTGCCGGTACAGTCTTGGCCAGTGGCCTGGCCTGGCCTGGCGCCGCAGAGGCTGGTTTTTGTGCCGTGGACCTGGCCGGTGGGATCGCCGTGTCGCGGGCACGGTCTGGCAAACCCGCAGCGGCCGATGGCGCCGCTGAGCTTGTTTCTGCCGCTGGGGCCGTGGAAGGTGCAGGTGCGGGAGCTGGCAATGCGGCGGGGGCTGGCGCTTCGGCCCGGCGCTGGCCATAGGCGACTTCTTTTTCTTCGGGCGTCCCGCGCTCGAATTGCAGCATCAGCAAGCCAGTCAGCCCCACCACGGCCACGGTGGCCAGGGCCGAGATCTTCCAGCGCGACTGGTTGGCGGCGGCACGGGTGGGTGGGGCTGCCGTGGGTGATGGGGCCGTGGCGGCTGCTGCCGCCAGCATCTGCGCATGCGCGCGCACAGCATCGCGCACCTGCGCGCCGGGGCGGGCATCTTCCTGCGCGCTGGCTTCGCGGTATCGCCGGACCAGTTCGTCGTCTGGCGCGCTCATGCTGCAAACTCCTTGAGGTGCTGGCGAAGGCTGGCCCGCGCATAACGCAGGCGGCTCTTGGCGGTTTCAAAATTCACGCCCGTGGCCTGTGCAATCTCCTGCACGCTGAGGTCACCTTCGGCCTGCAGCAGAAAGGCCTCCCGCTGTTCGAGGGGCAGTTGCTCCACGGCGGCGATCAGCGCCGCCGCCTGCTCGCGGGACTGCAACTGCCGTACCGGCCCGAAGCCGGAGTCGGCCACCAGCGTGTCCGCCAGGCTGCGCGCGTCATCGTCGTCGCTCGCGTCCAGGCTGGCGTGGTGCTTGGCGGTGCGCAGGTGGTCGACCAGCCGGTTGTGCGCCAGGGTGAACAGCCAGGTGCGGAATTTCGCCTTCACCTCGTAGCTGCCGGCATGGCGCGCCACGGCAAACCAGACATCCTGCAGCAGGTCGTCGGCCACGGCCTGGACCTTGACGCTGCGAAACACGAACCGCCACACCGCCAGTTCGTGCCGGCCATACAGCGCGTCGAATGCGCCCATGTCTCCCCCGGCATAACGCAGCATGAGCATCTCGTCGGTTTCGTCCGTGGGGGCGGGGGAGGGGGCGGTCGGCACCCGCGCATTATGCGAGGCCCTCATGCACCGGCGGGCCTCTGCAGAGCGGAAGCCCTCAAGGCCTACCTCGGGTCGGGCACATACGACAGGTTGTCCGACTGCGGAAATGCGCGGGGCACATGCGGCCGGGCCAGTGGCTCGCGGATCACGCCGCTGGCGACCAGGTTTTCGCGGCTGTCATACCGGATGCTGATCACTTCATTGGGCTGGTCCTGCAGGCGCGTGAAGGTGGTGTGCGAGACGACCGAGGTCTCGCGCTGGCCATGGGCCGTTCCCAGCTTGGGAGACGGCATGGGCGCCGCCTTGGCCACACTGTCCGCAGCCATCGACCGTGCGGAAGACTCGGCTTCCGAGGAGGGGGCGGGTGCCGCAGCCGCGGGTGCTGCCGATGGCGAGGGCAGATGGGGGACAGGCTCCTCGCGCAGGCGTCCCAGGCTGTTGCCGTTGCCGCCGCTGTTGTCGCGGCGCTGGCTCTGGCTGTAGGGCTCGGGGGTGACGGCGGGCGAGGGCACGGGCGCCTGTTCGCGGAACAGCGCGACACCGATCACGCCCACGTGGGCCGGGCGGCCCGTGCGGCTGGCGTAGGAGTTGGCAATGCTGGAGAACTCGAAGGCCGCGACCTGGCTGTCGCTCTTGCGCCAGCCGGTGATCTGGTAGCGCTCGTAGGGCGAAAACACATAGCCGCGCTGGTCCCAGGCGGCGGTTTCACCGCTGAGCACATTGACGCCATCCACCGAGGGCACGGCCAGCACCCGTTCACCCGAGCGGTTGCGCACCGTGATGGCGTAGCGCGCGCCAGGGCGGCCAGCCACCCAGTATTCGCCCTTGGCGTAGTGCACCGGCAGCGTGGTGCCCGTGTCGCGGTCCACGATGGTGACATCGGCCAGGCGGCCAATGGCCTGGGCCGGCAGGCTGGCCACTGCCAGCAAGGCGGCCAGCGCGGTGAGTGCGGGAAGGGTGAATGAACCGGGTGTCATGGCAGCTCCATCAAAGTGTTGTTGGTGCTGGGTGAAACGAACGGGGCGGGGGAATGGGGTTGAAGAACAGAAAAATAATGGGAAATATTTTTCTATTACCTCCGGATTCGGCGCTGCCGCGGGATTGAGGGTCGATACCTGCCGTGCCACCGGATAAACCGCCGCCAGAGCCGCTTAGGCGATCGCCCTCAGAGCCTTGCCGCCCGTTAGCATGGCGACATGCTGTCTGCCAAACCCTACCTCCAGAGCGCCTGCATCCGCCCAGATGCGGAGATCGACTACGACACCTACCCGTACAGCATCCCCGCCATCCGCGAGTTGGGCAGGCTGGAGTTTCACCCGGACGTGACGTTCTTCGTGGGCGAAAACGGCTCTGGAAAATCGACGCTGCTGGAGGGCATCGCCCTGGCCCTGGGCTACAGCCCCGAGGGTGGCACCCGCAATTTCCAGTTAGCCACGGCCGGTTCGGAATCGTCCCTGCATGAGGTGCTGCGGCTGGCGCGCAGCTACCGCTCACCGCGCGATGGCTACTTTCTGCGGGCCGAGAGCTTCTTCAACGTGGCCACCTACATGGACGAGGTGGGCTATCTGGACTCCTATGGCGGCAAATCGCTCCATGCCCGCTCGCATGGCGAAGCGTTCATGGCCCTGCTCACGCACAAATTCCAGGGCAAGGGGCTGTACCTACTGGACGAACCCGAATCCGCGCTGTCCCCCAATCGGCAACTCGCTGCGCTGTCGGCCATCCACCAGTTGGTAGAGGACAAGTCGCAGTTCATCATCGCTACGCACTCGCCCATCCTGCTGTCTTACCCGAACGCCAAGATCATCCAGTTCGACGGTGGCGGTTTGACCGAAGTCGCTTTCGAGGAGACCGAGCACTACGTGGTGACGCACGATTTCCTCAACAACTTCCCGGATCGGCTGAAACGCCTATTGGAAGGGTGACGGATTGCTCCGTTTATAGACGTTTTGGCGATTAAGTAAGAGCAATATATTCGTTTGGGTTTTAAAGGACCGATCGGAGAATGCTCCCTCAGACATTGAAGGAGCGTTCCACATGGCCACCTTGCGACTCGGCGACACCGCCCCCGACTTCACCCAGGAATCCACCGCCGGCACCATCCGTTTCCACGAATGGGCCGGTGATTCGTGGGTCGTGCTGTTCTCGCACCCCGCCGATTTCACGCCCGTCTGCACCACCGAACTGGGCAAAACGGCTGCCCTGGGCGGCGAATTTGCAAAGCGCAACGTCAAGCCCATCGCCGTGAGCGTGGACCCTGTCGATTCGCACAACCGCTGGGTGGGCGACATCAACGACACGCAGAACACCACCGTCAACTTCCCCATCCTGGCCGATGCGGACAAGAAGGTGGCAGACCTCTACGACATGATCCACCCCAACGCATCGACCACGGTCACGGTGCGCAGTGTGTTCATCATCGATCCCAAGAAGGTCATCCGCACCACCTTCACCTACCCCGCCAGCACGGGGCGCAATTTCGACGAGATCCTGCGCGTGATCGACTCGCTGCAACTCACCGACAGCCACAAGGTGGCCACTCCCGCCAATTGGAGGGACGGCGACGACGTGATCATCGTGCCCAGCCTGCAGGACCCGGCCGAGATCGCGCTGCGCTTTCCCAAGGGCTTCAAGGCGGTGCGCCCCTACCTGCGCATCACGCCCCAGCCCAACAAGTAAGCAGAAGAAGCAAGACACAACAGGGCAGGGCCGCGGCGCGAGGCTGTGGCGGGCCCTCTGATTTCCGTGAGCACCTCCACCTCCATCATCATCGTTCCCGGCTGGCGCGACTCCGGTCCCGGCCACTGGCAAAGCCTGTGGGCCGAGCGCATCCCGCACGCCCGCCGCGTGGTGCAGGACGACTGGATCACGCCCACGCGGTCTGCCTGGGTGGGCCAGCTTGAAAAGACCGTGCTCGCGGCGCCCGGCCCGGTGGTGATCGTGGCGCACAGCCTGGGCTGCATCGCCACGGCCCACATCGGCCCCGAAGCGGCTGCCCGCGTGTGCGGCGCGCTGCTGGTGGCCCCGGCCGACCCCGAGCGCCGGGCCGTGCTGAGCGACTTCGCGCCGGTGCCCTATGCCGCGCTGCCGTACCGCAGCATCGTGGTGGCCAGCAGCAACGATCCGTATTGCCCCATTCGCCTGGCGGGCGCCTATGCCCGTGCCTGGGGCAGCGAGTTCGTGCGCATGCAGAACGCCGGGCACATCAACATCGAGTCCGGCCATGGAGAGTGGCCCCTGGGCTGGGCGCTGCTGCAGTCGCTGGAGGGCGAACACGGCGCCCTGCCGCCATCCGCCGCCCATCCACACGCCACGTCGGCGGCATTCTGATTGCTATATTTTTAATAGCTTTCTGCGCTTGATCATCAAGCGCTGCGGGCCATTTTTTCTTGAAATCCGTCGCCAGGACGCTTGCCAGGCCCGCTGGCAATCACCGGCCGGCCCGCCATTGAAAATCTATATTCCAATAGCTGATTATTTAACAAGAATATATTCTTTTGAGTTTTAAGCACCGCTCCGCACAATGGAGCATCTCCAGTACTTTTCGGGCGAAGGCACCATGACCTCTTTGAAACTCAAGACCCTTCTGGCCACCGTGGCCCTGGCTGCCAGCGGCATGGCCGCTGCACAGAATTCGCTGCTCAACGTGTCGTACGACGTGGCCCGAGAGTTCTACAAGGACTACAACGCCGCCTTCGCTGCCCACTACAAGAAGACCACCGGCCAGGACGTGAAGATCGACCAGTCGCACGCCGGCTCCAGCGCCCAGGCGCGCGCCGTGAACGACGGCCTGGCGGCCGACGTGGTGACCATGAATACGACGACCGACGTGCAGTTCCTCGCCGACAGCGGCGTGGTCGCCAAGGACTGGGCCAAGAAATTCCCGCACGACGCATCGCCCACCACCTCGACCATGCTGTTCCTGGTGCGCAACGGCAACCCCAAGGGCATCAAGGACTGGGAAGACCTGATCAAGCCCGGCGTGCAGGTGATCGTGGTGAACCCCAAGACCGGCGGCAACGGCCGCTATGCCTACCTGGCCGCCTGGGGCGCCGTGCGCGAAAAGGGCGGCACCGAGGCGCAGGCCGCCGAATTCGTGGGCAAGCTCTACAAGAACGTGCCCATCCTGGCCAAGGGTGGCCGCGATGCCACCGCCACCTTCCTGCAGCGCAACCAGGGCGACGTGCTGATCACCTTCGAATCCGAAGTGGTCTCCATCGACCGCGAATTCGGCGCCGGCAAGGTCGATGCGATCTACCCGTCGGTGAGCGTAGTGGCCGAGAACCCCGTGGCCGTGGTGGAGCGCACCGTGGCCAAGAAGGGCACCGCCCAGCTGGCCAAGGCGTACCTGGACTACCTGTACTCCGAGGAAGCCCAGGAAATCGCCGCCAAGCACGCGATCCGCCCGCGTTCTGAAACGGTGCTCAAGAAGTACGCCGATACCTTCAAGCCGCTCAAGCAGTTCACGGTGGCCAAGTACTTCGGTTCGCTGACCGAAGCGCAGAAGGTGCACTTCAACGACGGCGGCCAGTTCGACAAACTCTACACGCCCGGCGCCAAGTAGTAGTGGACAACCCCCTGAGCCGCTGTGCGGCTTCCCCCTTCTCTCGGCTATCGCCGGGAAGGGGGACGACCCCAGCGCCGCGGGGCGGCCCTTGCGCGGCGTCTGCTGGCTTGGGTCGCGCCGGTTCCTACCGACGATGCGCAATGGATAACAACATATGAACGGTAAAAAAAGCGCACCAAGAAGCGCTAGGAGGGTATTGCCCGGCTTTGGGCTGACCCTGGGCTACACGCTTTTCTATCTGAGCATCATCGTGCTGATCCCGCTGTCGGCATTGATCTTCAAGACCTTCACGCTCACCTGGGAGCAGTTCTGGGCGGCCATCAGCGCGCCGCGCGTGATGGCCTCGTACCGGCTGACCTTTGGGGCCTCGTTCCTCGCGGCGCTGGTCAACCTGGTGTTCGGCCTGCTGATTGCCTGGGTGCTGGTGCGCTACAAGTTTCCGGGCAAGAAGATCGTCGATGCACTGGTGGACCTGCCGTTCGCCCTGCCCACGGCGGTGGCCGGCATCTCGCTGACCGCCTTGCTGGCCGGCAACGGCTGGGTCGGCAGCATCCTGGAACCCCTGGGCATTCAGCTCGCGTTCAAGCCCGCGGGCATCGTGATCGCGCTCATCTTCATCGGCCTGCCGTTCGTGGTGCGCACCGTGCAGCCCGTGCTGGAAGACGCCGAAAAGGAGCTGGAAGAAGCCGCCACCTGCCTGGGCGCCACGCGGCTTCAAACCTTCACCAAGGTCATCTTGCCTTCCATCACTCCAGCGCTGCTCACCGGCTTTGCCATGGCGTTCGCGCGGGCGGTGGGGGAGTACGGCTCGGTGATCTTCATCGCCGGCAACATGCCCATGGTGTCTGAAATCACGCCGCTGATCATCATCGGCAAGCTCGAGCAGTACGACTACGCCGGCGCCACCGCCGTGGCCGTGGTCATGCTGGTCATCTCGTTCATCCTGCTGCTCATCATCAACGCACTACAGGCCTGGCAGCGACGCCACGCGGGGGCTCCAGCATGAGCGGCAACAACTCCCGGACTATCCGCCGCGCACAGGCGGGCACGACTGAAGCGCCCTGGGTCCGCTACACGCTGATCACCGTCGCGCTGATCTTCATGCTGCTGTTCCTGGTGCTGCCGCTGGCCGCCGTGTTTGCCGAGGCGCTGCGCAAGGGCTTTGGCGCGTACCTGGAAGGCCTGCGTGAACCCGATGCCTGGTCGGCCATCAAGCTCACGCTGATCACTGCACTCATCGCCGTGCCGCTGAACCTCGTGTTTGGCGTGGCGGCCGCCTGGTGCATTGCCAAGTACGAGTTCAAGGGCAAGGCGTTCCTGACGACGCTGGTGGACCTGCCGTTTTCGGTATCGCCCGTGGTGGCGGGCCTGATCTACGTGCTGATGTTCGGCGCGCAGGGCTGGTTTGGCCCCTGGCTGCAGGCGCACGACATCAAGATCATCTTTGCCGTGCCGGGCATCGTGCTGGCCACGGTCTTTGTGACCTTCCCGTTCATCGCGCGTGAGCTGATCCCGCTGATGCAGGCGCAGGGCAACGACGAGGAGCAGGCCGCCATCGTGCTGGGCGCCACCGGCTGGCAGACCTTCTGGTACGTGACCCTGCCCAACATCAAGTGGGGCCTGCTGTACGGCGTGATCCTGTGCAATGCGCGGGCCATGGGCGAGTTCGGCGCGGTGTCGGTAGTGTCCGGCCACATCCGTGGGCAGACCAACACCATTCCGCTGCACGTCGAAATTCTCTACAACGAGTACCAGTCCGTGGCCGCGTTCGCCGCTGCATCGCTGCTGGCCTTGCTGGCCCTGGTCACGCTGGTCATCAAGACCATTGCCGAACACCGCAACGAGCAGGCCTTGAAAGCCGCCGCCGAGTTGCCCCCCGAGCGGCCCGCACCCGCGTCAGCCGCCCGCTGAAGGAAGAAGACCATGAGCATTGAAATCCGTAACGTCAGCAAGCAGTTCGGCGACTTCCAGGCGCTGCGCGACGTGAGCCTGGACATCGCATCGGGCGAACTCATCGCGCTGCTCGGCCCCTCGGGCTGCGGCAAGACCACGCTCTTGCGCATCATCGCGGGACTGGAGACGGCCGACGTCGGCACCATCCACTTCAGCGGCGAGGACACCACCGACGTGCACGTGCGCGAGCGCAACGTGGGCTTCGTGTTCCAGCACTACGCGCTGTTCCGCCACATGACCGTGTTCGAGAACGTGGCCTTCGGCCTGCGCGTGAAGCCCCGTGGCGAGCGCCCGAGCGAGGCGCAGATCAAGCAGAAGGTGACCGACCTGCTCAAGCTCGTGCAGCTCGACTGGCTGGCCGACCGCTACCCCTCGCAGCTCTCGGGCGGCCAGCGCCAGCGCATCGCGCTGGCCCGCGCCCTGGCGGTGGAGCCCAAGGTGCTGCTGCTGGACGAGCCCTTCGGCGCGCTGGACGCCAAGGTGCGCAAGGAACTGCGCCGCTGGCTGCGCCGCCTGCACGACGAGCTGCACGTGACCAGCATCTTCGTCACGCACGACCAGGAAGAGGCACTGGAGGTGGCCGACCGCGTGGTCGTGATCAACCAGGGCCGCATCGAGCAAAGCGGCTCGCCCCAGCAGGTGTGGGACCAGCCCGCGAGCCCCTTCGTCTACGGCTTCCTGGGCGACGTGAACCTGTTCCACGGCCGGGCGCACGAGGGCCTGGTGCACCTGGAGGGCATGCAGATCGACTCGCCCGAGCACCAGGGCGCGCAGAACGCCAAGGCTTTTGCCTATGTGCGCCCCCACGACCTGGATGTGGAGCGCTACTCCCCGGGCGCCGGGCTCGACGCCCAGGGCCGCCCGCGCGGCATCGTGGCGCAGCTGAGCCGTGCCATCGTGGTGGGCCCGATCGCGCGCCTGGAACTTATTCCATCCCAGGATCACAAACCAGCGGACAATGCGTCCCCGGAACACTTGATCGAAGCGCAGATACCTGCGCAGCAGTTCAAGGAGATGGGGTTCAAGGAGGGCGAAACGCTGGTGGTGACGCCGCGCCGCGCCCGTGTTTTTCTGGACCACGCCGCCGGGATCTGATTCCCCCGAGCCGCTGCGCGTCTTCCCCCTGGGCGGACGTACCCGGTGGACTGGCGGGGCCAGATCCACGGGTGCACTGGTGCGGGGCACGCCCGTTTTACCGGCGGCACCGTTTGCAACGGCTATTGATGAGGGATAAGAAATGAACTGGTTGACTGCGGCCCCGCGCCGTGTGCTGGCGCTGATCAGCGTGGCGTGTGTGGCGATGCTCGCCTTCGGCATGTACCTGCAGCATGTGGTGGGCCTGGAGCCTTGCCCCATGTGCATCGTGCAGCGTTATGCTCTCATTGGTGTAGCAATCTTCGCAGGTCTGGCAAGCGCCAGGGACGCTAAAGGCTGGTGGATGGGCTGGGGTGTGCTGGCCCTGGTGGCCTCGGGCTTCGGCGCCTTCGTGGCGGCCCGCCAGAGCTGGCTGCAGTGGTACCCGCCCGAGGTCGCCACCTGCGGCCGCGACTTCTACGGAATGATCGAGAACTACCCCATCAGCCGCGCCATTCCCATGATCTTCCGGGGCTCGGGCGACTGCGCGGCGGTGGACTGGACTTTCCTGGGGGGCTCGATCGCCAACTGGTCGTTTGTCTGCTTCGTGGGTTTCGCGGTGGTGCTGCTGGCGCTGCTGGTGCGCGGCATGCGCGGTGGCCGCCGTGGCGGCGGGCTGTCCATGGCCTGAGTTTTCCAGGCTTCGTTTCAAGGCAAAGGCGCCCCTCGGGGCGCCTTTTTTGTGGCTAGACCGCGTGGGCCCGCCCCGGCTCAGGCGAAATCTGCTTCGGCAAACGGAAACGCCACACCCTCCGTGCCATCCATCCACGCCGGCAGTTTGGGCATCACGCTGGCCAGCAGTGGTGATGACTGCCAATCAGCCAGCCAGGCCTGTAAATGCGGCCAGGGCTGGGCCGCCCACCAGCCCATGTCGATGCCCGCGAACTGGCGCACGAACGGGGCGATCGCCATGTCGGCCAGCGCTGCATGGGCGCCGAACAGGTGGGGCTGGGCGCACAGGCGCGCATCCAGCGTGCCCAGCCAGGCGGTGGCCGCCGCGCGTTCGGCCTCGATGTCCGCACCCGGGTGGCGGCTGGGGTACTTGCAGCGGTCCAGGGCCTGCTTGAAGGGGCCGTCGCATTCGGCAATCAGCGCCAGCATCTCTGGCACCGTGCCCCCGGCGGGCGCGAGCCAGCCTTGGGGGTCGTGCTGCTGCAGCGCCCACAGCATGATGTCCAGGCTCTGCTCCAGCACGCGGCCATCAGGCAGGACGAGCACCGGCACGGTGCCCTTGGGCGAGGCCTGCAGCAGGCCCCGGGGCTTGTTCTTGAGCACCACCTCGCGCAGTTCGCAGGCCTGGCCGCTCACGGCCAGGGCCAGCCGGGCGCGCATCGCATAGGGACAGCGGCGGAACGAATACAGAACGGGCAGGGCGGTGGCGGTGCTCACGCGGTGTCGTCCTTTTGGGGGGCGCCTTCCGGGGCTCCGCCGTGCACGCGCACTGGCGTGCCGGGCTGGCGCGCGCCGATGTGTTCCTGGCCGCGCCGGGCGGCCAGCTGCATCTGCCGCTCGCGCTCGGCCAGGGCGCCCTCCTGCTTGGGCGTGCGGGTGCCGTGGCAATAGGGACAGCTCACGCCCGCCACGTAGTGCGGCGACTGCAGCTCCGCCTCGCCCAGGGGCATGCGGCACGAGCGGCACAGCTGGTGGTGCCCGGGCACCAGGCCGTGGCCCACCGACACGCGCTCGTCGAACACAAAACAGTCCCCATGCCAGCGGCTGGTTTCCTCGGGCACGGTCTCCAGGTACTTGAGGATGCCGCCTTCGAGGTGGAAGACCTCCTCGAACCCCTGCGATTTGAGGAACGCGGTGGATTTTTCGCAGCGGATGCCGCCCGTGCAGAACATGGCCACGCGGGGTTTGCCCGCCAGCACGCCGCCGGGCCCCGATTGCGCGGCCACCCAGGCCGGAAACTCCGCAAAGCTCCTGGTGTGCGGGTTGACGGCGCGCTCGAACGTGCCGATGCCCACCTCGTAGTCGTTGCGTGTGTCCACCACCACCACGCCGGGGTCGTCGATGAGCGCGTTCCAGTCCTCGGGCTTCACATAGGTGCCAGCGTTGCGGGCCGGGTTCAGGCCCGGTACGCCCAGGGTGACGATCTCGCGCTTGAGCCGCACGCGCATGCGGTAGAACGGCATGCGCTGCGCGTGCGCCTCCTTGTGCTGCAGTGCTGCAAAGCGCGGGTCGCTGCGCAGCCAGGCCAGCACGGCCAGCACATCGGCTGGCTCGCCCGCGATGGTGCCGTTGATGCCCTCGGGCGCCAGCAGCAGCATGCCGCGCACGCCGCGCTCGTCGCACAGGGCCTGCAGCGGCGCGCGCAGCGCGGCGCAGTCGGGCAGATCGACAAACTGGTAGAGGGCGACGGTGAGAAAGCGGGGTGTGACCGAGTGCACAAGAAATGGGAAAGCGGGAAACAGAAGGTCGATGATAGCCGTCACTTTTCGTTACGATGAGCGGTCGCCAACGCTGCACCCAAGGTGGTTTTATGGGCAAGGAATCCACAGTCAACCTGTTTCGCCGGCTGGAGCAGCTCAACGGCATCGGCGCCGCGCTCTCGCGCGAGCGGGACATCGACCGGCTGCTGGAGAACATCCTGGAGGCGGCCAAGGCCATCACCGGCGCCGATGGCGGCACGCTCTACAGCGTGACCGAGGACCAGTCGGCGCTCAAGTTCGAGATCCTGCGCACGGATTCGCTGGGCATCCGCCTGGGCGGCACCACGGGCAAGCCCATCGATTTTCCGCACCTGCCGCTGCGCAACGCCGATGGCTCGCCCAATGATTCGCTCGTGGCGGCGCACGCCGCCATCCACGACCGCACCGTGAACATCGCCGATGCCTACAGTGCCCAGGGCTTCGACTTCTCGGGCACGCGCGCCTTCGATGCGCGCACGGGCTATCACTCGCAGTCGTTCCTCACCGTGCCGATGAAGAACCACGACCATGAGCTCATCGGCGTGCTGCAGCTCATCAACCCCCGCGACCCGGAGACGGGCGCGGTCACGACCTTTTCCGAGGCCGACCAGGGCCTGGCCGAGTCGCTGGCCTCGCAGGCCGCGATCGCGCTCACGAACCGGCTGCTCATCTCGCAGCTCGAACGCCTGTTCGAGTCGTTCGTGAACCTCATCAACCTGGCCATCGACGAAAAATCGCCCTACACCGGCGGCCACTGCCAGCGCGTGCCGGCCCTCACGCTGATGCTGGCCGATGCGGTCAACGCCACACGGCAGGGGCCGCTGGCGAGCTTTCGCATGAGCGAGCGCGACCGCTACGAGCTCAAGATGGCCGGCCTGCTGCACGACTGCGGCAAGATCACCACGCCCGTGCACGTGGTGGACAAGGCCACCAAGCTGCAGACGATCTACGACCGCATCGGCCTGGTAGACACGCGCTTCGAGGTGCTCAAGCGCGATGCGGAACTGGCCGCGCTGCGCCGCCAGCTGGCGCTGCGCCCCGTGGTGGATGCGCGGGCCGAGGGCCAGGAGCTGCAGGCCCTGCAGCACGAGATCCAGGCGCTGGAAGAAGACCGCGACTTCCTGCGCCGCTGCAACACCGGCACCGAGGCCATGCGGCCCGAGGACCAGCAGCGCGTGCGCGACATCGCCGCCATGCGCCACTGGCGCAACCCGCAGGGCGTGCAGACGAGCTTCTTGACGGCCGAGGAGGTGGAGAACCTCACCATCCGCGCGGGCACGCTGAACCAGGCGGAGCGCGACACCATCAATTACCACATCGTCGCCACCATCAAGATGCTGGAGACGCTGCCCTGGCCCCGGCACCTGAAGAACGTGCCCGAGTACGCGGGCGGCCACCACGAACGCATGGATGGCAAAGGCTACCCGCGTGGCCTCACGCGCGAGCAGATGTCGCTGCAGGCCCGCATGATGGGCATTGCCGATATCTTCGAGGCCCTGACGGCGGCGGACCGGCCGTACAAGAGCGGGATGACTTTGTCAGAGGCGCTGGCCATCATGTGCCGGATGCGGGACAACGGGCACATCGACCCAGACCTGTTCGAGGTGTTCGTGCGCGAGGGGGTGTATCTGCGGTATGGGCAGGAGTTTCTGGATGCGGGGCAGGTGGACGGGGTGGATGTGGGGGCATTGGGGTTTGTGTAGCTGGGGTTGCTAGCTGCTGTTGATAGCTTGTGCTGTTGTTGTGCTGTGCTTGTGTTGGGGGCGGGGGCCGGGCGCACACCCCGGCCTCCGCCCTTCGATCAGAAGCAGTAATTACTATAAAAACAATAGCGGCTGGCGCTTTCTATATAAGCGCACACGGCCCATTTTGATCAAATCACCCCCCATCCCGCACACACCCCTCCAGCTTTCCCCGATCCATCACCTCCACCACCCGGTACCCCACCCGCAGGATTCCCTCGTCCTCCCACAGCTTCAACTGCCGGTTCACGCTCTGCCGTGACACCCCCAGCATGAAGGCCAGGTCTTCCTGCGACACCGCCAGCGTGGTCGCCCCGTCCGAAGCCTCGGGCCGCGCGTCCAGCGTCAGCAGCCGGTGCGCCAGCCGCACGGGCAGCGGCTGCAGGATGGCGTCATCGATCCACGCCAGCGCCTGGCGCAGCCGCATGCACACCAGCCTGGTAAACGCCATGTGCACCTGGGGCTGCGTGTTCACCAGGTGGTGGAAGTCGTCGGCATAGACCACGGCGATCTCGGTGGTATCGGCCGCGCAGGTGTCGTACACGCGCTCACGGCCCACGAATAGGGAGACCTCGCCAAACCAGTGGCCGGGCTCCAGCACGGCGATCACCGCCTCGCGCCCGCCCGGGGCTACCACGCTCACGCGCAGCGAGCCGCTGACCACGCCGAACAGCGCATCGGGCGCCGAGCCCTTGAGGAACAGCGAATCGCCGCGCTGCAGCTGCTTGTGGTGCGCCACCCGCAGCAGTTGATGCTGCACATCGTCCGGCAGGCGCAGGCGGTCGGCGGCGTCGGGCGCGGTCAGCGCATGGGGTGTGTCGGGGGACACGGTGGGGGAGCGGGGCGGGGGCGTGCGCAGGGGGGGCATGGGGCGATGGCGGGCGGTAGGGCGCGTGCGTGTGCGTACAGGTGGAGCGCGAGCAGGAAGGAGGCGGGCGGGGCGGGTGGCACGGTGTACCGCATGCGGCGCCCGGGTGGAAGGCCTGTGCGGGTTTGTCCGGGGCCGCAATTGCCAACAACGGACAGTCTGCACAACGCCGGCTGCGGATAGTCGGTGGCTGAGCAGCGCAGGGCGCAAGAAAACAAGCGCAGCGCCCTGACCCGAACCCTCCATCTGAAAGACGATCCGCGATGACCTCCACCCCCTCCACCCCCTCCACCTCCACCTCCACCTCCTCCACCTCCTCCACCTCCGGCATGCCCACCACCCCACGCACCGCCCTGCAGGCCCTGCGCGAGAAAACCGTGCTGGACCATTTTGCCGACGAGACCCGCCAGGACTTCGACGCGGTGCTGGACACCTTTCCGCACCCGCACTACGAACTGATTCCCACCGGTGAGGTGCACGACGGCAACGATGCGGTGCGTGCCTATTACCTGGCCTCGCGCAAGGCCTTCCCGGACCAGCGGCACGAGATCATCCAGCTGCGCCACACCGACGACGCGGTGATTGTGGAGTTCTGGCTGCTGGGCACCCACCGGGGCCCGCTGGGCAACCTGCCGCCCACGGGCAACAGCTTCCGCTGCCGCATGATTGCGCTCTTCATCTTCGAGGGCGAGCGCCTGGTCTGCGAGCGCGTGTACTTCGACTCGATGACCATGCTGCGCCAGTTGCTGGCCGGCGTGCCGCCCGCGCAGCTACCGGCCATTGTGGGTTCGCTGCTGGCGGCCGGGCCCACCAGCGCGCCTGCGGCCGCCCCGCGCCAGGCCGAACCCGCCGCCGCGGCGGCCGCATGAGCGCCGGGCTGGCGGGGCACCATGCCGTCATCACGGGGGGTGCCCAGGGCATCGGCCTGGCCATTGCCCGGCGCTTCCTGGCCGATGGCGCCCGTGTGTCCCTGTGGGACCGCGACGCCCGTGCGCTCCAGGCCGCCCGTGCCGCGCTGGATGCCGCCGGCCGCATCCACACGGCCCGGGTGGATGTGGCCCAGGAGGCCGATGTCGAGTCGGCCGCGCAGGCCAGCGAGGCGGCGCTCGGGCCCATCACCGTGCTGGTGAACAACGCCGGGGTGCTGGGGCCGCTGGCCCCGTTGTGGGAACACACCCCGGCGCAGTGGCGCCAGGTGGTGGAGGTGAACCTCACGGGCGCCTTTCTGTGCTGCCGGGCCGTGGTGCCGCGCATGCTGCGGGGCCTGGCAGGTGAGCAGCCGCCCGGCCTGGGGCGGCGCATCGTCAACATCGCGTCGGTGGCGGGCAAGGAGGGCAACGGCCTGAACGCGGCGTACTCCGCGTCCAAGGCCGGGCTCATCGCACTCACCAAGTCGCTGGGCAAGGAGCTGGCGGGGCCGGGCATCCTGGTCAATGCCATCACGCCCTCGGCGGCCGACACGGCGGTGTTCGATGCCGTACCGGCCGAACACCAGGCCGCGCTGCGCCAGAACCTGCTCGCGCGCGTGCCCATGGGCCGCTTCGTGCTGCCCGATGAAGTGGCCGCGATGGCGGCCTGGCTGGCCTCGGCCGACTGCTCGTTCAGCACCGGTGCGGTGTTCGACATCTCGGGCGGGCGTTCGCTCTACTGATCTGCCCATTTCTCCAGGAGAACTCCATGAAAAGAGACAACGCCCCTTCCACCCTGGCGGCGGTCACGGACTTCGACGGCGCCCGCAGCGCGCCGTCGCCACAGGACCGCCTGCGTGCGCTGCGCCGCAGCGGCGCGCAGTTCCGCGAGTGGTTCCTCGACGAGCCGGCCGTGCGCTATGCCCGCAGCTTCGACCTGCTGCGCATTCCCTATCCGGCCTGGTATGCGTTCAGCGGCGTGTATTCGCAGCAGCTGCTCAAGCCGCACATGGTGCATCTGCTGGCGCGCACGGTGCTCATCCAGTTCGAGGACTTCGGGGGGCAGCTGCGCCACCTGCTGTTCACGCCGGCAGACCACGAGACGGGGCGCGACACGCCGTACTTCCGCCGCCTGAGCGAGCAGACACCGGCCTTCCTGCACGGCACCATCGCGCCCATCCACGGCACCGTGCTGGATGCCCTGGCCAGCGTGGGCGTGGCGCCCGAGCGGATCGACTACATCACCTACGACCACCTGCACACGCAGAACCTGCGGCGCTGGCTGGGCACGGACGGCGGGCCTGGCCTGCTGCCCAACGCGCGCCTGCTGGTGCATCGGCAGGAGCTGGCGAGCGTGGCGGGCCTCTTGCCCACCCAGGCCGACTGGTACTGCCCCGATGGCCTGCGCGGCGTGGCCAGCGACCGCATCGTGCCATTCGACGGCAGCGTGCAGCTGGGCCGGGGCGTGGCGCTGGTGCACACGCCGGGGCACACCGAGGGCAACCATTCGCTGGTCTACCGCGTGCCGGACGGCCTGCGCGTGAGCAGTGAAAACGGCGTCTCGGCCGACAGCTGGGCGCCCGAGGTCTCGCGCCACAACGCCATCCGCCGCTTCGCCAAGGCGACCGGGGCCGAGGTGATCCTGAACGGCAACACGCAGGAAAACAGCAACGACCAGTACCTCTCGATGGTGCTGGAGAAGACCATCGCGGGCACCTCGGCGTCGCACGGCTTCAGCAACGTGGTGCCGTCGAGCGAATGTTCGCCGCACTGGCTCTTTCCGGGCGCGCCCACGGGCCACCTCTGGGGCACCACCGAATCGGGACAGCTGCAGCGCGTGTGACGCCAGCGCACTGCAGGTGCACCACGCGACAAGAACAAACCCAGGAGACAACCCATGAACACGGCCACCTATGGCGCGGCTGCGGCGGCATCCGCTGCCACCGAGGACACCAGCACCCACGCGCTCTACCGCAAGATCAGCTGGCGGCTCATACCGCTGCTGTTCGTCTGCTACATCTTCAACTACCTGGACCGCACCAACATCGGCTACGCGCAGCTGCAGATGAAGGCCGACCTGGGCTTCGGCGATGCGGTCTTCGGCCTCGGGGCCGGGGTGTTCTTCATCGGCTACGCACTGTTCGAGATCCCCAGCAATGTGATGCTGGCGCGCGTGGGCATGCGGGCCACGCTGCTGCGCATCATGGCGCTGTGGGGTCTGGCATCGGCGGCCACCTTGTTCGTCACCACGCCCACGCAGTTCTATGTGCTGCGGTTCCTGGTGGGGGTTTTCGAGGCAGGCTTTGCGCCGGGCGTGCTGTTCTACCTCACGCTGTGGTTCCCGGCGCAGCAGCGTGCGCGGGCCACGGCGCTGTTCTTCATGGCCTACGGAGCGGCACCCATCGTGGCGGGCCCGCTGGCGGGGCTGACCATGACGTACCTGGACGGCGCCCTGTCCCTGCGCGGCTGGCAGTGGCTCTTCGTGGTGGAGGGCTTGCCGTGCGTGTTGCTGGGCGTGCTGGCCTATCGCTGGCTCGACAACCGCCCCGAGGAGGCTGGCTGGCTCACATCGCAAGAAAAAGCCCAGGTGCGGCGCGATCTGGCGCAGGAGCAAGCCATCGGTGGCGGCGCGCCGCAGTCCTTTGGCAGCGCATTGCGCAACCCGCAGGTGTGGCTGCTGGGGTTCATCTCGTTCCTGGTGATCCTGGGCATCTACGCCATGTCGTTCTGGCAGCCCACCCTGCTGCAGTCCATGGGGCTGTCGGTGCTGCAGATCGGGTTCTACTCGGTGGTCCCGGCGGCGCTGGGCATCGCTGCCACGCTGGTGGTGGCGCGGCATTCGGATCGCACCCAGGAGCGGCGCTGGCACTTTGCCGTGGGCGCGGTGCTCGGGGCCGTGGGGCTGTCGCTGACGACCCTGTTCATGCACAGCCCCTGGGCGGCCGTGGCCTGCCTGTCGCTGTCGGCCATGGGGGTGTCCAGCGCCTTCGCGGTGCTGTGGGCGGTGCCCGCCAGCCTGCTGGCCAAGGACGCCGCGGCGATGGGCATTGCGCTCATCACCACGCTGGGCGGCACGGCGGGCGTGGTGGCGCCGGTGATGGTGGGTGCCATCAAGTCGGCCACGGGGAGCTTCAGCCTGAGCCTGTACATCCTGAGCGGCGCGCTGGTGCTGGCGGCGGCGCTGATGGTGGCCGTGGGGCCCCGCAGGCGTGTTGCCTGACGGGATACATCTGCTATTGTCGTGATAGCTGCTAGCGCTTTATGAACAAGCGCTGGAAGCCAATTTCATTCATGTTTCCTCCGCCGCCATGCGGGCCTGAGCCCGGAGCCAGTCGCTGAACGCCAGCAGGGCGTCCGTGGCCGGGCGCGACTGCAGCCGCGTGAGCCAGTAGGCGCCCCGGTGCAGTTCTTGGACAAAGGGCCGCACCAGGCGGCCCTGCTGCAGTTCGCGTGTGAACATGCGCACCGGCAGCAGCGCCATGCCCGCGCCCTGTGCCGCTGCTTCCGCCAGGGTGAGGGACGAGTCGAACACCGCGCCGCGCACCACGGGGCAGGGGGCGCCCGCGGCCTCGAACCACGCCGCCCATTCATCGGTGCGGTAGCTGCGCAGCAGTGGTTGCCGTGCCAGGTCGGCCGCCGTGCGCAGGCCGTGGGCCAGCGCGGGCGAACACATCACGGACATGGGCGCGTCCATGATGCGTTCGGCATGCGTGCCGTGCCAGGCGCCGTCGCCAAAGCGGATCGCGCAGTCCAGCCCTTCGCCCGCCATGTCCACCCGGTTGTTGTGCGTGAGCAGGCGCAGGTCCACAAAGGGGCAGGCTTGCTGGAAGTCGCGCAGCCGGGGCAGCAGCCAGCCCACGGCAAAGGTGCCCACGGCGCCCACGGTCAGCACCTCGCGCGGGCGGGTGTCGCCCAGCTTTTCCAGCGCACGCTCCAGGCTGGCGAACGATTCCACCACCACCGGCAGCAGCGCCTGCCCCTCGTCCGTCAACGCCAGGCCGCGCGGCAGGCGGCGGAACAGCGGCTTGCCCAGGCGGTCTTCGAGCTTGCGGATGTGCTGGCTCACGGCGGTCTGGGTGACGTGCAGTTCCTCGGCCGCCCGCGTGAGGTTCAGGTGGCGCGCCGAGGCTTCGAACGCGCGCAGGGCATTGAGCGGAAGATGCATAAGTTTTTCTGGGGGCTGGCGGCAATTATTGTCGATGGTGCTGGGGGCTGTATCACCGTATCGTTCGGTCCTTGCTTCAACTCACCCCTCCATCTCTTATGCAAAGACGACAGTTTTCCTTGGGTTTGATGGCTGCCACCGCCCTGCCTATCTGGGGCTGCGCCGCCGCCGGCACCGCGGCGGACCGCGGCACCACGGCCCGCCAGTGGAATGACACGCTGGCCGGCATCGAACGCGCCGCCCAGGGCCGCCTGGGCGTGGCCATGCTGGACACCGGCTCGGGCCTGGCGCTGGGCTGGCGCCAGGACGAGCGTTTTGCCATGGCCAGCACCTTCAAGGCGGTGCTGGCGGGCTGGATGCTGGCGCTGGTGGACCAGGGCAAGGAGCGGCTGGACCACCGCCTGCACTACGGCCGCGAGGCCGTCATCGCCCATTCGCCCGCGAGCGGCCCGCGCGCGGGCGACGGCGGGGGCCTCACGGTGGGCGAACTCTGCGCCGCCACCGTGAGCCTGAGCGACAACACCGCCGCCAACGTGCTGCTGGCGCGCCATGGCGGGCCGGCCGGGTTCACCGCCTTCGTGCGCTCGCTGGGCGACACCACCACGCGCCTGGACCGCACCGAGCCCACGCTGAACGAAGCCAAGGTGGGCGACCCGCGCGACACCACCACGCCGCTGGCCATGCTGCAGACCCTGCAGAAACTGGTGCTGGGCGATGTGCTCACACCCGCGTCGCGCGCCTGGCTGCAGCGCTGGCTGGTGGAGACGAGCACCGGCGACCAGCGCCTGCGCGCCGGCGTGCCGGGCTGGAAGGTGGGCGACAAGACGGGCACGGCCGGCGACAGCGGCACGGCCAACGACATCGGCGTGTTGTGGCCCCCGGGCGGCGGCGCGCCGGTACTGGTGACCTGCTACCTCACGCGGTCCGCCGCCGCGCCGCAGCAGCGCGACGCGGCCATTGCGCAGGTGGCGCGCGCCGTGGCGGCGGCGCGCGAAACACTCAGAGCCTCTTGACCAGCACCTGGCTGCGGCGGTCCCAGTTGTACTTGCGCTTGCGCGCGTCGGGCAGCCAGTCAGGGTCCACGGGCTGGAAGCCGCGCTTGATGAACCAGTGCATGGTGCGGGTGGTCAGCACGAAGATGCTGTCCAGCCCCTGCAGGCGCGCGCGCTGCTCGATGCGCTTGAGCAGCTTCTCGCCGTCGCCCGTGCCCTGGCTTTGCGGGGACACGGTCACCGCGGCCATCTCGGCCGTCTTGGCCTCGGGGTAGGGGTAGAGCGCCGCGCAGCCGAAGATCACGCCGTCGTGCTCGATGATGGTGTAGCTGGCGATGTCGCGCTCGATCTCGGTGCGGTCGCGCTTGACGAGGGTACCGTCCTTCTCGAACGGCTCGATCAGCTGCAGGATGCCGCCCACGTCGTCGATGGTGGCTTCGCGCAGCTCTTCGAGCTTCTCGTCGATCACCATGGTGCCGATGCCGTCGTGCACGTACACCTCCAGCAGCAGCGAGCCATCCACCGCGAATGGCAGGATGTGGCTGCGCTCCACCCCGGCCTTGCAGGCCTTCACGCAGTGCTGCAGATAGAAGCCCGTGTCGGTGGGCGTCTGCGCGGTGGGCAGCGTGGCCAGCAGGGCCTGCGCGGCGGCCAGGGGCAGCTCGGTGTCGATGGGGTTGTCCTCGCTCTCGGGTTCGCCGGGCAGCATGCGGATGCCCGGCACCTCGGTCAGGAAGATCAGCTTGTCAGCGCGCAGCTCGATGGCCACGCTGGTGGCCACTTCTTCCATGCTCAGGTTGAAGGCCTCGCCCGTGGGCGAGAAGCCGAACGGCGAGAGCAGCACCAGCGCGCCCATGTCCAGCGTGCGCTGGATGCCGGCCACGTCCACCTTGCGCACCAGGCCCGAGTGCTGGAAGTCCACGCCGTCCACGATGCCCACGGGCCGCGCCGTGAGGAAGTTGCCCGAGATCACCCGCACCGTGGCGCCCGCCATGGGCGTGTTGGGCAGGCCCTGGCTGAACGCGGCCTCGATCTCGTAGCGCAGCTGGCCTGCGGCTTCCTGCGCGCAGTCGAGCGCCACCGAATCCGTGATGCGGATGCCGTGCGAGTATTTCGCCGCATGGCCCTTGGCCGCGAGCTGCTCGTTCACTTGCGGGCGAAACCCGTGCACCAGCACGATGCGCACGCCCATGGCCTGGATCAGCGCCAGATCCTGCGCGATGTTGTGCAGCTTGCCCGCCGCGATGCCTTCGCCCGTGAGCCCGATCACGAAGGTCTGGTTGCGGAACTTGTGGATGTAGGGCGCCACCGAGCGGAACCAGGGGACGAAGGTGAAGTTGAAAACGGCGGACATGGGCGGTGGAGGGCGGTGGGGTGGCCTTGGAGTGAGGGGAAAACCGGCAACGGCGGGCGGCCGCGTGCGGCCGCCAAGTCGCGCATCATAAGCATGCAGGGCTTTCGCTGTCCGGGGCAGGTGCGGGTTGGCTTCCGGTTTGTTGCCGAAACGCGGCCAGCCGGGCCGCGAAGGGCTCCAGGATCAGGGCTTCGTCGGGCCCCGTGTGGGCTGCCACCGCAATGGCCACGCCACTTCGGGCCATCAGCGTCTGCATCTCGGGCTGGGCGATCATGCCGTGGTCCAGCAGGGCCTCCACCAGGCGGGTGAGGGCCTCCCGGTGCTGGCGCAGCAGGGCGCTGGCGCGCTGGTACTGGGACTGCAGCAGTTGCTCGATGGCCGCATTGCTGGGTTCCACGTCGGTGTTGAGGTGGTTGTCCAGCTCCACCGTCACGTCGGTGCGGGACAGGCGCGTGCCAAAGCCGTGGTGGCGGATGAACCGCGCCGCTTCGGCCGTGACCTGCTTGTAGTCCTGCTCGGCGCCGGTCGTGCAGGCCATTTCGCCAAACACCAGCTCCTCGGCCACCCGGCCCGCCAGGCCCACGCACATCATGTCGAGCGCGTTCTGCCGCGTGGTGACCTTCAGGCCCGCGAAGCTGTTGTAGCCGCCCTCGAACGAGGCGATGTTGATCTTCACCTCCTGCGGGGCCTGGCCGAACAGCAGGCAGTACACCAGTCCGTGGCCGGCTTCGTGCACCGCCAGCAGGGCGCGGAAGTCGGCATTGGCGCGCTGCTTGAGGCGGTTGAGCTCCAGCGCCACCGCAAACTGCGCCTGCCGCGCCTCGCCCTGGCCGCCGAGGCCGCGCACCACCAGGTGGCGCTTGTCGGCCGCCAGCGTGATGGCGACGTCCTGTGCCAGGGGCAGCTGCTGCTCCAGTGCCCACAGCGCGGCGTTGACCAGGTTGGCGCTCAGGATCGCGTGCACCGACGAGAACAGCGGCCGCGTGCCCTGCGCCGGAAACACCGCGTTGGCATACAGCTCGTCCAGCACGTCCTGCCCGATGGCAAAGCGCACGCCGCACTGTGCGGCGATGTCGTCGCAGTAGCGCGCGCACAGGTTGCGGATGAGCTGCTCGTAGGTGGCCTTGTTGAACGAGGGGTAGATCACGTGCTCGTTGCCCAGCCGGGCGATCTGCTCGGGCTTGAAGCGTTCGCTCAGGGCCTTCTTCACGTCGATGAGCGAGAGCTTGCGCGTGAGGTGGTGGAAGATGTCGGCGTCGGTGTCGCAGTCTTCCACGCGCTGCGCGGTCTCGTGGTACATCTCGTCGAGGTTGCCGCAGACGAACACCAGCAGCTTGCTGTAGTCGGTCTCCCAGGACGACAGCGACTGCTGGAACCGCGTGAACAGCGCCTGCACCTGCGCGGGCGGCCACTGCATGATCTCGGCCAGGGGCTCCGAGAGCTTGAGCATGCGCTTGAGCTCCTGGGCATCCCAGGCGTCGAGCTGGAAGCGGTAGGGCTTCTTGCCGGCGCGCTCGTCCTCGTTGTCGTCGGCGCGTTCGGCTTCGTAATGCGCGTCGGCCAGCTTGCGCTCGATGTTGGTGAGGGCGCTCAGCGCGGGCGGCAGGCGCCCGTCGGACAGCAGCGTCCACACGTCCTGGTAGCGCTCCACCTTCACGTCGGCGCCTTTGGTGTCCACCGTGCGAAAGCGCTGGAACTCGTCCAGCACCAGCATGCCCGGCGCGCCCTCGTGGATGCCGGAGTCCGCGAGCATGCCCGAGATGGACGAGCTGCGGTAGCTCGCGCCGTGGCTGAAGCCGTCCATCTGCACCTCCACGAAGCGGTCGTAGAAGCCCAGCAGCTGCGCCAGGCGCCGCGTGAGCTGCGTCTTGCCCGTGCCGGTCAGGCCCCACAGGCACACGATCACGGGCCGGGTGATGAGCTGGGGCAGCACGTACCAGGCGCGGATGGCGTCGACCACGCGGTCGATCACGTCGTCGATGCCAAACAGCTCGGCCTTGAGCTGCGCTGCGGCCAGCGCCAGCGCCTGCTGGCGCTGGGCCAGCAGCTCCCGCTGCGCGATGGGCGGAGCGGGCCGCTTGTGCGGCGTGTCTTCGGAAAGGGTGGAAAGGTCCATGGTTTTCAATCGTTGTGTCGCATCAGTCGCTTTCGGTGAAGCGGGATGTCTGGATCGCCTTGCGCAGGGCGACGTTGTCCGCGCGGCGCTGGGCCCCGCGGGCTCGGATGTGCTTGCCTGCCGCGCTCGACAGGCTGCGCCGGGCCAGTGCGGTGGCCACGGGATTTCGGGGCGGGCCCGAGGACTCGAGAACTACGACCAGGGGCTGCTTCATGCGGCGCAGCTTCTTGATCTCACCCTGGGCATAGGCCCGGGACAATTTTTTGGCACTCATGTGCACTCCACAAACAAAAAACCCCGGCAATGGAGCCAGGGCTTGCGGAGCGCGTGGGGGCGCCGGGGGCCAAGGCTGGACAGTGCGTGCGCACACGGTCCAGCCGGGGCGGTGGACTGTGGTCAGGCGGGAGCGAACAAGGGAACAAACATAGCGGTGACCTCCAGTGTTTTCAGGGGCTGCCGTGGCGGCGGGCACATGCCTGAAAGAAAGAAGCGCGAATTGTGGCGAGGCCCCGGGGGCTTGGCAAGCGCAGGGGGCCGCGAACGGCTGCATTTGTCGTGTGAAAGGAACAGTGCCGGGCGGCCCGTGCCCTGCGCCTGTGTGCTGCGGTGGTTGCGGGGCGGGCGGGCCGGCGCTCAGCCCTGCCGGCGGTAGGCCCAGCCGGCGGCGTGCATCCATTCCTCCTTGTCGCGGGTTTCCACGACCAGCTCCACCAGATCGCGGCCGTCGTTGAGCGGCACCTGCACCGCCATGCCGGCGCGGTCCGGCGACAGGGGCAGCAGGAACTGGCTGTCGTCCCAGAAGAGGTAGCCGGGAAGCTCGGGCAGCTCGCGCAGGGCGGCCGCCCCCACACCCAGGGCCAGCGGAATGGATTCGGACGCTTCGTTCGCGAGCAGCCAGGTGCTGTCCAGCCGCGATATCCACTGCGCAGGGAGCGCGGCGGCGGCGCGCGGCATCTGCTGGCCCACGGGCATGGTGACCCAGTAGTGTCCCGCCGTGGCGGGCTCGCGCGAAAGCAGGTAGCGGCGGCCGTCGGCCATCTCCCAGCGGTAGTGGGTGCGGGGCTGGGCATCCGACCACCACCACCCGTCGCTGCGCGGGCGAAGCCCCGTGCACAGCGGTGCCCAGTCCTTCGCCGGCGCGGACCAGATCCACAAGTCGATCTGCTGGCTGTCGGGCGAGAGGACTTTCAGGGGTTTCGAGGAGCGGCCATAGATGCCGAGCACCGCATCGACCGCGCTGGACGACGAGGTGGCCAGCGCGGGGGCGGCGGTGGACACCTTGGGCGGCAGCGCAGGGAGCTGGCCGGTTTCCTGCAGCGCGCGCAGCAGAATGCCTTCGGCGATGGGCCCGGGCTTGAAGCTGGAGGCGCTGCCCGTGAGCAGCAGGGCCAGGCCCGCCTGCGGCAGCACGTGGAAGTCGCTGGCGTAGAACATCGTGCTGCCGCTCTTTTGCCATGCGAGGACGCCCGCGGCGCCCAGGCCCTGATGCCGCGTGCTGTCCCATCCCAGGCCGGCGTGCCAGTCGGGCGTGAGGTGAAGGTGCGTGCCCTGGCCCTGGTCGCGGCCCATTTCCAGCACGGCGGCTTTCGAGACGATGCGCCGGCCGTCGTATTCACCGCCCTGCAGGAGCATCGCGGCGAGCTTCATCATGTCGCCCGGCGTGGTGCACAGCCCGCCGGTGGCGTAGCCCATCACGAACTCCTGGCCCTGGCGCACCTTGTGGATGTACCCATGGGCGAAGCTGCCTTCGGGCAGTGGCAGCAGCGTGTAGCCCGAGCGGGCCATGGCCAGTGGGTTGAAGAGGACCGATTGCACGAATGCCGGGTAGCCTTGCCCGGTGACCGCGAGCACGATGCGCTCGACCAGCGTGAAGCCGTCGTTGCAGTAGGTCGCCAGCGCCCCGGGCGCATGTTTGAGGTGCACGCCGGCCAGCGCCGCCTCCAGCCCCGCCGCATAGCCTGACAGCGGCGCAAAGGAAAACATGTTGTGCGCGTGGGTGCCCGGCAGCCCGGAGGCATGGCTCAGCAGGTGGCGGACGGTGATGTCGCGGTAGTCTTCCGACAGCATCGTGAACCGGGGCAGATAGCGCACCACGGGGGCGTCGAGCTGCACGAGCTGGCGGTCCACCAGCACCATGACGGCCAGCGCCGCGAGCACCTTGCTGACGGAGCCGACATTGAAGCGCGTGTCGGGCGTTGCCGGGGTGGCGGACGTGTCGTCCAGCACCCCGAACGCCTCTTGCCAGACGAGGCGGTCGCCGTGCAGCAGCGCGACGGAAGCGGCCCGCGCATCGCTGCGCAGCATGGCCTGGCGTATTTCGTTGCGGCCCCAGGCCATGGTGGCCGACATCGCGGGGCCGGGGTTGCCGGTGCCCCCGCAGGCCGGCAGCAGGGGGCCCAGGGCTGCGGTGCCGGCCCATGCGAGCCAGTCGCGGCGCGAGGAGGGCGGTGGGGTGGCGCTGTCGCGGGCGGAAAAATTCGGGGCAGATGTCTGCGGGAGCATGCGGTCATTCCGGAGGGCACCCGCCACGCAGACATCTTCGGGGCGGAACCGGGGTATTACATACTGAAATCCCCGGCACCAAAAAGTGGCGTTTGACAAAAGACCGCGCAAGGGAGGAAGCGCGGGGTGCTCCGTTTGGCCGCGCGCATGGCCTGTGTTGCACGGGGCCAACGTCCGCCTCGGATAATGCGTGGCTTCATGACCGAATCCGCGCCTCCCACTCCCCCCCGATCCGCCCCGCGAACCGCGCCGCTGCGCATCACCTTTCCCGAATCGTTGCCCGTATCTGGCAAGCGCGACGAGATCATGGAGGCCATCGAGAAGCACCAGGTCGTCATCGTCTGCGGCGAAACCGGCTCGGGCAAGACCACGCAGCTGCCCAAGATCGCGCTGGCCCTGGGCCGGGGCAAGTGCAATGCGCCCGCAGGCCAGAAGGGCCAGTTGATCGGCCACACTCAGCCGCGCCGCATCGCGGCCAGCAGCGTGGCCAAGCGCATCGCCGAAGAGCTGCAAACGCCGCTGGGCGACGTGGTGGGCTTCAAGGTGCGCTTCCAGGACCGGCTCTCGCGCGACGCCTCGGTCAAGCTCATGACGGACGGCATCCTGCTGGCCGAAACGCAGACCGATCCGCTGCTCAAGGCCTACGACACCATCATCATCGACGAGGCGCACGAGCGCAGCCTGAACATCGACTTCCTGCTGGGCTACATCCGTCAGATCCTGCCGCGCCGGCCGGACCTCAAGGTGGTGGTGACCTCGGCGACCATCGATGCAGACCGGTTTGCCAAGCACTTTGAGTCGGCCAAGGGGCCGGCGCCGATCATTTATGTCTCCGGCCGCACCTTTCCGGTGGAGCAGCGCTGGCGGCCGTTCGAGGACACGCGCGACTACGGCCTCAACGAAGCCATCGCCGATGGCGTGGATGAACTCTGGCAGGGCAATGCGGCCGGTGACATCCTGATCTTCCTGCCCGGCGAGCGCGAGATCCGCGAGGCCGCCGACCACCTGCGCAAACACCTGGCCCACCAGCCGGTGATGCGCAATGCCGAGGTGCTGCCGCTGTTCGCCCGCCTGTCGCAGGCCGAGCAGGACCGCATCTTCGACGGCCACACCGGCCGCCGCCTGGTGCTGGCGACCAATGTGGCCGAGACCTCGCTCACGGTGCCGGGCATCCGCTACGTGATCGACGCAGGCACGGCGCGCGTGAAACGCTATTCTTTCCGTAGCAAAGTGGAGCAGCTGCTGGTCGAGCCCATCAGCCAGGCGGCCGCCAACCAGCGCGCGGGCCGCTGCGGCCGGGTGGCCAACGGCATCTGCATCCGCCTGTACGACGAGGCGGACTTCAACGCCCGCCCGCGCTTCACCGACCCCGAAATCTTGCGGTCATCGCTGGCCGGCGTCATCCTGCGCATGAAGTCGCTGCACCTGGGCGACGTGGTGCAGTTCCCGTTCATCGAAGCACCCTCGGGCCGCGCCATTGCAGACGGCTACCAGCTGCTGGGCGAACTCGGCGCGGTGGACGAGGCCAACGAACTCACGCCCATGGGCGTGGAGCTGTCACGCCTGCCGCTCGACCCGCGCGTGGGCCGCATGATCATCGAGGCGCGCGACCGCAAGGCGCTCGATGAGGTGCTGGTGATCGCCAGCGCGCTGAGCGTGCAGGACGTGCGCGACCGGCCCATGGAAGCCCAGCAGCAGGCCGACCAGGCGCACGCCAAGTTCGACGACGAGAAAAGCGAGTTCAGCGGCTACCTCAAGCTGTGGAAGTGGATCAACGAGGCACGGGGCGGGGCGCCCACGCTGCCTTCTGCCCGCGCGCAGAAGGCCATGGCCCACCAGCGCGCACCGTCGCAGGCCCACCTGCCCGTGGCCCAGCGGCTGGTGGCCGCGGCGGCACCCGCGCCCGCGGTGGCCAGTGCCACCGCACCGGCGCCCACCCACAAGCTGAGCAACCGCCAGTACGAGCAGTTGCTGCGCCAGAACTTCATCAGCATCCGCCGCCTGCGCGAGTGGCGCGACATCCATACGCAGCTGCTCACCGTGGTCGCCGAGCACAAGTGGCCCATCAACACGCAGCCCGCCAGCTACGAGCAGCTGCACCTGTCCATGCTCGCCGGGCTGCTGGGCAACATCGGCGCGCGCAGCGAAGAGGAAGACTGGTACCTGGGCGCGCGCGGCATCAAGTTCTACAAGCACCCGGGCGCCCACTTGAACAAGAAGCCCGGCCGCTGGATCGTGGCGGCCGAGCTGGTGGAGACCACACGCCTGTTCGGGCGGGGCATCGCCGCCATCGAGCCGCAGTGGATCGAGCAGGTAGGTGGTCACCTGCTGCGCAAGCAGCTGCTCGACCCGCACTGGGAGAAGAAGTCGGCCGAGGTCACGGCGCTCGAACGGGCCACGCTCTACGGCCTGGTGGTCTACAACGGCCGGCGCATCAACTTCGGCAAGATCGACCCGCACGCCGCGCGCGAGATCTTCATCCGCGAGGCCCTGGTGGGGGGCAACTGGGAGAGCAAGCTGCCCTTCCTGGCCGCCAACCAGAAGCTCATCGCCAAGGTGGAGGAGCTCGAACACAAGTCGCGCCGCCAGGATGTGCTGGTGGACGACGAGCTGATCTATGCCTTCTACGACCAGCAGCTGCCACCCGACGTGTGCAGCGGCCATGGCTTCGAGGCCTGGTACCGCGAGGCCTCCCGCCAGCAGCCCGATCTGCTCAAGCTCACGCGCGAAGAGCTCATGCGCCACGAGGCGGCCGGCATCACCAGCAACGCGTTTCCCAAGACCGTGCGCCTGGGCGGCGTGGACTGCGCCGCCAGCTACCTGCACGAGCCCGGCGATGCGCGCGACGGCATCACCGTGACCATCCCGCTCTTCGTGCTCAACCAGGTGAGCGACGAGCGCTGCGAATGGCTGGTGCCCGGCATGCTCAAGGACAAGATCCAGGCGCTGCTCAAAAGCCTGCCACAGCGCCCACGCAGCCGCTTCGTGCCACTGCCCGAGTCCGCTACCCGCCTGGCCGAGCTGCTGGGCACGCCCGAACGTTTTGGCACCGGCAGCCTGACCGATGTGCTGCTCAAGCAGGTGCGCGACGAGACCTCGCTCGATGTGAAGCGGGCGGACTTCAAGCTCGATATGCTCAGTCCGCACCTGTTCATGAACTTCCGCGTGGTGGACGAGCATGGCCGCCAGCTCGGCCATGGCCGCAACCTGGGCGCGCTGAAAGCGGAGTGGGGCGCCAAGGCGCGCGGGGCATTCCAGGCGCTGGCGGGACTCAAGCTCGGCGGCGCGGCGGCAGAGGGTGCGAAATCTGATTCAAATATGCCTCCAGCGCTTGATGGTAAAGCGCAAGCAGCTATTAAATCAGGAGTAAGAGGTGCCGCGCAGCCTGCCCAGCCTGCGAAACCCGCCAGCGCCACGCCGTCGGCCCCCGCAGGCCAGCGCTACACCACCTGGACGTTCGGCGAGCTGCCCGAGCTGATGGAGATCAAGAAGGCGGGCCAGACGCTGATCGGCTTCCCAGCGCTCATCGATGGCGGTGACACCGTGACCATCGAAGTGTTTGACGAGCCCGAGGTGGCAGCGGCCAAACACCGCGCGGGCCTGCGCCGCCTGTTCGCTCTGCAGATCAAGGACGCGCTCAAGTACCTGGAAAAGAACATTCCCGACCTGCAGAAGATGGCGGTGGCCTACATGCCGCTGGGTACGCAGGAAGAGCTGCGCACCCAGATCATCGACGTGGCGTTGGACCGGGCCTTTCTGCTCGACCCGCTGCCCACCGACGAGTTCGCCTTCAAGCGCCGCGTGGAGGAAGGCCGGGGCCGCCTCACGCTGATCGCCAACGAAGTGGCGCGCCTGGCCGCCACCATCCTCACCGAATACGCGGCGGCCGCCCGCAAGATCAAGGACACCAAGAACGCCCCCGAGGCCACGCAAGACGCGCAGCAGCAGCTGCAGCGCCTGGTGCCCAAGAACTTCATTGCGGCCGCCCCGTGGACACAGCTGGCGCACTATGCCCGCTACCTCAAGGCCATCACGCTGCGCCTGGATAAATACCGCGCCGACCCTGCCCGCGACGCTGCCAAGCTGGCCGAGCTGCGCCCGCAAGAGCAGCGCTACTGGCGCCTGGTGGCCGAGCGCAAGGGGCAGGTTGATGTGCGCATGCAAGAGCTGCGCTGGCTGCTGGAGGAGCTGCGCGTGAGCTTCTTCGCCCAGGAACTGCGCACGCCGCAGCCGGTGAGCGTGAAGCGGCTGGACAAGCTGTGGGCGCAGGTCAATAGCTGACGGCCGGGGCCGGTGGAGCCGGTTCCGGCGGGCACCTGCCGCCATTTCAGGTGCGAGAGCAGGGCCTCATGCCCTGAACCAGATCTTGAGGGCCACGTACATCGTGTAGCCCAGGGCGAGCACCATCCACACCACAAAAAACAGGTTGGCCCAGTACTGGCCGGAATGCTCTGCCAAGGTGTAGATCTGGCCTGCGCAGCCTTTCCCGACGCACGGAATCTTGCCCAGCACCAGGGCGCGCAGGGCCTCGAACAACAGATAACACGCCACACCGCCGATGAGCACAAAACCGACGGGCCCGACAGGCGGCTTGGTGAACTCATCGTTCTCGTCGCGCAGGCCCTTGTCGATCAGTTTCTGTCCATACCTGTACCAGGCGTATCCGACCAGGAGCATCAGGGCGTAGTAAGTGGCGGTGAGCATGCGTCAACTCGTCGTTGCTGGAAGGGAAACAATGCGGCTTCGCAAGGATGGTATCCGAGACATCCTCATTCCCCGGCGGCCCCCGCTGCGTGTCCGCTGCCCGTGCGGCGCGGCGCCTCGGCGTCACATGCGCGACCCGGCATCAGTGGCATCCCCAATGCCACGCGGGTGCAGGGCCTCTAGGCTGCGGGTTCAAAGGAACCGAATCACCCATGCGCCCTCACTACAAGTTCTGGCCCCAGCGTCTGCCCCGCTCCATCACCCTGCCGTCCACCTCGCTGTGGGACAACCTGGCCATCAGTGCCCGCCGGTATCCGGACAAGACGGCCCTGGTGTTCTTTGGTGCTTCGCTGAGCTACCGCGCCCTGCTCGAAGGCGCCGAGCGCCTGGCGGCGAAACTGGTGGCCCTGGGGGTGCAGCGTGGCGACCGCGTGGTGCTGTGCATGCAGAACTGCCCGCAACTGGTGATGGCGCACTTCGCCATCCTGCGTGCCAATGCGGTGGTGGTGCCGGTCAACCCGATGAACCGGGCGGAAGAACTCAAGCACTACATCACCGATCCCGACACCCGGGTGGCCTTCACCACGGGCGACCTGGCTCCGGAGATGGCCAAGGCAAGCAACGCGCTGCCAGCGGGCGAACGCCTGACACACCTGGTGGTGACGCAATTCACGGATGCGTTCGATGCGCAGGTGACGGGCACGGATGCGCCGCCCGAGGCCTGGCGGGAGTGGCTGGGCACGCGCCACCCGCTGCCTGCCCTGGAGGGCGGCCAGGCCCATGCCTGGACGGACGCCCTGGCCTGCGCGGAGGCCCCCCCGGAGCTGGTGGTCGGGCCAGACGACCTGGCGCTGCTGCCCTACACCAGCGGCACCACGGGCCTGCCCAAGGGCTGCATGCACCTGCACCGCAGCATCATGCACAACGCGGCGGCTGGCGCCCTGTGGGGCACGGGTTCGGTGGACAACGTGACGCTGGCCGTGGTGCCCATGTTCCACATCACCGGCATGGTGAGCGTGATGCACACCGCCATCTACTGCGCCGCCACCCTGGTCATCATGCCCCGCTGGGAGCGCGACCTGGCCGGGCGCCTCATCTCGCGCTACCAGGTCACCAACTGGACCAACATCCCCACCATGGTCATCGACCTGCTGGGCAGCCCGAACTTCGCAAGCTACGACCTCTCCAGCCTGGTCTACATTGGCGGCGGCGGCGCGGCGATGCCGCAGGCCGTGGCGCAGCGTTTGCTCGAACAGTACGGACTGCGCTACTCGGAGGGCTACGGCCTCACCGAAACGGCCGCGCCCTCGCACTCGAACCCGCCCGACCACCCCAAGCAGCAGTGCCTGGGCATCCCGTTCATGAGCACCGATGCGCGGGTGGTCGATCCCGACACGCTGCAGGAAGTGCCCGTCGGCGAACAGGGTGAGATCATCATCCATGGCCCCGAGGTGTTCGAGGGCTACTGGAAGCGCCCGGATGCCACCGCCTCGGCCTTCATCGAGTTCGAGGGCAAGCGCTTCTTCCGCTCGGGCGACCTGGGCCGCATGGACGAGGACGGCTACTTCTTCCTGACCGACCGCTTGAAGCGCATGATCAACGCGAGCGGCTTCAAGGTCTGGCCGGCGGAGGTCGAGGCGCTGATGTTCCGCCACCCCGCCATCCAGGAGGCCTGCATCATCTCCGCCAAGGACAGCTACCGGGGCGAGACCGTGAAGGCCGTGGTGGTGCTGCGCGCATCGCACAAGGACACCACCGAACAGCAGATCATCGACTGGTGCCGCGAGAACATGGCGGTGTACAAGGTGCCGCGCATCGTGCAGTTCGTGAATGCACTGCCCAAGAGCGGCAGCGGCAAGGTGATGTGGAGGCAGCTGCAGGAGCTGGAAGCGGGCTGAAAAAAATAGCCCGCACGGGGCGGGCTAAATCATTGCATCACTCGCACAGGGAGGGGCGAAACCGCCAGGGATTTGACGGTAGGTGCATCCTAGGTCCGATTCTGGCCGCCCGCCCGCCCGTGTGCGGCCCAACCGTGAAATAAGTCCGGTTTGGATGGGGCAGCGACCCTTGCCAGGGTCAGAGCCTCGAAGGCTCGGGGGCAGCGGTGATGGAGCCGCTGGCAGGCGCGGGTGGAGCTCAGATGCCCACGATCGCGGCGGCCAGCGCCACGGCGATCAGCTGGATCCCGAAGAAAATCACGACGATTGGCATGGCCATCCCCTTTGATGAAGCAAGGATGCTAGGTGTGCGTACTCCAGGCCGGAGTGCGACAACAGCGAAGGACCGCGTAGGCGGTTTCCTACGGTAAGACCGGTATGGATGGCGCGGGATTTGTTACAAAAATCCGAATGGCAACAATATCGGCAGGGGTTTACGCGGCTGCCAGCGGGGCGCCCAGCCGCGCTGGTGCTTCATTTGGGGCCCCTGGCTGCCCGGCCCGCAAGGTTGTAGCTTCGTGTATCAATCCTTGAACCCCGGGGGCTCGCGCCGCACAATGTTCCTTCATTCACGCCGGAGGCCGCCATGCCAATGGAGTATCTAAGGGAGCTGGAGCGCGATGCGCTTCCCCTGATTGAATCGGACGTGGTCAACATCGACAAGCTGCGCGTGTTGCGTGCGGCCGGTATGGTGGAAGTGCAGCTCCCGCCCGTCGATTCGCCACAGCAGAAGGCGCAGGTGCTGTACATCACCGGCCTGGGTTGCGCGACGCTCAGAGCCTATCGATCCCGCGTGAGGGCGCCCCGCCCGGAGGCGCACACCGATCTGGAGGCTTCATACGACTGATGGGCCGTGCCACGTATCCGGCCTCATGCCCGTAAACCCCGCTCGGAGTCACTGTCCTACAAATTGATGCGCCGCACCAGAAGTGCCGCGGCCGCGCTGCGTAAATACGATGGGCCATCCGTATTTACTGGCACGGCCAGGTGAAAGGCGCATATGAGCAGTTGGTACAAATTGGCACTCGGCAATGATGATCAGGCCTTTGAGCCCACGCTGCGCATTCAGCAGATGTTCATGTCGAAGTTCCTGATGTGCCCCCCGGGGTCCGGCAGGGCGCTCTTTTCCTGCTATGACAAGGAAAAGGACAATCTCTGGCTCTATTTCTCTCCCGCCGCCCAAGACATAGCCTTGCGCGTCTATGCCGAGCCCTGCGATCCGCCGACGGCCCTGGACTGCATCGGCCTTCTAGCGGGCGAGGGCGATGCCCTGGGGATCGGGGAATCCCCGCTGCTGGCAAAGGCCGCCTGACGGCGCCCAGGGCTTTGCGATCCTGCCGGCGGGGCGGCGCCCGCATCCACGTCAGTGTTGTCCTACACCTGTCTTCACGGGGTTCCGACATGCGTGTGTTCGGGCCCATGCCTCAATCACCACGGGGCCAGTGCGGCGCCCGTGCGAGGAGTTCAGCATGTTTTCTTTCGATCCCCCATCCCATCATCTAGAAGCGTGGCCAGAAGCGCCTGCCTTGCAAATGGGGCAGCCGATGGAGCGGGTTTTCCAGCGCCAGCAAACCGACGATCTCGCGCCTTGGCGGGGAGACAGCCATGGCATGGAGCGGGAATTACAGTTTGCAGACTTGGAATACCGCGAACCCCAGGCGATGGGTTGACGACGGGACTGGGTGCGCCCCGGGTGCGTGCAGCGAGAAACCATGCGGGTGTTGACACTGCACATTCGGCCCGAGGGCGCCGCGCAATACCTGGCCCGGGTGTTTGACGGAAAGGTCCTGGTCGGCACCCCCACCCTGCATGCCGAAATTGACGAGGCCATCGAGGCCTATGGCCACGCCGACGGGTTCCCCGGCGTAACCGCCTTCAACATCTGGTATGGCGGGGGCAGCGTGGGCACGGTTCCGCTCATCCAGATGCGCACCGACGCCGTGGAGCTGTCGAACCGGCTGGTGGTGTTGTCCGCCGTCCTGCGCTGAGATTCCGCCTGTCTCGATCTGGCTGCTGCACCCCACCTGCGGGCGCGGCTTGAAGCGCTCCAAAAGGACCTGGGCCTTTGCCAGCGCCTTATCCCGCGAAACAAAATGAAATAAACCGAAACTGCGTCGAGACCACTCCCGAAGCACCTGCCGGCACCATCAGGGCCATGTTCAACACCGTCCCGAAAGGACTGATCATGAAACCCTGGATCAAGAGAACGCTGGTAGGAATCTTTGGCGCATCCATCATGGTAGGTGGTCTGACGGCCTGTTCCAGTGGAGCCCACCGCCACGGGCCCATGAGCCCGGAGAAAATGGCGGAGGTGCGCGCCAAGGTGGTCGACCGGGTCAGCGGCAAGCTGGACCTGAACGATGCGCAGAAGCAAAAGCTCAATGTGCTGGCGGACAGGATGGAGGCACAGCGCACGGCCTTCCTGGGCAAGACAGCCGATCCGCGCGCGGAAGTGCAGGCCATCGTCGCGGGCGACAAGTTCGACCGTGCACGCGCGCAGAGCCTGCTGGAGGAGAAGACCCGCGCGGTACAGGCGAACAGCCCTGAAGTGATCAATGCGCTGGCGGACTTCTACGACAGCCTGAATCCGGACCAGCAGCAGAAGGTGCGCGAGCTGATGCAGCGGCGCAGGGGCTGGATGGCGCGCGGCTGAGGCAGGAGCATTTTCCATGTCACCGATGCTGGATCCCATCCACCACTTGACGCAGGAAGTGCGCATGCACGGCCCTGTGCTGCTGGCAGGCATGCCCGAGCCCCATGACGAGTTGATGTCGCTGGTATGGGGGCCGCGCTTTGACAGGGAGCATGCGCTCGGGCTCGTGGCGCGCCAGCCCGCTGCCGCCGCGCCCGCCCTGCCTGCGCTGCTCGCGGCCGCGGACGCCTTCGATGCGCTGCACCTGCCTGCGCAGCACCGCCTGCGGGAGCTCATCCGGCGGCACCGCGCATTGCTTGCTCCGCCGGTGGCCGGCAGCGGCCTGCCAATGTAAGAATCGCGCATGCACCGCATCCTGCTCATTGACGACGACGCCCAGCTGGGTCCGCCGCTTGCCATCTATTTCCAGCGTTTCGAGCTGGAGCTGGTCCATGCGCTCAAGCCCAGCGAAGGCCTGGCCCGGCTCGGGGCGGGCGGCTTTGATGCCGCCATCCTTGATGTCATGCTGCCCGAGATGGACGGCTTTGAACTGTGCCGCACCATCCGCAAGCAGGGGGACCTGCCCATCGTGATGCTCACGGCCAGGGGTGAGGTGATGGACCGCGTGGTGGGCCTGGAGCTGGGTGCCGACGACTACCTGCCCAAGCCTTTCGAGCCGCGCGAGCTGGTGGCCCGGCTGCAGACCGTGCTGCGCCGCAGCCGCGCGCCGGGGCAGGGCGGCGATTCGGGGACGCTGGAGTTTGAAGGCCTCAGCATTGATGCCGCGCGCCGCAGCGTGCTGCGACAAGGGGGCATCGTCGAGCTGACCGGCACCGAATTCGACCTGCTGCATCTGCTGGCACGCGAACCGGGCAAGGTGTTCAGCCGCGATGACATCCTGAACCAGTTGCGCGGGCACGAGGCCGAGCTGTACACCCGCGCCGTCGATATCGTGGTGAGCCGCCTGCGCAAGAAGCTGGAACCGCTCGACTGCATCAAGACCTTGCGCAACGCGGGCTACTCGCTGGCCCTGCGGCGGGCGGCGCCATGAGGTTCTGGCGGCGTTCGCGTCCTGGCGAGGGGGCCGAAGACGGGCACGATTGCCCCTGGCACCGCCGCGCGCGGCGCGCGGTCGGGTATTCGCTGCGCATCCGGCTGGTGCTAGTGTTCATGGCGCTCGCGGTGACGGTGGCCGTCACCTTCATGGGCGGAGTGCAAAAGGCGGTGTCCGTGGGCTGGCGCGAGGCGGCCAGGCCCCTGCTGATGGACTACGTGGACCGCCTCGCGGACGAGATCGGCAGCCCGCCCAGCATCGAGCGGGCGAAGGCCATCGCGAGCCGGTTGCCGGTCACGCTGCGCATTGACGGGCCGGTGGTCCACTGGGAATCCCACCCCGATCAGCCGCGCAGCGACTGGATGAGCGACAAGTTCCAGCGCGAGGAGCACTGGAACGGCCATGGCAGCGACGACCAGGGCCGCCGGCTCCTGCAGCGCACCACGGCGGACGGACACAGCATCGAGTTCGGGCTCAATGCGCTGTCCTGGGAAAAGCGCCCGCGCATTGCGTGGGGCACGCTCACGGTGCTGTTGCTGCTCACCGCGCTGGCCTATGTGTACGTGCGGCATCTGCTGCGCCCGCTCGACGACATCCGCCGGGGCGCGCAGCGGTTTGGCGAAGGCAATTTCGCCCAGGCGATCCCCGTGCGGCATGCCCACCGGCCCGACGAGCTGGGGCAACTGGCGGCCACCATCAATACCATGGGGGATGACATCCACCAGATGCTGGAGGCCAAGCGGGCCCTGCTGCTGGCCATGAGCCATGAATTGCGCAGCCCCCTGACCCGCGCCCGCCTGAACACCGAGCTGCTGCCCGAGACCGCCGACGTGCAGGCCCAGCGGCAGGCCCTGATGCGCGACCTGAGTGAAATGGCCGGACTCATCACCGACCTGCTCGAAAGCGAGCGCCTGGCTGGACGCCACGCCGCCCTGCACCGCGAGCCCGTGGACCTGGCTGCGCTGGCGCGGGAGGTGGTGGCCGAGCTCGGTGGCCGCCATGCCGGCGCGGCGGGGATCACCCTCCATGCACAGCAGGGCATGCCGCCGCTGTCGCTTGACCGCTCCCGCATGCGCCTGCTGCTGCGCAACCTGCTGGACAACAGCCTGCGCCACAGCAGCGATCCGGCCGCGCCGCCGCCCGAGTTGCATCTGCGCCTCGCGGCGCAGACGCTCGAACTGGAGGTGCGCGACCACGGACCGGGTGTTCCCCCAGAGCACCTGCCGCACCTGGCGCAGGCGTTCTACCGGCCCGACACGGCGCGGCAGCGCACCACCGGCGGCGTGGGCCTGGGCCTGTACCTGTGCCGGCTGGTGGCACAGGCGCACGGCGGCACGCTGCAGATGCGCAACGCCGGGCCCGGCCTTTCGGTCACGGTGCGCCTGCCGATCGTCGCCTGAGCTGGGTGCCCCCGCGGCCCCCCGGCCTGCCGAGGGCGCCGCACTGCACCGCGATGGTGCGTTGGCGTGGCGCGGTGTTTTTCTTCGTACGATTTCGCGAAGCGCGAAATGGATGCCAGACCGGCGTGGGCATATACCTGCCATGGATGGTTTGCTATCAATTTCTGATTTTCCCCTGCGGTCGCCGGCGTGGGGTACTTACGTTGGCCTCATTCTTGCTCAAACTGGCTACCGGCCCCTTTTGGGGACTCTTTAGCGTTTACCCTGTATATACAGGTATGCTGCGGCTGTCATCATGGCGGCTGGAATGCGGGTGCGACCCGGCCGGGATGGGCTAAGGTACTTTCTTCAAACAGGAGCAGATGATGACTCGATCGGTTGTGAAATGGACGTCGCTGGCAGCGGCAACGGCATGCGTGATGGCCCTGGCCGCCCCGGCCCAGGCGCAGGAAACCAAGATTGTGCTGGGCATGTCCGGCTGGACGGGTTTCGCGCCGCTCACCCTGGCCGACAAGGCGGGCATCTTCAAGAAGAACGGCCTGGATGTGGAGATCAAGATGATCCCGCAGAAGGACCGCCACCTGGCCCTGGCCTCCAAGTCCATCCAGTGCGCCGCCACCACCGTCGAGACGCATGTGGCCTGGAACGCCAACGGCGTGCCCATCGTGCAGATCTTCCAGATGGACAAGTCCTACGGCGCCGACGGCATCGCGGTGCGGGGCGACATCAAGGGCTTTGCCGACTTGAAGGGCAAGACCATCGGCGTGGATGCTCCCGGCACCGCCCCGTACTTCGGCCTGGCCTGGATGCTCAGCAAGAACGGCATGAGCCTCAAGGACGTGAAGACCACCACGCTGTCGCCCCAGGCGGCCGCGCAGGCCTTCGTGGCCGGCCAGAACGATGCCGCCATGACGTACGAGCCCTATCTTTCCACCGTGCGCGACAACCCTGCCGCCGGCAAGATCCTGGCCACCACGCTCGACTACCCCATGGTGATGGACACCGTCGGCTGCGACCCCACCTGGCTCAAGGCCAACGGCAAGGCCGCGCAGGCCCTGGCCAATTCGTACTTCCAGGCGCTTGACATGATCAAGGCCGACCCCACCAAGTCCAACGAGATCATGGGCGCGGCCGTCAAGCAGACGGGCGAGCAGTTCGCCAAGTCGTCGTCCTTCCTGCGCTGGCAGGACAAGGCCGCCAACCAGAAGTTCTTCGCGGGCGAACTGACCACGTTCATGAAGGATGCCACCGGCATCCTGCTGGAGGCCGGCATCATCCGCAAGGCGCCTGAAGATCTGGCCGCCACCTTCGACGCGAGCTTCATCAAGTAACAACTGAGTTTTTCCGAGCCAAAGAAGAGCGCGCCATGTCTGCAGTGCAACCCCTGTCCGTTACCGAGTCCCACGCTCCCGTGCGCCGGCGCTCGCTGGCTCCCCTGGAGCCCGTGAGCAGCCGTGCCCGCTGGATGCTGGGGCTGGCCTTCTTCGTCGTGTTCGTGGCGGTGTGGGCGTTCTTCACGCTGGGCGGCTTCGTGTCGCCCACCTTCCTGGCCAGCCCCATCACCATGGCCAAGGAAGGCTGGCTGCTGTTCACCGAATACGGCTTCATCAAGGACATCGGCATGACCATCTGGCGCGTGGTCGGTGGCTTTGTGCTGGCCGCGGTGATCGCCGTGCCCCTGGGCATCGCCATGGGCGCCTACAAGGGCATCGAGGCGTTCTTCGAGCCCTTCGTCTCGTTCTGCCGCTACCTGCCCGCGTCGGCCTTCATTCCGCTGCTCATCCTGTGGGCCGGCATTGGCGAGACGCAGAAAATCCTGGTCATCTTCATCGGCTCGGTCTTCCAGATCACGCTGATGGTGGCCGTGACCGTGGGGGGCGCCCGGCGCGACCTCGTGGAGGCCGCCTACACGCTGGGCGCCGGCCACAAGGGCATCGTGACGCGCGTGCTCATCCCGGGCGCCGCGCCCGAGATCGCCGAGACCCTGCGCCTGGTGCTGGGCTGGGCCTGGACCTACGTGATCGTGGCCGAGCTGATCGGTTCTTCGAGCGGTATCGGCCACATGATCACCGACAGCCAGTCGCTGCTCAATACCGGCCAGATCATCTTCGGCATCATCATCATCGGCCTCATCGGGCTGGTGTCCGACTTCGCCTTCAAGGCGCTCAACCACCGTCTGTTTGCCTGGAGTTTTGTGCGATGAGCCGCGTATCCATCCAAGCCGTTTCGCGCGTCTTCGAGACCGCCAAGGGCCAGCGCACGCAGGCGCTGCAGCCGGTCGACTTCGAAGTGCAGGACAACGATTTCGTCACCATCCTGGGCCCCTCGGGCTGCGGCAAGTCCACGCTGCTGCGCATCGTCGCGGGGCTGGACCACGCCACCAGCGGCCGCGTGCTGCTCGACGGCGCACCCGTGGAAGGCCCGGGCGCCGAGCGCGGCATGGTGTTCCAGAGCTACACGCTGTTCCCCTGGCTCACCATCGAGCAGAACATCCGCTTCGGCCTGCGCGAGCGCGGCATGCCTGAAGCCCAGCAGAAGGAACGCGCCGCGTACTTCATCGCCAAGGTGGGCCTGCGCGGCTTCGAGCAGCACTTTCCCAAGCAGCTGTCGGGCGGCATGCAGCAGCGCACCGCGATTGCGCGTGCGCTGGCCAACGACCCCAAGATCCTGCTGATGGACGAGCCCTTCGGCGCGCTCGACAACCAGACCCGCGTGCTCATGCAGGAGCTGCTGCTGAGCATCTGGGAGGCCGAGCGCAAGACCGTGCTTTTCGTCACCCACGACATCGACGAGGCCATCTTCATGGCCAACCGCGTGGCCGTGTTCAGCGCGCGGCCCGGCCGCATCAAGACCGAGTTGGCGGTGGACCTGCCGCACCCGCGCCATTACACGATCAAGACCAGCCCCGAGTTCATGGACCTCAAGGCGCGCCTGACGGAAGAGATCCGCGCCGAATCCATGGCGGCCGATCTGCACTGAACGCCTTCGTCCCATGAGCGCCCGTCCTTCCCGCCGTCCCGCAGCAGCTGCCCCGCGCAGCGCGCCGCTTGCCGCTCCGGCCAGGGTGGTGGCGGCCGTGGCGGCGCCCGCACAGGCGATGGCGCTGTACGAGCAGATCAAGGACCATATCTCGCGCAAGATCCAGGAAGGCATCTGGCGCGCGGGCGACCGACTGCCGTCCGAGAATGAGCTGGTCACCCAGTTCGGCATCTCGCGCATGACGGTGAACCGCGCGCTGCGCGAACTGGTGGAGCAGGGCCGCATCGTGCGCGTGGCCGGCGTGGGCAGCTTCGTGGCGGAAGACAAGCCACAGTCCACGTTGCTGCAGATCGCCAACCTCGCGAGCGAAATCCGCCAGCGGGGGCACGACTACCGCTGCGACGTGCTGGCCGTGGAGCGCATCTCGGCCACGCTCGAAGTGGCGGCAGCGCTGGACCTGCGCACGGGGGAGTCGGTGTTCCACTCGCTGTGCGTCCACCGCGAGGACGGCCTGCCCGTGCAGCTGGAAGACCGCCACGTGAATCCGCGCCAGGTGCCCCAGTTCGCCGCGCAGGACTTCACGCTGCTGCAGCCCTCCGAATACCTGGTGCGCAACGTGCCGTTCGACCAGATCGAGCACGTGGTCGATGCCGTCATGCCCACCGCTGAGCAGGCCACGCTGCTGGAGATGTCGCCGCAGGAGCCCTGCCTGCTGCTCACCCGCCGCACCTGGTCGCGCGGGATTCCCATCACCGTGGTGCGTTGTTTGCACCCCGCGACCCGCTACCGCCTGGGCAGCCGCTTTAGAGCCGACGGCAACCCGGTCGCTGGTTGAACGCTTGCCTGAAGGGCCCGATTTTTTTACGCTTGTACCTACTTGTATATACAGGATCAATGCCATGACAAAAACCACCGCTTCCTCCCTGACCCTGCACCCCGGCCGGGTCACGCTGGCTGAATTGCGCAGCATCCACGCCGCGCCCGTGCAGCTGTCGCTGGACCCGTCCGCGCGTGCCCTCATGCAGGCGTCGCTGGCCACGGTGCAGCGCATCGTGGATGAAGACCAGGTGGTCTACGGCATCAACACCGGCTTCGGCAAGCTCGCCAGCACCAAGATCGCCCACGAGCGCCTCGCCGAGCTGCAGCGCAACCTGGTGCTGTCCCACAGCGTGGGCACGGGCGATGCGCTGCCCGATCCCGTGGTGCGCCTCATCCTGGCCACCAAGGCCATCAGCCTGGCGCGTGGGCATTCGGGCATCCGTCCCGAGATCGTGGATGCGCTGCTGGCCATGGCCAACGCCAACGTGCTGCCCGTGATTCCGGCCAAGGGTTCGGTGGGCGCGTCGGGCGACCTGGCGCCGCTGGCCCACCTGGCCTGCGTGTTGATCGGCGAAGGGCAGGCCAAGGTCGATGGCACGGTGGTGTCTGGGGCCGAGGCCATGCGCTCCATCGGCCTTGCGCCGTTCGTGCTGGGCCCCAAGGAAGGGCTGGCGCTGCTCAACGGCACGCAGGTATCCACCTCGCTCGCGCTGGCGGGGCTGTTCGGCGCGGAGAGCGTTTTCGCCGCCGCGCTGGTCGCAGGCTGCCTGTCGCTCGAGGCCATCAAGGGCTCGGTCAAGCCGTTTGACGCACGCATCCACGAGGCGCGCGGCCAGGCGGGGCAGATCGCCGTGGCGGCCGCCGTGCGCGCATTGCTGGATGGCAGCGCCATCGACCCTTCGCATCCCCACTGCGGCCGCGTGCAGGACCCGTACTCCATCCGCTGCGTGCCGCAGGTGATGGGCGCGTGCCTCGATAACCTGCACCACGCCGCGCGCGTGCTGGCCATCGAGGCGAACGCCGCGTCCGACAACCCCCTGGTATTCGACAACGGTGACGTGATCTCGGGCGGCAACTTCCACGCCGAGCCCGTGGCCTTCGTGGCGGACATCATCGCGCTGGCCGTGGCCGAGATCGGGGCCATCTCCGAGCGCCGACTGTCGCTGCTGCTCGACCCCGGCCTGTCGGGCCTGCCGGCCTTCCTGATCCGCGACAGCGGCGTGAACTCGGGCTTCATGATCGCCCAGGTCACCGCCGCCGCGCTGGCGGCCGAGAACCAGTGCCTGGCCAACCCCAGCAGCGTGACCAGCCTGCCCACGTCGGCCAACCAGGAAGACCACGTTTCCATGGCCACCTACGGCGCACGCCGCCTGGGCGACATGGTGCGCAATGCGGCGGTGATGGTGGGCATCGAGGCCATGGCCGCCGCGCAGGGCATGGAGTTCGACCGCAGCCTGAAATCTTCTGTGCTCATCGAAGACCAGTTCGCTGCCATCCGCCAGCGCGTGGCCTACCTGGAGCAAGACCGCTTCCTGGCCACCGACATCGAATCCATGCGCGAATGGGCCTCGGAGACGCCATGGCCCGCGCCGCTGCTGCAGTGCCTGCCCAGCCATTCCTGATTTTTCTTTCTTTCTTTCTTTTTCGCTTTTTCGCGCCACCCATTCACAGGAGCCCACCATGAACGCCAACGACGCCATCATTGCAGCCGCTTCCAACACCGATCCCCGCCACGACGCCAGCCGCGTGATCCGCGCGCCGCGCGGCAGCCAGCTCACCTGCAAGAGCTGGCTCACCGAAGCCGCCTACCGCATGATCCAGAACAACCTGGACGCCGAAGTCGCCGAGCGCCCGCAGGACCTGGTGGTGTACGGCGGCATCGGCCGCGCCGCGCGCAACTGGGAGTGCTATGACCAGATCCTCGCCTCGCTCAAGGACCTGAACGACGACGAGACCCTGCTCATCCAGTCCGGCAAGCCGGTGGGCGTGTTCAAGACCCATGCCAACGCACCCCGCGTGCTGCTGGCCAACTCCAACCTGGTCCCCAAGTGGGCCAACTGGGAGCACTTCAGCGAGCTGGACCAGAAGGGCCTGTTCATGTACGGCCAGATGACCGCCGGCAGCTGGATCTACATCGGCACGCAAGGCATCGTGCAGGGCACGTACGAGACCTTTGCCGAAGCCGGCCGCAAGCACTATGGCGGCTCGCTCGAGGGCAAGTGGATCCTGACCGCGGGCCTGGGCGGCATGGGCGGCGCGCAGCCGCTGGCCGCCACCTTCGCGGGCGCGGTGTCGCTCAACATCGAATGCCAGCAAAGCAGCATCGACTTTCGCCTGCGCACGCGCTATGTGGACAAGCAGGCGCGTGACATCGACCACGCGATCGAACTTATTCAGCAGCACACGGCGGCCAAGGAGGCCATTTCCATCGCGCTGCTGGGCAATGCGGCCGACGTGCTGCCTGAACTGGTGAAGCGCGCCCAGGCGGGTGGGTTGAAGCCCGACCTCGTCACCGACCAGACCTCCGCCCACGACCTCGTCAACGGCTACTTGCCCGCAGGTTGGACGGTGGCCCAGTGGCGCGCCGCGCAGCAGGATGTGACGCAGCACGAGGTGCTGAAGAAGGCCGCTGCCAAGTCCTGCGCCGTGCATGTGCAGGCCATGCTCGACTTCCAGCACATGGGCATCCCGGTGGTGGACTACGGCAACAACATTCGCCAGGTGGCGTTTGACGAAGGCGTGAAGGACGCCTTCGACTTTCCCGGCTTTGTGCCCGCCTATATCCGCCCCCTGTTCTGCGAAGGCAAGGGCCCGTTCCGCTGGGTGGCGCTGTCGGGTGACCCGGAAGACATCCGCAAGACCGACGCCAAGATCAAGGAGCTGTTCCCGGAGAACAAGCACGTGCACCGCTGGCTCGACATGGCGGGCGAGCGTATCGCCTTCCAGGGCCTGCCCGCGCGCATCTGCTGGCTGGGCCTGGGCGAGCGCCACATCGCGGGCCTGGCCTTCAACGAGATGGTCAAGAGCGGCGAGCTGAAGGCGCCCATCGTGATCGGCCGCGACCACCTCGATACCGGCAGCGTGGCCAGTCCCAACCGCGAGACCGAAGGCATGAAGGATGGCACCGACGCCGTGAGCGACTGGCCGCTGCTCAACGCCTTGCTCAATACCTCGGGCGGCGCCACCTGGGTCAGCCTGCACCACGGCGGCGGCGTGGGCATGGGCTACTCGCAGCACTCGGGCATGGTCATCGTGGCCGATGGCACCGATGCGGCGGCCGAGCGCCTGGCGCGCGTGCTGGTCAATGACTGCGGCAGCGGCGTGATGCGCCATGCCGACGCAGGCTACGAACTGGCCGTGGAAACGGCGAAGAAGCAGGGCCTGAACCTGCCCATGGTGAAGTGAAACAGCGTCAGCAAGGAGGTGTGACAGGGATGTGAAAAAAGGGAACGGCATTCCCATTCGGTGGGAATGTTGGGTTTGAATGCCGCTGCAATCCTTTGATACTGAGTCCATGCCCACCCGTGGACCGACCTCCGTTGCCGCCGCCGACCGTGTTCTGCACGTGCTGGCGGTGCTGGCGCAGCATGGCCAGCCCATGTCGGCCGCCGAGCTGATGGAGGCCACGGGCCTGGCGCGCAGCACGCTGTACCGGCAACTCGCGCGGCTCAAGCTGTGGGGCTTCGTACTGGAGAGCAGCGGGCACTACGCGCCCGGGCCGCTGAGCCTGCAACTGGCCCTGGGCTTTGACATGGCGTCGCACCTGGTGCACCACGCGCGGCCGGACATGCAGGCCCTGGCCCGGCAGTCCCACGAAAGCGTGGGGCTGGTGGTGGCCGTCAACGACAGCGTGGTATGCCTGGACATGGTGGACAGCACGCAGGCCCTGCGCTGCTCGTTCGAAAAGGGGCGCAGCGTGCCGCTGCGCGCCGGCGCCTCCGCCAAGTGCCTGCTGGCCCATGTGGCCCCGGCCACGCGCAATGCCATTCTGGACCTGCACTACGGCGCGGGCACCCCCGAGCGCCAGGCGGCGCTGGCCGAGCTGGAAGGCATTGCCAAGGCGGGCTACGCCGTCAGCTCCGGCGAGGTGGATGCCGGTGTCTGGGGCGTCAGCGTGCCCGTGTTCGGCTCTCCCCGGCAGGCCGCGGGGGCCATCACCCTGATGGCCCCGATCTTGCGAGCCCAGGGGCAGGAGGCCGCGCTCACCGGCATGGCCGTCATCGCCGCCGCGCGCATCTCCCGCCAGCTCACTTCTCCCTGATTTCCCTCACCCCTCCCCAGGAGCTTTCCCCATGAACCTTCGTCGCAACCTTCTTCTGGCCAGCCTGGCCGCCGCCGCCTTTTGCACCACGGGTGCGCAGGCCCAGGACAACGTCCTGCGTGTGGGCACCGATGCCACGTTCCCGCCCATGGAGTTCGTCGAGAATGGCAAACGCACGGGCTTTGACGTCGAGCTGGTGGAAGCGATCGCCAAGGCCATGGGCAAGCAGGTCGAATGGGTGGACATCGACTTCAAGGGCCTGATTCCCGGCTTGATCTCCAAGCGCTTCGACATGGCGGTATCGGCCATCTACATCACCGACGAGCGCAAGAAGGTGGTGGACTTCACCGACTCCTACTACGCCGGCGGCCTGGTGGTGATGGTGAAGGCCGACAACAAGACCATCCACAAGCTGGCCGACCTGGACGGCAAGAAAGTCAGCGTGCAGGTGGGCACCAAGTCGGTGGCATACCTGACCGAAAAATTCCCCAAGGTGCAGCGCGTCGAGGTCGAGAAGAACCAGGAGATGTTCAACCTGGTGGACATCGGCCGGGCCGATGCCGCCGTGACCGGCAAGCCCGCCGCGTTCCAGTACGTGCGCACCCGCCCGGGCCTGCGTGTGCTCGACGAGCAGCTCACCACCGAGGAATACGGCATGGCCCTGCGCAAGGACACGCCCGAGCTGACGAAGGCCGTCAACGGCGCCATCACCAGGCTCAAGGCCGACGGTACCTATGCGGCCATCGTCAAGAAGTGGTTCAGCAACAGCGCTGCCAAGTAAGCCACGGACCGTTGCCGGACTGAACCATGGAACTCGATTTTTCTCCTGTCTGGGCCGGGCTGCCCCAGTTGCTGGCGGGCGCGCTGGTCACCGTGGAAATCACGGCCGCCTCGCTGCTGCTGGGCTGCGTCATGGGCCTGCTGGTGGGCATTGGCCGCCTGAACCCCAGGCGCCGCGTGGTCTACGCCCTGTGCACCGCCTACGTGGCCGCGATCCGCGGCACGCCGCTGCTGGTGCAGCTGTTCATCCTGTTCTTTGGCCTGCCGCAGTTCGGCATTCTCCTGCCCGCCTTTGTGTGCGGCGTGATCGGCCTGGGCATCTACTCGGGCGCCTATGTGTCCGAGGTGGTGCGCGGCGCCATCCAGTCCATCGACAAGGGGCAGATGGAGGCCGCGCGCTCCATCGGCATGTCCTCGGGCCTGGCCATGCGCACCGTGGTGCTGCCGCAGGCGGTGGTGCGCATGATTCCTCCGCTGGGCAATGAGTTCATCGCACTCATCAAGAACTCGGCGCTGGTGTCGCTGCTCACCATCCACGACCTGATGCACGAAGGGCAGAAGATCATCAGCGTGTCGTACCGTTCGCTGGAGGTGTACCTGGCGATCGCGGTGGTGTATTTCGTTCTGACCGGGGCCACCACGCTGGTGCTGCGCCGCATGGAACTGCGCCTGCGCGCCGGAGGGATGGTGCAATGAAGACAACGTCTGCAGTGACCGGCGCGAACCCGGCTTCCGAGCCCATCGTGCGCATTCGCAGCCTGCGCAAGTCGTTTGGCAGCCATGTGGTGCTCAGTGGCATCGACTTCGACGTGTTCCCATCGCAGGTGGTGGTGGTCATCGGGCCCAGCGGCTCGGGCAAGAGCACCTTCCTGCGCTGCTGCAACGGCCTGGAGCAGCCCGAGGGCGGCACGGTCGAGATCTGCGGCCGCACGCTGGTGCAGGACGGCCGCATGCTGCCCGACCATGACCTCAACGCGCTGCGCGAGGAGGTCGGCATGGTGTTCCAGTCGTTCAACCTGTTCCCGCACCTGTCGGTGCTCGACAACGTGACGCTGGGCCCACGCAAGCTGCGCGGCCTCTCGCGCAAGGAGGCCGACGAGCGTGCCCAGGCCCTGCTGGCCAAGGTGGGGCTGGCGCACAAGGCGTCGGCCATGCCCGCCAGCCTGTCCGGCGGGCAAAAGCAGCGTGTGGCCATTGCCCGTGCACTGGCCATGGAGCCGCGCGTGATGCTGTTCGACGAACCCACCTCGGCGCTCGATCCGGAGCTGGTGGGCGAGGTGCTGCAGGTCATGAAGCTGCTGGCCAGCGAAGGCATGACCATGATGGTCGTCACCCACGAGATGGACTTCGCGCGCGAGGTGGGCGACGTGGTCGTCGTCATGGACGGCGGTGGCATCATCGAGGCCGGCGCCCCCGCCACCATCTTCACCAACCCCACGCAGGAGCGCACGCGCTCCTTCCTGCAGGCCGTGCTCACCCGCGCCTGAGGCGCTGCGCGGCGCTGTGCACGGTTGCCGTCAACCCCAGAGGAGGAAACCCCGATGTCCCCGCTTTCACCCGTGATGCAGCAGCGCCTGCAAGAGCGCCTGTCCCAGGACGACATTGCCCGCTTCGACCGCGACGGCGCGCTGTGCATTAAGCAGTTGCTCACGCCCGGGGAGGTGGCGTTGCTGCGCGAAGGCATCGACGCCAACCTGGCCGCGCCCAGCCCGCGCGCCAAGGTGGCCAGCCGCCCCGACGACCCGGGCCGTTTCTTCGAGGACTTTTGCAACTGGCAGGACATCCCGCAGTTCGGCCGCTTCGTGCGCGAGACGCCGCTGGCCCTGGCCGCGCAGCGCCTCATGCGGTCGCGCACCGTGCGGCTGTACCACGACCATGTGCTGGTGAAGGAGCCCGGCACGCGTCAGCGCACTCCGTGGCATCAGGACCAGCCGTACTACAACATCGAAGGCCTGCAGAACATCAGCATGTGGATTCCGGTCGATCCGGTGTCGCGCGCGGCCACGCTTGAATTCGTGGCCGGTTCGCACAAGGGGCCCTGGCTCATGCCGCGCACCTTCATGGACAACCAGGCCAAGTGGTTCCCTGAAGGCAGCCTGCAGGACCTGCCCGATGTCGAGGCCCGCCGCGAGGCTTTCCCCATCGTCGGCTGGGAGATCGAGCCCGGCGATGTGGTGTGCTTTCACATGCTCACCCTGCACGCCGCGGGCGGGGTGGAGGGCGTGAACCGCCGGCGCGTGTTTTCGGTGCGCTTTCTGGGCGACGACATCCGCCACGCCCCCCGGCCCTGGAAGACCTCGCCCGAGTTTGCGGGCCTGACCGACGTGCTGCCCGCCGGAGCCGAGATGGACCACGCGCTGTTTCCGCTGCTGGTGGCCGAAGCGGTGCAGGCCGGGGAGGGTGCGCGATGAGCGGGGCCCCGATGGGGATGCCAGTCTTCTTTGACCTTGCCGCCACCCCCGCCACGCCCTGGAAGAATGGCGGCGGCAGCACGCAGGAACTCGCCTGCTGGCCGCCGGGAGCGGACATGAACGCCTTCGAGTGGCGGGTCAGCCTGGCCACGGTCGACCGGCCCGGCCCGTTCTCGGTCTTTCCGGGCATCGACCGCCAGATCATGCTGCTGGGAGGCGACGGCCTGCACCTGCGCGGCCCGGGCTGGGAGCACGGGCTGGACCAGCGCTGGCAGCCGTTCGCCTTCCCGGGGGACGACGCCGTGGATGGCGCCATGCTGGGCGGCACCTCGAAGGACTTCAACCTCATGCTGCGCCGGGGCGCCTGGCACGGTGCCCTGCAGGTGGCAGGCGAGGCGCGGGCGCCCGCGGGCGTGCACGCCGGCCTGTGCATGGTGCTGCAGGGTGGCTGGCGATGGGTGCCGGGAGAGCAGGGCGGCGAGCCCCGCGTGCTGCACGCAGGGCAGGGCTTCTGGTGGGTGCAGGAGGGTGCTGCCTTGCAGGGGCGCCTGGAGCCCGCCCATGGCGGCAGTGCGGCGGATGCGCCGGCGCTGGCCTGGATCGCGCTGGAGCGTGGTTCCAGAACGGAATTTTGATAAAAATGGCCTCTGGCGCTTGCTGAATAAGCGCTGGCAGCTATTGTTTGCATAGCAATTGATACCATGAACCTTCCGGCAGACAAGCAGATGCAGCAGGCGCGGCCCGGTGGCCCGGCCGGCGAGAGCGCCGAGGGCGTGTGGGTGAATCTGAAGCCCGTGGCCGGACTCGTGGCGGCCGATGTGCCCGTGCCCGAGGGCGAACCCACCTGCGTGGTGGTGCAGGACGGCCGCATGGCCTGGATCGGGCCCGAGGCGCACCTGCCGCCGGCCTTCCATCCCCTGCACCGCTGGGATGGGCAGGGCGCGCTGGCCACGCCCGGCCTCGTGGACTGCCACACCCACCTGGTCTACGGCGGCCAGCGCGCCAACGAGTTCGCGATGCGGCTGGCGGGTGCCACGTACGAAGAAGTGGCCAGGGCGGGTGGCGGCATCGTGTCGTCGGTGAAGGCCACGCGCGGGGCGTCGGAAGACGAGCTCTTTGCCCTGGCCGCTCCGCGCCTCTCGGCCCTGCTGGACGAGGGCGTGTGCGCCATCGAGATCAAGTCCGGCTATGGGCTGGCCCTCGCGCACGAGCGCAAGCAGCTGCGCGTGGCCCGCCGCCTGGGCGAGGCATTCGGCGTGACGGTGCGCACCACCTTTCTGGGCGCGCACGCGCTGCCGCCCGAATACGCAGGGCGCAGCCAGGACTACACCGACCTCGTCTGCAACGAGATGCTGCCCGCGCTGGCGGCAGAAGGCCTGGTGGATGCGGTGGATGTGTTCTGCGAACGCATCGCCTTCACGCTGGCCGAGACCGAGCAGGTGTTCCAAGCCGCGCAAAAACTGGGCATCCCGGTCAAGCTGCATGCCGAGCAGCTCTCGGACATGGGCGGCGCGGCCCTGGCCGCGCGCTACGGCGCGCTGTCGTGCGACCACATCGAACACCTGTCGCAGGACGGCATCGCCGCCATGAAGGCCGCGGGCACCGTGGCCGTGCTGCTGCCGGGTGCCTACTACACGCTGCGCGACACGCACCTGCCGCCCATTGCGCAGCTGCGCGAGGCCGGCGTGCCCATGGCGGTGTCCACCGACCACAACCCCGGCACCTCGCCCGCGCTCAGCCTGCTGCTCATGGCCAACATGGCGTGCACGCTGTTCCGCCTGACGGTGCCCGAGGCCCTGGCCGGCATCACCACGCACGCCGCGCGCGCGCTGGGCTTGCAAGATTCCCACGGCCTGATCGCATCAGGCAGGCCGGCCAATTTTGTGCTGTGGCCGCTGGGCGAGGCGGCCGAGCTGGCCTATTGGTACGGCCACAAGCCCGCTTGCACCGTCGTGCGGCAGGGGCAGGTGGTGGCCGATGGCATGGGCATCCAAACACAGCAGGGGGCCCGCCATGGCGCTTGACGCTTTACACAGCCTTTTTGCGGCCGATGCGCTGCTGCCCACCGGCTGGGCGCGCAATGTGCTGGTGCAGTGGGATGGGGCAGGGCGCATCACCGGCGTGGCCGCCGATGCTGCGGTGCCAGCAGGCACGCCGGTGGCTGCTGGCCCGGTGATCCCCGGCATGCCCAACCTGCATTCGCACGCCTTCCAGCGCGCGTTTGCCGGGCTCACCGAGTACCGGGCAGAAAGCCAGGACAGCTTCTGGAGCTGGCGCAACCTCATGTACCGCTTTGCCGCCCGCATCACGCCCGAATCGCTGGAGGCCATCGCCACCTGGCTGTATGTGGAGATGCTGGAGGCGGGCTACACCTCGGTGTGCGAGTTCCACTACGTGCACCACGACCAGCGTGGCACACCCTATGCCGACGACGCCACGCTGTCGCTGGCCCTGCTGCGCGCCGCCCGCAACGCGGGCCTGGGCATCACGCTGCTGCCGGTGCTCTACCAGACCAGCGGCTTTGGCGCCAAGCCACCACGGGCCGACCAGGCCCGGTTCATCCGCAGCACCGGCAATATGCTCTCTTTATTGGAGCGCCTGGCGCCCGCTGCACGGGTGCAGGGGGCCGTTCTGGGCCTGGCCCCGCACTCGCTGCGTGCCGTGCCGCCCGAGAGCTTGACCGCCGCCGTGCAGGGCCTCGCCGCCCTCGATCCCCACGCGCCCATCCACATCCACATCGCCGAGCAGACGCAGGAGGTGGACGACTGCATCGCCTGGAGCGGCCAGCGCCCCGTGCGGTGGCTGCTCGACCACGCCCCGGTGGACGAACGCTGGTGCCTGGTGCACGCCACCCACATGACGCCCGATGAATACGCCGGCGCCGCGCGCAGCGGCGCCGTCGCTGGCATCTGCCCCACCACCGAAGCGAACCTGGGCGACGGCATCTTCGACATGCCGCTGTGGCTGCAGCAGGGTGGGCGCTGGGGCGTGGGCTCGGACAGCCATGCCTGTGTGAATGCGGCCGAAGAGCTGTTGATGCTGGAGTACAGCCAGCGCCTGTCACGCCGGCAGCGCAATGTGCTGGCCTCCGCCGCGCAGCCCGAGGTCGCAACCGCCATGACCTTGCAGGCCGTGGCTGGCGGGGCGCAGGCTGCGGGGCGGGCCGTTGGCGGCATCGCGGTGGGCCAGCAGGCCGACATGGTGGCGCTGGACGCGCAGCATGTGGCGCTGCGCGATCTGCCTGCGCACAGCATGCTCTCGGCCCATGTGTTTGGCAGCCACCGGACCTCGGCCATCGGCAGCCTCTGGGTGGCGGGCGTGCGCCGCGTGTCCGGAGGCCGGCATGTGCTCCACGAATCGGCGGCCCGGGCCTTTGTGGCAGCCCGGTCGGCCACCATCGCGCCGGATTGAGGCTGTCTTTGTTTTATTTCTGAACCCACCATGACCGACACCGCACCATCTCCGTTTGTCTTTCACCAAGGCACCCAGCCGCTGCTGATCTCCATGCCCCACGCGGGAACCTACGTGCCGCCCGCGCTGGCCGCGCGGTTTACCGAAGAGGCCCGCCAGGTGCCCGATACCGACTGGCACATGGACCGGCTGTACGGTTTTGCGCGCGACATGGGCGCTTCCATCCTGGTGGCCACGCACTCGCGCTACGTGGTGGACCTGAACCGTCCGCCCGACGGCGCGAGCCTCTACCCCGGCCAGAGCGTCACCGGCCTGTGCCCGGTCGATACCTTTGACGACACGCCCATCTACGCCCAGGGCGACGTGCCGGGCGAAGCCGAAGTCGCCGCGCGCCGCGATGCCGTCTGGGCGCCGTACCACGCGCAACTGCGCGCCGAGCTCGATCGCATCCACGCCCTGCATGGCGTGGCCGTGCTGTGGGACGCGCATTCGATCCGCTCGGTGCTCCCGCGCTTCTTCGAAGGCAAGCTGCCGGACCTGAACCTGGGCACGGCCAACGGCGAAAGCTGCGATCCCGCACTGGCCCGGGAGCTGCTGGCCATCGCGGAGGCCGCGGGCGGCTACACGGCGGTGCTCAACGGCCGCTTCAAGGGGGGGCACATCACGCGCCACTATGGCCAGCCGGGGCAGGGCGTGCATGCCGTGCAGCTGGAGATGACGCAGTGCAGCTACATGCAGGAATCCTTGCCGTTCGACTACCTGCCCGACGTGGCGCAGCGCGTGCAGCCGCACCTCGAACGCATGCTGCGGGCCGCGCTGGCATTCGCGCACGCGCGCCAGGCTCCGCGCTGATCCACGGGTCCGCAGGGCCCCCAACGGTGCGGCGGTGTGCCCCTCTGCTCGAATTCTTGTAGCGGCATGGGCCAGGGTGGCGGGGGTTCGGTGCTAGTATGGCTGCAGCGATGGTTCGAATCGCCCGGCGGGCGCCCCCTGTTTTCACCACCCTGTGCCCGGTCAGCCAATGCGGAAGGAGCCGCACCCCCTCATGGATCCAGCGGCCTACTACTACATGCCCCTTTTCAAGCCCGGAGCCTCCGTGCAATGGGGACAGCAGCGCGAGACGGTCAGCCACGTGGTGGTGCGCCGCAACGCGATGATGATCTACCTGGTGGGGCACGATGCGCCGGTGCACCCCGATGCCCTTCGGGTGGAGCCCACGGCCTTCCACCTCACGCGCGTTCCCGACCGGTTCTGACACGGCGCCCGGCGCGCCGCCACCGCGGGCTGACGAACCTCAGCGTGCGCTGAACTGCGCCATCGCCTCGCCCAGCTGGATGGGCCGGGCGGGCGCCCACTGCGGGTTGAACTGCAACGGGCCCTGGGGAAACAGCATCACCACGGTCGAACCCAGCAGGAAGCGCCCCATTTCCTCGCCCTGCCGCAGGCTCACCTGTCCCTGGGCATAGTCCCATTGGCGCGGCGTGCCCGGACGCGGTGGATTCACCTGCCCATGCCATACCGTGGCCATGCTGCCGACGATGGTGGCCCCCACCAGCACCAGCACGAACGGCCCCTGCGCCGATTCAAAGAAGCACACCACACGCTCGTTGCGGGCAAACAGCCCGGGCACGCCGCGCGCCGTGGTGGGGTTCACCGAAAACAGGTCGCCAGGCACATGCACCATGCGCGTGAGCTCGCCCGCGCAGGGCATGTGGATGCGGTGGTAGTCGCGCGGGCTCAGGTACAGCGTGGCGAAGTGGCCGTTGTCAAACCGCGCCGCGGCGGCGGCATCGCCGCCCACCAGCGCGGTGGTGGAGTAGGTGTGGCCCTTGGCCTGGAAGATCTGGTCCTTGGCGATGGGGCCGAACTGGCTGATGGCGCCGTCCACGGGGCAGACCAGATCGGCCTGCGCCAGCGGGCGGGCACCAGGCTTCAACGCACGCGTGAAGAAGTCGTTGAACGATGCGTAGCTGGCGATGTCAGGGTTGGCCGCCTCGGCCATGTTGACGTTGTAGCGGGCCACGAATCGGCGGATCACCGAGGTCGTGAGGCCACCCAGCCGGGCCGACGCAAATTTGCCGGCCAGGGTGGTCAGGGCCTGCTTGGGCATGAGGTATTGCGGCAGGACTGCCAGGCGATCAGACACGGGTGGGGGCCCTTCAGGAGGAAAGCGGATGATTCTATCGGCGCGGGCTGCCGCCACCGGGGCTTCATACCCCCAGGTACTGCTCCAGCAGCTGCGGCTGCGCATGCAGGGCGTCGGAGCTGCCCTCGAACACCACCTGGCCCTTGACCAGGATGACGTTGCGGTCGGTGATCTGTGTGACGTGTTTCCAGTTCTTGTCCACGATCACGCTGCTGATGCCGCTGTCCTTGATGAGGCTGCAGATGCGCCAGATCTCGCGCGCGATGAGCGGCGCCAGGCCTTCCGTGGCCTCGTCGAGAATGAGCACGTCGGGGTTGGTCATGAGCGCCCGGCCGATGGTCAGCATCTGCTGCTCGCCGCCGCTGAGCTGCTGGCCGCCGTGGCCCAGGCGCTCCTTCAGGCGCGGGAAGGTCTCCAGCACGCGTTCGTAGGTCCAGTCCCGCTGGCCCCGGGTTCCCGCGCGCGCGGCCATCTGCAGGTTCTCGACCACGCTGAGGTTGCCGAAGATGCCGCGCCCCTCGGGCACGTAGGCCACGCCCAGGCGCGACACTTCGAAGGGCGGGCGGCCGGTCATGTCGCGGCCCGCGACGGCCACCGAGCCGGAGCGGGGCTTGACCAGGCCCATCAGCGACTTGAGCAGCGTGCTCTTGCCCATGCCGTTGCGGCCCATGAGGCCGATGGTCTCGCCCTGGCCGACGGTGAAGTCCACGCCGTGCAGGATGTGGCTGGGACCATAGAAGGTGTGGATGCCGCGCGCATCAATCCAGGGAGTCGCCATGTCAGTGATCCTCCCCCAGGTATGCGGCTTGCACCGTGGCATCGGCGCGCACCTCGGGGGGCGTTCCGTGGGCGATGACTTCGCCGTTGACCATCACGGTAAGGTGGTCGGCCAGCGCGAACACGGCATCCATGTCGTGCTCCACCAGCATGATGGCGTGGGCGGGCTTGAGGCGCTGCAGCAGCTCGACCATGCGTTCGGCCTCGGCCACGCCCATGCCGGCCAGGGGCTCGTCGAGCAGCAGCACCCGCGGCTCGGTGGCCAGGGTCATCGCGATTTCGAGCTGGCGCTGCTCGCCGTGGCTCATGGCGCCTGCAATCGCCATGCGCCTGTCCTTCAAGCCAGAAAGCTCGATGGCGCTTTCCAGGCGTGCGTGGGTAGCTCTGTTTTTGATAGTGTTGGCGCGCGTGTCCTGCCACCAGCGCAGCGGATTCCAGGGCTGCTGCGCATCGCGCGACTGGGCGGCCAGGCGCACGTTTTCGTGCACCGTGAGCGGCAAGAAGATGTTGGTCTTTTGGTAGCTGCGGCCCAGGCCCTGGCGCGAGATGCGCTCGGGGGCCCACCCGGTCACCTCGGTGCCGCCAAGCTGCACCATCCCGGAGGTGGGCGCCAGGTCGCCCGAGAGCAGGTTGGTCAGCGTGGACTTGCCCGCGCCGTTGGGGCCGATCACGGCATGGATGCGGCCACGCCACAGGTCCAGCGACACTCCGTTGACGGCGGCCAGGCCGCCGAACCGCTTGGTGAGCTGGCGGGCCGAGAGCAGGGTTTCATCGGCCATGGTGCGGACCCTCCTCCTGCGCCTTGGCGGCCCGGCGCTGCCCCAGCATGCCCAGCAGCCCGCGCGGCGCGGCCACCACCACCAGCACGATGAAGCTGCCCATCAGCAGCTGCCAGTGCTTGGTGATGTCCTTGAACACGTGCAGCAGGTACTCGAACGCGAAGGCGCCCACGATGGCGCCCGCGAAGTTGCCCATGCCGCCCAGGATGATCATCATGATGGCGTGGGCGCTCATGTGAAAGCCCATCAGCTCCGGGTTCACATAGCCCGTCTGCGCGCCCCACAGGTAGCCCGCCAGCCCCGCGAGCGCACCCGCCACGGTGAAGGCGGTGAGTTTGTAGCCGCGCGTGCCAAAGCCCATGGCCCGCATCCGGTGCTCGTTGATGCGGATGCCTGACAGTGCGCGGCCCAGCGGGCTCCAGAGCAGGCGGCGCAGCAGCACATAGACGATCACCACCAGCGCAAGCGTGAAGTAGTAGAAGGTCTTGCGGCCTTCCAGGTCGAACGGCAGCCAGCCGAAGATGGAGGCGTCGGGCCGGAAGTTGATGTACAGGCCATCCGAGCCGCCCAAGACCTTGTTGTCGAAGAACAGATAGAACACCATCTGCGCGAACGCCATGGTGACCATGATGAAGTAGATGCCGTGCGTGCGCACCACGAAAAAGCCGATGAACAGCGCCACCAGCCCCGCGCCGGCCACGGCCAGCGGCAGCGACCACCACAGGCTCACCGGCATGTCGGCGGGCGTGAGGAACGCTAGCGCGTAGCCCGCCACGCCAAAGTAGGCGGCATGGCCCAGCGACACCAGGCCGGTCACGCCCTGCAGCAGGTCCAGGCTCATGGCGAAGATGGCCATGATCATCATGCGCGTGACCATCTGCACGTAGAAGTCGCTGCCGACGACCGGGAACAGCAGCAGCGCAGCCAGCCCCAGTGCCAGGGCGAATTGCACGCTGCGCGGCAGCATCTCGATGTTGGCGCGGGGCGTGCTCATGCGCTGCCCCCGGGCCGCCCCGGGGCGGGCAGCGAAATACACGAAGTGATGAACGTGGGGGGCATCATTGCTTGAAAAGACCTTCAGGTTTCCACAGCAGCACGGCCGCCATCAGCATATAGACCAGCATCCCGGCCATGGAGGGCAAGAGCACCTTGCCGAACGTATCGACAAAGCCCACCAGCAGCGCCGCGATGAGTGCGCCGCGCACGGAACCGATGCCGCCGATCACCACCACCACGAAGCACATGATGAGCACCGAGGAGCCCATGTTGGGATAGACGCTGGACACCGGCGCGGCCACCATGCCCGCGACAGCGGCCAGCCCCACGCCGAGGGCGAACACGATGGCATGGATGAGCTTGATGTTCACGCCCAGCGATTCGGCCATGTCGCGGTTGAACGCGCCGGCGCGGATCTTCATGCCCAGCCGGGTCCTGGAGATCAGCAGGTACAGGGCCAGCGCCAGCGCGATGCAGACCCCGGAAATGAAGAGCCGGTACACGGGGTAGGAAAGGGTGTCGGTGAGCGGGATGGACCATTCCAGCACCGGCGGAATCGCCACGCCATGCACGTCGTCGCCCCAGAGGATGGAGCGCAGTTCCTCGAAGATGTAGATGAGGCCGAAGGTGAGCAGCACCTGGTCCAGGTGGTCGCGGTGGTAGAAGTGGCGAAACAGCAGCCACTCCAGGGCCAGGCCAAAGACCACGGCCAGCACCGTGCCGCCAAGGATGGCGAGCGTGAGGCTGCCGAAGTAGCCCGACAGCGAATAGCCCAGGTAGGCCCCCAGCATGTAGAAGCTTCCATGCGCGAGGTTCACCACGCCCATGATCCCGAAGATCAAGGTGAGGCCCGCCGCCAGCATGAACAGCAGCAGCCCGTACTGCACGCTGTTGAGCAGCTGGATCAGGAAAGTGGCGAAGTCCATGGCGTGCTGGCGCAAGGGTCAGGCGGCGCGGCGCGTGGCCAGCAGGAGCGTGCCCATCAGCGTGAACAGGCCGCCCGAGACGCGGTTGAACCAGCGCATGCGGGTGCCTGAACGCAGCACCGGTGCCAGGCGCGCCACGCCCAGGGCGCACAGCGTGAGCACCGTGAATTCAAAGGCCACAAAGGTGCTTGCCAGCACGGCGAACTGTGGCGCCCACGCCGCTGCCGGATCCAGAAACTGGGGAAAGAACGCGGTGAAGAACAGCAACGCCTTGGGGTTGCTGCCGCCCACGATCAACCCCTGGACGTAGAGCTTGCGCGCGAAGGCCGTGGCCTTGGACTGGTCGCCCTTCGCGGGCATGTGGTCGAACACCGTGGTCTGGCTGCGGAACGTCTTGATGCCAAGCCAGATCAGGTAGGCCGCGCCCGCGGCCTTGAGCACCCAGAATGCGGTTTCGGAGGCCGCCAGCAGCGCCCCCAGCCCCAGGGCGGACAGCAGCATCGTGCCCAGAACCGCTGTCACGCTGCCTGCCGCCGCGGCCAGGGCCTTGCGCGGGCCGTGCTGCAGGGAACTGGTCATGCACATGAGCATCGTCGGTCCGGGGGACAGGACCAGCAGGGCCACTGCGGCGAGGTAAAGCAGGTAGGTACTGAGCGACATGGAAAGAGGTTCGAGGAAGGTGGCCGCAAAGTCCGGGCGCACGGCAGACGGGCCTGCCTCCGGGCAGCCCCTTGGTGCATTGTGTCAAAGTCGCGGGTTGCCGCCACGGAAGGCGGGGCGCGCCTTGGGCGGGCCGTCCGCGGCGCGCGGGGGCTTCAGCCCATTCGGCATCCTGCGCCGCTGTCGGCCAGGGCCTTGGCGGCCACGCCGATCACCTTGTTTTCCTTGTTCTCCACGCGGCGCAGGTAGATGTCCTGCACCGGGTTGTGCGACTTGCTCATCGTCCACTTGCCGCGCGGGCTGTCGATGGTGGCGTTTTCCATGGCCTTGATGACGGCGGGCTTGGCAGACAGATCACCCTTCACGGCATTGGCGCCCTGCACCAGCAGCAGGCCCGTGTCGTAGCCCTGCACCGCGTAGACGTCGGGCTGGCTGCGGAACGCCTTGGCGTATTCCAGGCGGAACTGCTTGTTGCGCGGCGTGTCCAGCGAATCGCTGTAGTGCATGGTGGTGATGATGCCGTCGGCCGCAGGGCCCGCGGCGTCCAGCACGCCTTCGGTCAGGAAGCCCGACCCGTACAGCGGAATCTTGTCCTTGAGGCCTGCCGCCGCGTAGTCCCGGATGAACTTGGCGGCGCCCCCGCCGGCGAAGAAACAGGCCACGGCATCGGGCTTGAGCGCGGCGATCTCGGTCAGCAGCGCCTGGAATTCCACGTTGGGGAAGGGCAGGCCCAGCTCCTTGACGATGGTGCCGCCCGCGGCGGTGTAGCTTTGCTTGAAGCCTTCGAAGGCCTCGTCGCCAGCCGCGTACTTCCAGGTGATCCAGACGGCCTTCTTGTGGCCCTTCTCGACCATGGCCTTGCCCAGGGCCAGCGTGGGCTGGGAATTGCTGAAGGAGGTTCGGAACACGTTGGGGGCGCACAGGGCGCGCGTGGCGGCATGCACGCCCGCGTTGGGGATGAGGTTGAGCACGCCGGTGTCGCGCGCCACCTTCTGGATGCCCATCTGCACGCCCGAGTGCACGGTGCCGATCAGCACGTCCACCTTGTCGCGCTGCACCAGCTTGCTGGCGTTTTCGACGCCCTTGCTGGGCTCGGACTCATCATCCACCTTGAACCACTCAATCTCGCGCCCGCCGAGCTTGCCGCCTTGCTGGTCGATGGCCAGGCGCACGCCGTTCTCGATGGCCACCCCCAATTGGGCGAAGGTGCCCGTGTAGGGCAGCATGAAACCCACCCGTACCTTGCCGCTTTGCGCACGCACGATGGAGGGCAGCAACAGGCCCGTGGATGTGGCGCCAACGAGGGCGGCGCTGCGGCTGATGACAAGGCGGCGGGTGGTCATGGAATGGAGCTCCTTTGTTTAGGCTTAAAGCAATTTACCCCAACGTCCCCTGCAGGAAACCTATGGCTTACCCGTACCGGGGGCACAGCGATCGGGGCTTGGTGGGGCGCCCCGGGATCGCCTGGCATGAAGGCGGCAAAATAGGGGTTGTCCAGAACCTCCTTTCGAACGCCCGCGCCTCATGCCCCTCGTGACGGCGAGGGACTTCGCCCTGAAGCGGTTGCGTTGCCGCGAACCGCTGCTGCTGCTCCATGCCCCCATCCGACTCCGATCATTCCGTGTCTTCTTCTGCCGCCATGGAGGGGGCAGACGCATCTGCGTATGTCCGGACCCTGCGTTGGCTTCGCAATTTCTGGCCTGCGCCGCTGGGCATCGACGGGCGTGAACGCCTGCGCTTTATCGCCGGTGCCGTGATCGGGGTTCTCATCACGGCATTGCTCAGCCGGTGGTGGGCGGGCGATGCGGCCTCGGGCCCCTGGATGGTGGCGTCCCTGGGGGCCAGCGCCGTGCTGGTGTTCGGCATGCCGTCGAGTCCCCTTGCGCAGCCGTGGCCGGTGCTGGGCGGCAGCACGCTGTCGGCGCTGGTGGGGGCGTTGTGCTCGGCGGTGGTGCCTGACCCCGTGATATCCGGCGCCCTGGCCGTGGGACTGGCCATCGCGCTCATGGTGCCGCTGCGCTGCCTGCACCCGCCGGGCGGTGCCATGGCCCTGTATGTGGTGCTGACGGCGGGCGATGGCTTGCATCTGGCCGTGTTTCCCATTCTGTTCAATGTCGTGATCCTGCTGATCGCGGCCATGGTCTACAACGGTCTCACCGGGCGCCGGTATCCTCATCCACAGCGGGTGGCGCCCAGAACCCACGTCGCCAAAGGCGCGTTCACCGCCTCTGACGTGGACGCGGCGCTGGCCCACTACAACCAGGTGCTCGATGTCAGCCGGGCCGACCTGGAGGGCCTGCTCCATCTGGCGGGGCGTGCCGCGTTCCAGCGCACGCTGGGAGATGTGCGCTGTGCGGACATCATGTCCAAGCCTCCGTTCGCGGTGGAGGCGGGTGTCTCGCTCAAGGAGGCATGGACGTTGATGCGCAGCGAGCAGATCAAGGCGCTGCCCGTGGTCGATATGCAGCGGCAGGTCATCGGGATCGTGACCGTGGCGGATTTCATGCGGCTCGCCAACCTGGACCTGCATGAAGGCCTGGGCCAGCGCCTGCGTGCGCTGGTCATGGGCCGCAGCGGCCAGCCCACTGCGGTGGACCAGATCATGTCCCACCCGGTTCAGGTGGCCCGGACCGGGCAGCACGCCATGGACCTCGTTCCCCTGTTTTCGCAGGGGGGCCACCACCACATCCCCATCGTGGACGAAGAAGACCGCCTGGCGGGCGTCATCACCCAGACCGATCTGGTGCGGACCCTCGCCGTGGCCGTGCAGGGGCGCGCCGAAGATGGCATGTCTGCACCGCCCCGGGCGCCTCGTGCGCAGGCGGCCCTGGCCGCCCAGGCAAGGCCGTAGGCAGATTGCTGCACACCGCGGTACAATCGACAGGCTCTGCACAGCGCTCTGCCTGTCCATTGACGCCGTCTCCCCCGGCCCTCTGCCTGATCTGCGCCCCGGGTGCAGCGACTCCCACCGCCCGCAATGCACCGTGTGTCGAGCACCGTCCCACGCGGTAGCTGCCGTGGTGGATGCACGAATCAGGCGCCGATCACAGAATATTTGTTTTGAAGAGATAGAACATGGCCAAAGAAGAACTCATTGAAATGCAAGGCTCCGTGACGGAAGTCTTGCCCGACTCGCGCTTTCGCGTCACGCTGGACAACGGTCACCAACTGATCGCATACACCGGCGGAAAGATGCGCAAGCACCACATCCGCATCCTGGCGGGTGACAAGGTGTCCCTGGAAATGTCGCCCTATGACCTGACCAAGGGGCGCATCACCTTCCGCCATCTGGCCGGCCGTGGCCCTGGCCCTTCCAGCAACCGCTGATCCCCTGGGCTTGAGGTCCGCTGGTTTTCTTGCTGTTCCCGTGACCGCGCGCTGCTTCGCACGGGGTGTGATACCTGTCGGTGCCGGTCCCCATGAATTGCTTTCAGAAAAATCACAAAAAGCGGGCATCGAGCAAAAAACAGGCAAATTCCCGGGTTAGAATACGAGCTGTCGGAGCGTAGCGCAGCCTGGTAGCGCATCTGCTTTGGGAGCAGAGGGTCGCGAGTTCGAATCCCGCCGCTCCGACCAATGTTTGAAGGCCTTGCAGCACATGCTGCAGGGCCTTTTTTCTTGCCTGCTGGTTTTCCCGGTTCCTGGTTGCGGTTCCACGCGGCTGCCGCGGCGGCATCGGATTTCCGTACCATCGGGGCTCGCCGTGGCGAGCTGCCATCCGCACCCCCATCACCGCTCGCCGCCCCTTCGCCTGCAATGCAATGAACCGCGTGCCTTCCCCTTTGCCTGCTTCGTTTTCCCATTCGTCGCCGCGCTATGACAGCGTGGATGCCCTGCGCGGCCTGGCGATGGTGTGGATGACGGTTTTTCATTTTTGCTTTGACCTGAGCCATCTGGGTTTCTGGCCCCAGGATTTTCGGGGCGATCCGGTCTGGACCCTGCAGCGCACGGCGATCGTGAGCCTGTTCCTGTTCTGTGCCGGCCTGGGGCAGGCCATCGCACTTCAGCAGGGGCAGGGGTGGCGACGGTTTGGGCGGCGATGGCTGCAGATCGCCGGCTGCGCGCTGCTGGTGTCCGCGGGGTCGTTCGTGATGTTCCCGCGCAGCTTTATCTATTTTGGCGTGCTCCACGGCATGGCGGTGATGCTGCTCATCGCCCGAGGCACGGCGGGCTGGGGGCGGTGGCTGTGGCTGGCAGGGCTGGTGGCGGTGGCGCTTCCGCCGCTGGCGCAGCAGCTTCTGGCCAGCGCATGGTCCGAGGCCGCGCCGTGGTTCAACGGACGTGCCCTCAACTGGCTGGGCCTGGTTTCTCGCAAGCCGTTCACGGAGGACTACGTGCCGGTGCTGCCCTGGCTGGGCGTGCTGTGGTGGGGGCTGGCCACTGGCCAATGGGCCATGGCGGCGGGGGCGCGGGCCGGGGGGGCGCCGTTTGGGCGGCTTCCGGGGGCTTTTCAGCCCCTGGCACTGCTGGGCCGGTGGAGCCTGAGCTACTACATGCTGCACCAGCCCGTGATGATCGGACTGCTGATGGCCGTGGCCTGGATGACGACGAAGGGCTAGCTAGCGCGCGGGGAGCAGGGGGGCGCTGATGCATGCGCTGCATGCGGCATCGACAGAAACGCGGCTGTGCCACCATGAAAAAACGCGGCCTGGGCCGCGTTCGTTTCGGGCGGGCATCGCAGCAATGCGATGCGGCGGGACCCGTTACTCGACCTTGGCCTTCGCGCGCAGGTCTTCCTGGAACTTCGCCAGCTTTTGCTGTTGCAGCTGCTGTGCCACCTGGGGCTTCACTTCTTCCAGCTTGGGCAGTTCTGCCTGGCGCACATCGTCCAGGCGGATGACGTGCCAGCCGAACTGGCTCTTCACGGGGGCGTCGGTCATCTTGCCCTTTTCGAGCTTGACCAGGGCTTCGGTGAATTCACTCACATAGCTGGAAGGGTTGGCCCAATCCAGGTCGCCGCCCTTGGCACCGGACCCTGGGTCCTTGGATTGCTTCTTGGCGATGTCTTCAAACTTGGCGCCCTTCTTGATGGAAGCGATGATGGCCTTGGCATCCGATTCCTTTTCCACCAGGATGTGGCTGGCCTTGTATTCCTTGCCGCTGTTGGCCGCGACGAACTTGTCGTACTCAGCCTGGATCTCGGCATCGGTCACCGGGTTCTTCTTCTGGTAGTCGGCGAACAGTTCGCGGATCAGGATGGTCTGGCGGGCCAGATCCATTTGCGCCTTGTAGTCCGCCGAGCCTTCCAGGCCGCGCTTTTGCGCTTCCTGCATGAAGATTTCGCGGGTGATGACTTCTTCCTTGATCTGGCCTTCGATGTCCGGTGTCACGGGGCGGCCCGAGCGCTCCACTTGCTGCTTGAGTGCCTCGACGCGCTCTTTCGGCACGGCCTTGCCGTTGACGATGGCGACATTCTGGGCGGAAACGGGCAGGGCCATCGTGCCCAGCACGGCGGCGGCCACGAGGCCGGACAGGAGCTGTTTCTTCATGCGGAATCCAAAAAATGAGAGGTTGTTTGCCAGCTGAGTTCCGGCAACTGGGGACATGGGGGCCGGTTCAGAGAACTTCAATGGCAAGGGCGTGAACCCCTTGGTCAATAAATTCTTGCAGCGCATCATACACAAGGCGGTGCTGCGCGACCCGGGCCTTGCCTGTAAACAAAGGTGACGAAATGCGGACCCGGAAATGGGTGCCGAAACCAGTGCCGTTGGCCCCCGCATGTCCCGCATGGGCGGCGCTTTCGTCGAGCACTTCCAGGGCCGTGGGCGTGAGCCGGTCCGCCAGGGCCTGGTGCATCTGCTGCGCGAGTGTGGTCATGGCAGGTCGTCCTTCAGGCTGCGGGCTCATCGCCTTCGTCGCCCTTGAGGTGGGGCGCCACATAGATGCCCTGGCCCACCAGGAAGACCAGCGGGAAGGCATACCCCCAGAGCTTGAAGTCCACCCAGGCCTCGGTGCTGAAGTTGACGACGACATACGCGTTGATGGCCGACATGAACGCGCAGTACACGATCCAGGCGACGTTCAGCCGGTGCCACACACCCTCTGGCAGGGTCAGCTGGCTGCCCAGCAGCATCTTGAGGAAGTTCTTCTTCATGATCCACACCGCCACCGCGAGCGCGACGGACATGGCGCCGTACAGCACGGTGGGCTTCCACTTGATGAAGCGGTCGTCCTGCAGCACCAGCGTGAGCGTGCCGAACAGCAGGATCAGCACCAGGGTCACCTTGTGCATGGTCTGCAGGCGCCGGTCGATGGCGTAGATCAGGGCCATCTGCGCGACGGTGGCGCCCATGAGCACCGCGGTGCCCACATAGATGCCGTACAGCTTGTAGGCCCCGAAGAACAGCAGGATGGGGAAGAAGTCGATCAGGATTTTCATGGGGTCAGGGGCGGGTCTCGGGGCTCAGTCCTTGCCGGATTCGAAATCCAGCGAGGCCGAGTTCATGCAGTAGCGCAGGCCGGTGGGGGTGGGGCCATCTTCGAAGACATGGCCCAGGTGGGCCCCGCATTGTGCACACACTGTCTCGGTGCGGACCATGCCATGGCTGCGGTCCACGATCTCGGTGATCGCCCCGGGGATGGCCTCGGAGAAACTGGGCCAGCCGCAGCCGGCATCGAACTTGGTCACCGAATCGAACAATTTCGCGCCGCAGCAGATGCAGTGGTAGCTGCCATCGGCCCAGTGGGCCTCGTATTTGCCGGTGAAGGGGCGTTCGGTGGCGGCATGGCGCGTCACCTGCAGGGCGGCGGGTTCGGCGCCCTTGCCCTGCAGGATGGCTTGCCACTCGGCTTCGGTCTTCTGGACGGGGTAGGTCATGATGAACAGCTGATCTCGATGGAAGACGCCCAGTCGGGCGGGAAGGCTGCGTAGGCGTCGTGCCCGGGGTGCTCGTCGAAGGGGTGCTCCAGCAGCCGCTGAAGGGTTTGGAGTTCACTGAAGTCGCCAAGTTTCGCCGCACGGATGGCTTGCTCGCCCAGGTGGTTGCGCAAGACGAACTTGGGATTCGTTTTTAGCATCAAATCGGCCGCTGGCGCTTGCCCATCAAGCGCCAGCAGCTCTGAATAGGATAGCAACCACTGGTCCAGGGCGGCGCGGTCGGCAAACAGGTCCCGCACCGGCTCGAAATCGCGCCCGGCCACTGCATGCGACAGGCGGCGCCAGAAGATCGTGTAGTCCACACCGTTGCGGGCGAGCAGCAGCAGGATGCCGTCGATCAGTTGCCCATCGCCTTCGCTGGCGCCCGCAAGCCCCAGCTTGGCGCGCATGCGGGCCATGAATTCCTGGGGGAACACGCTCTTGTAGGACTCCAGGGCCTGCTTGGCCAGTTCCTGGTCGCCGATCAGGGGCAGCAGCGCCTGCGCCAGGCAAAACAGGTTCCAGTACGCCACGTTGGGCTGGCGGTTGTAGGCATAGCGGCCCTGGGTATCGCTGTGGTTGCACACGTGGCCGGGCACGAAGGCATCCAGAAACTGGAAAGGGCCGTAGTCGATGGTCAGGCCCAGGATGCTCATGTTGTCGGTGTTCATCACCCCGTGGCAAAACCCCACGGCCTGCCACTGCGCCATCAGCCTGGCCGTGCGCTCGCTCACGGCCTGCAGCAGCGCGGCGTAGGCATTGCCGCCGACCTCGGTGGTGCCCCGGCATTCGGGGTAGTAGCGGTCGATGACATAGTCGGCCAGGGCCCGAAGCTGTGGCTGCAGGTCGTTGGCGGCGAAGTGCTCGAAATGGCCAAAGCGCACGAAACTGGGGGCCACGCGCGTGACCACGGAGGCTGTTTCGATCTCTTCGCGGCGCACGGGCGCGGGCGAGCCGGTGATGCACAGCGCGCGCGATGTCGGAATGCCCAGGCCATGCATGGCCTCGCTGCACAGGAATTCGCGGATGCTGGAGCGCAGCACGGCCCGCCCGTCGCCCATGCGGGAGTAGGGCGTGCGCCCCGCGCCCTTGAGCTGGATTTCCAACCCGCCGGCGGTTTCCCCCAGCAGGATGGCCCGGCCGTCGCCCAGCTGGCCGGCCCAGACGCCGAACTGGTGCCCGCTGTAGACGCTTGCAAGGGGCCGCGAGCCAGCGAGCAGCACGTTGCCCGTGAAGGCCTGCAGGGCTTCGTCGCTCTCCAGCCATGCAGGGTCCAGGCCGATCAGCCGCGCCACGGCGGCGCTGGTTCCCACCCAGTGCGGCGCGGGCAGCGGGGTCGGGCGCAGTTCGGTGAAAAAGTCCGGTCCCAGGGCCGCGAAACCATGGTTCCAGGCCAGGCCGATGTCGGCGGTGGTGTCGCTGTCGGCGGGCAGGTTCATGGGGTCGATTGTCTCGCACCGGTGATGCCCCGGCCCCGGCAGGGCCATGGGTGGGGGAGGGTGGAACCCGTTGCGCCGCGCGCAGGCCGCCGCGCGGCCCGCGTGGGTTCGCCGGGTGTTCTCAGGCGCCCTGTTCGGATGCCGTGCTTTCGGGCTCCGCGTGCAGTACGTGGGCCCGGTACTGGCCGGGCGGCATGCCGAACCAGCGCTTGCACGCCCGAAACAGGTTGCTCTGGTCGGCGAACCCCAGCAGATCGGCCACCTCAGCCAGGCTGCGGCGCTCATCGCTCAGGTACTGGCCGGCCAGCTCGCGCCGCGTGTCGTCCAGCAGTTGCTGGTAGCTCACGGATTCGGCCTGCAGGCGCCGCTGCAGCGTGCGGTCGGTCAGGTGCAGGCGCGCCGCCACGTCTTCGCGGCGGGGTTCGCCCAGGTGCAGGATGCGGGCCACCTCGGTGCGCACGCGCGTGCTGGCCAGCGTCTGGCCCAGGTGGTCCAGTTCGGTCTCGACCAGTCTTTCGTGCAGGGCCCACAGGCTGGGGTTGTGGGTGGGAATGGGGGCCAGAAGGTCGGCCTCGGCCAGCAGGAAGCGGTTGGCGGGCTGGCTGAAGTGCGGCAGCAGGCCGAAGGCGGAGCGGTAGCGCGCCTCGTCCGCGGGCGGCGGGGTGATGAGTTCGACCGCCAGCGGCGTGAGCTCGCGGCGCGTCAGCCAGCCGCACAGGGTCAGCAGGGTCAGCACGGCGAACTCGACCCGCTGGCGCGGAATGGGCCGGGTGGCGCCGATGTGGCTCAGGACGAGCCAGTACCCGCGCGGCCCGCGCTCCATCTCGAAGGTGGTGGCGTCCGAGATCACCGCCATGTGCCGCTGCAGGTGCTGAAACCCAGCAAGGAGATTGGGGCCCGACGCCAGCGCATAGCCCACCAGATCCACGTTGCCGTAGCGCCCGGTCAGGTTGCGGTCGAGCCCCAGCCCCGGCTTGCCGTACTGCGCCGCGGCCAGCTCCCACAGGCGGCTCACGCGGTCTACGTCGACGCGGGTCTGGGGCAGGTGCAGCGCGGCCAGGTCGATGCCCGCCTCGGTGCACAGCTGTGCGGCCGGCAGGCCCTCGGCCGCGAACATGTCCGCGATGCCCCGCACCCAGGCGGCCGAACTGGTGCGTGGGGTCATGGGTGGTTTTTCCCCTCAGGGTTAACGCTAGGGTGGTGTTCTGAAGTCACTGTTTTGGCGAGGTTGCGATAGTGGGCCGAAGGCGAAGCATTCACACAATCGTCGCTGAGGACGGGCCCTGCCGCAAGTGTGACGCTTCGGAGAGGCCCGCCCCATTCCTGAAAACCCCAAAGGAGACAAAACATGCCCGATTTTCAGTGGTGTCTGCGGTGGAGTGCCGCCGTGCTGTCGGTGTTGGCGACAACGGCGTGTGGCGGTTCGGACGGCAAGCCCCCCGAGCTGCGGGAAACCCGCTACGGCATGGTGCGTGGCGTGGACGACAGCGCCGCCACCGGCACCTATGCCTGGAAGGGCATTCCCTTCGCGAGGCCGCCGGTGGGCGAGCTGCGCTGGCAGCCGCCGGTGGAGCCCGTGGCATGGTCGGGCGAACGCAATGCCAGCCAGTTCGGCAATGCCTGCCTGCAGATGGGCCGCATCTACGGTCCCGGCGCCAACAACCGGTTCGACGACACCATCGGCCAGACGCTCAACACGCCCGTGGGGAACGAGGATTGCCTGACGCTCAACATCTGGCGCCCGGCCACGTCGCAGGACAACCTCCCCGTGCTGCTGTTCCTGCATGGCGGCAGCGCCATCTCGGGTTACACCGCCGATCCCGTGTACGACGGCGCGGCGCTGGCCCGCGCGGCCAATGCCGTGGTGGTGACCGCCAACTACCGCCTGGACGTGCTGGGGTTCATGCAGCTGCCCCAGCTGCACGGCGGCGGCCAGCCCTATACGGGCAACTACGCCCTGCTCGACAACGTGCAGGCACTGCGCTTCATCCAGAACAACATCGCCGGTTTTGGCGGCAACGCGGGCAATGTCACGCTGATGGGGCAGTCGGCGGGCGCCATCAATGCGCTGGCGCTGCTGACGGCGCCCCAGGCTGCTGGGCTGTTCCACAAGCTCCTGCCGGTGAGCGGGGGGATTTCGCTGGCGGCGAATTTGCCGCCCGGCTCCATTCCCACGCTCAATCCTGCATCCCGGTATGCCACCCAGTCCGGCATGCTGCTGGCGCATCTGGCGCTGGCCGACGGCCTGGCGCCCGCGTTGCCCGCCGCCCAGGCACTGGTCGCGGGCTGGCCCGCCTCCCAGGTGGCCGGCTACCTGCGCGGCAAGGATGCGAGCGTGATCCTGCAGACGCTGCTCAAGAACGGGCTCACCGGGTCCGGCCCCATCCCCGACGGCGTGGTGGTGCCCGCCGATCCGATCGCCGAACTGGGAGCCGGGCGCTATCACAAGGTGCCTGTCCTGTCCGGCTACACGGCGGACGAGGGCAAGCTGTTCGCGCCGTTCCTGGCATTGCTGGGGGGCAAGCCGGGGATGAAGATTTCCGACGCGGACCGCTTCGCGATGATGCAGAAGTTCAACCCCGACGCGCCCACCACGCTCACGGCCGGCGACATCCTGGATGCCTCCTATCTGCCCGTGACGGCGCCCGGCACGGGCTACAACGCGCGCACCCGCCTGCTGGGCAGCGTGTTCATCGACCCGAGCCGCGACAACCTGCTCAACACCCTGCGCAGCCAGCAATCCGCGGTATGGAGCTACCAGTTCAACTGGGCGCAGCAGCCCGCGCCCTGGAACGACGTGTACGGCGCGGCGCATGCGTTCGACCTGCCGTTCCTGTTTGGCAACTTCGGGCCTTCGGTCTTTGCCAGGGCCACCAACAGCGCGGCCAACCAGCCAGGGCGCCTGGCGCTCTCCAAGGCCATGATGGACAGCGTGCGCGCCTTCGTGCACACGGGAGATCCGAACAACGCGACGGTGAACCAGAACTGGAAGCCGTGGCCCAGCCGGCTCCTGTTCGACGCCGACCAGAAGGCCGTGCGCCTGAGTGTGCAATAAGGTGAGGGTGCCAGTGCGATCTGCAGGGTGTCAGCGCGCCGCGGTGGCGGCGAGGTACGCGTTCAGCGCCTCGTCGTCCACGATGGCCACACGTCCGAAGTCCAGCGACACGATGCCCATGCCTTCCAGCGCGCGCAGCACCTTGTTCACCGTCTGGCGCGACAGGCCCACCAGCTGGCCCAGCTCGTCCTGCGTGAGGTTCAGCCGCCGCGTGCTGCGCCAGAACAGGCGGCTCAGGTACAGCGCGACGCGGTGCTCGGTGGACTGGGTCCGTCCGGCCTCGATGATCGTCATGGCCTGGCCCAGCCGCATGTTCAGGTGCAGCACCAGAAACTGGTTGAACGCCAGGCTGCTCTCGCGCAGCGTTGCGAACAGCGGCAGCGGCAGGCACAGCAGCGTGGTGGGGCGCAGGGCGACCACGTGGTACCGACGGGGCTCGGGCTTCATGGCCGATCCTTCGCCGAACCATTCGCCATCGGGCACGCCGATGAAGGCCGAGGAGCGCCCCTGGCTGGCGGGGCTTTGGAGCATCACCAGGCCGGACAGCACCGCGTGCCAGCCTTGCACGGCACTGCCGGCCGGCATCATCACTGCGCCCTTGTCGCCGTGCGTGGCGAATACCTCGGCGCGCAGGCGCTCCTGCAGGGCTGCGGGCACGCTGGCAAACCAGGGCTGGGCCGCGATGAACCGTGGGGCGGAGGGGGCGGAACTGAGCATGGGCGTGATTGTCACCGCCCACGCCAGGCGTTCAGGGTATTCCCTTGGCCTTTGTCAATGGGACGACAGGTGTTGGCAGGCGCGGCCGCCGCGCGCACACTGCGGCCCTGTTGCATGTGCGCCGGCCGGCCAGTCCGCTTGCCCTGGGCGACACCGCAATGAGACACGCCGCGCTACGATGACCATTCCATTCACCACAACATCCAAGGAGCACACATGCTGGGCCTGATGCAGAGCCAACCGTTGCTGATTTCGTCGTTGATCGAGTTCGCAGAGCGCCACCATGGCGATGCCGAAATCGTGTCGCGGCGGGTCGAGGGCGACATCCACCGCTACACGTACCGCGATCTGGGCGCGCGTGCACGCCGGTTGGCCAATGCGCTGGACGAGCTCAAGCTCGCGTTCAGCGACCGCGTGGCCACCCTGGCCTGGAATGGCTACCGCCACATGGAGATGTATTTCGGCGTGAGCGGCTCCGGCAGGGTGCTGCACACCGTGAACCCGCGCCTGCACCCCGACCAGATCGCCTGGATCATGAACCATGCCGAAGACCAGGTGCTGTGCTTTGACGTGACGTTCCTGCCCCTGGTGCAGGCCGTGCATGCCCGGTGCCCCACGGTGAAGAAATGGGTGGCCCTTTGCGATGCGGACAAGCTGCCCGCGGATTCCGGCATCCCCGGCCTCACGAGCTACGAAGCCTGGATCGGCGCGCAGTCGCCGGACTACGCCTGGCCCGCGTTCGACGAGAACTCGGCATCGAGCATGTGCTACACCAGCGGCACCACGGGCAACCCCAAGGCCGCGCTCTACAGCCACCGCTCGACCACGCTGCACGCCTATGCCGCCGCGCTGCCGGACGTGATGTGCCTGTCGGCCCGCGACTCGGTGCTGCCCGTGGTGCCCATGTTCCACGTCAACGCCTGGGGCATTCCGTACTCGGCCGCGCTCACGGGCTGCAAGCTGGTGTTCCCCGGCCCGGCCATGGACGGCAAGTCGATCTACGAACTCATCGAATCCGAGAAGGTCACCTACGCGGCCGGCGTACCCACCGTGTGGCAGATGATGCTGGGCCACATGAAGCCGGCCGGCCTGAAGTTCTCCACGCTCCGGCGCACCGTCATCGGCGGCTCGGCCTGCCCGCCCGCGATGATCCATGCGTTCAAGGAAGACTTCGGCGTGGAAGTCCTGCACGCCTGGGGCATGACCGAGATGAGCCCGCTGGGCACGCTGTGCACGCTCAAGAACAAGCACCTGGCCATGTCCAAGGACGACCAGATGAAGATCCTGCAGAAGCAGGGCCGCGCGATCTACGGTGTGGACATGAAGATCGTGGGCAGCGACGGCAGCGAGCTGCCCTGGGACGGCAAGACCTACGGCGACCTGCTGGTCAAGGGGCCGTGGATCGTGGACAGCTACTTCAAGGGCGAGGGCGGCCATCCGCTCATCCAGGATGCCCAGGGCCGGGGATGGTTTCCCACCGGCGACGTGGCCACCATCGATGCCGACGGCTTCATGCAGATCACCGACCGCAGCAAGGACGTGATCAAGTCCGGCGGCGAATGGATCAGCTCCATCGACATCGAGAACATCGCCATGGCGCACCCCGCGATTGCGATGGCGGCCTGCGTGGGCATGCCGCATCCCAAGTGGGATGAGCGCCCCATCGTGGCCGTGGTCAAGCGCCCCGGCACCGAGGTCACGCGCGAGGAGCTGCTGGCCTTCTACGAAGGCAAGACCGCCAAGTGGCAGATCCCCGACGACGTGGTGTTCGTCGAGGCCATTCCACTGGGCGCCACCGGCAAGATGCTCAAGACCAAATTGCGCGAGCAATTGAAGGACTACAAGCTTCCGGGCCTTTGAAGAAAGCATGACGGCGGTGGCCTCAATGCATCGCCGTCGTCGTGGCCGTCGAATCTGGCGCAGACCAGACCAGGCCAGTGCACCCGTGGAACCGGCTTTGCCGGGCCACCGGGTGCGTCCCCCTCCCGCGCAGCGAGAGAGGGTGAAGGCGCGCAGCGCCACAGGGGGTGACACCGATTCCAGTCACGTGTGCGACGCTGGTAGGGGCAATCCCTGAGCATCGCTTTGTTGCAACGCGGTACGCTGCGTTGTGTTGATTTACAAGGAGACAAGACCATGAAATTTGCTATTAAGGCTGTAGCAGCCTCGGTACTGTTGGCAAGCGCTGGCGGGGCATTCGCTCAAAAGGGCGAGACGGTGAAGATCGCCTGGCTCGACCCGCTCTCCGGCCTGATGGCGGCAGTGGGAACGAACCAGCTCAAGAGCTTCCAGTTCATCGCTGAAGAGTTCAACAAGAAGAACCCGGCGGGCGTCAAATTCGAGATCATCGGCATCGACAACAAGCTCAGCCCCCAGGAGACCACGAGCGCCCTGCGTTCGGCCATGGACCAGGGCGCACGCTACGTGGTGCAGGGCAACGGCTCCGGTCCGGCCCTTGCCATCATGGACGCACTGGAAAAGCACAACGCGCGCAATCCCGGCAAGGAAGTGCTGTTCCTGAACTACGCGGCCGTGGACCCCGACCTGACGAACAGCAAGTGCAGCTACTGGCACTTCCGTCTCGATGCAGACACCTCCATGAAGATGGAAGCGCTGACGACCTACATGAAGGACTTGCCTGAAGTCAAGAAGGTCTACCTGATCAACCAGAACTACTCGCACGGCCACCAGGTGGCGAAGTTCGCCAAGGAAATGATGCAGCGCAAGCGCCCCGACGTGCAGTTCGTCGGCGACGACCTGCACCCCCTGGCCCAGGTGCGCGACTTCTCGCCCTACATCGCCAAGATCAAGCAGTCGGGTGCCGACAGCGTGATCACCGGCAACTGGGGTTCCGACCTGGCGCTGCTGATCAAGGCGGCCAACGACGCGGGCCTGAACAACGTCAACTTCTACACCTACTACGGTTCCGTCACCGGCAGCCCCACGGCCATGGGCGCCGCCGCGGCGGGCCGCGTGTACATGGTGGCCTATGCGCACATGAACTTGCCGGGCGAGCTCAACAAGATCGTGGTGGACTACAAGAAGAAGTTCAACGACGACATGTACACCGGTGCCGTGTACCACGCGTTCACCATGCTGTCCGAAGGCTTCGCCAAGGCCAAGTCCACCGACCCGGTCAAGGTGGCCGCCGTGTTCGAAGGCATGAAGTTCAAGAGCTTCAACGGCGAGGTCGAGATGCGCAAGACCGACCACCAGCTGCAGCAGGGCCTGTTCATCTCCAAGTGGGAAAAGGCGGGCGCCAAGTTCCCGATCGACTCGGAGAACACCGGCTACACCTTCGTCCCTGTGAAGTACTACGAGCCCTATGTGGCCAGCACGCCCACGTCGTGCCAGATGAAGCGTCCGTAAATCCGGTTCCATCGCTTCGAGGCCCGACCTACTCGGGCCTTTTTTTTACCTTGCAATGAAAAATTCCAATGAATCCTGAGTTTTTCGTGATTTCCCTGCTGAACGGCGTGAGCTACGGGCTCCTGTTGTTCATGCTGAGCTCGGGCCTCACGCTGATCTTCAGCATGATGGGGGTGCTCAACTTTGCGCACACCAGCTTCTACATGCTGGGGGCTTATTTCGCGTTCACCATCTCCGGGGTGGTGGGCTTCTGGCCGGCGCTGGTGCTGGCCCCGCTCGTCGTGTTCGCGCTGGGCGCCGCCTTCGAGCGCTACTGCCTGCGCCGGGTGCACAAATTCGGGCACGTGCCCGAACTGCTGGTCACCTTCGGCCTTTCGTACCTGATTCTTGAAGTGGTGCAACTGGTGTGGGGACGCTCCACCGTGCCCTATGGCCTTCCGGAGCAACTGCAGGGACCCCTGTTCTCCCTGTATGGCACGCAGTTTCCCAAGTCGCGCTCTTTCGTGATGCTGGTGGCGTTGCTGATGCTGGTATCCGTGTGGCTGCTGCTCACGCGCACACGCATCGGCCTGGTGATCCAGGCGGCACTCAAGTACCCCGAGATGGTGGAAGCGCTGGGCCACAACGTGCCGCGCGTCTTCATGCTGGTGTTCGGCGGCGGCGCCGCGCTGGCCGGCCTGGCCGGCGTGATCGGCGGCAACACCTACGTGACCGAGCCCGCGATGGCGGCATCGGTGGGCTCCATCATCTTCGTGGTGGTGGTGGTCGGCGGCATGGGCTCGCTGGCGGGGGCCTTCCTCGCGTCGCTGCTCATCGGCCTGGTGCAGACCTTCGCCGTGGCGCTCGACTATTCGCTGATCCATGTCTTCCAGGCCGTGGGCGTGGCGGTGACCGACCAGACCTTCGGCTATCCCTTGCTCAAGCTCACGATTTCCCAGGTGGCGCCCATCCTGCCCTATCTGTTCCTCGTGCTGATCCTGATCTTCCGCCCCAAGGGCCTTCTGGGCACGCGGGAGGACTGATGCCATGAATTCCACTACGACAACCACCCCCGCTGTTTCCAGCGCCACCTCCTACTACCGGTTCAAGCCGTGGAACGTGGGCCGGTTCATGATCTGGACCCTGTTCGCGGTCATGCTCATCGTCGCGCCCATGCTGTTTCGCAGCAGCCTGGCACTGACCATGCTCTCGCAGATCGGCTACCTGATCATCATCTGCCTGTCCTACAACATCCTGCTGGGGCAGGGGGGGATGCTGAGTTTCGGCCACGCGGTGTACACCGGGCTGGGTTCGTTCATCGCCATCCACGCGATGAACATGGCGACCAAGGGCTCGGTCAACATTCCCCTGGTGTTCATCCCGCTGGTCGGCGGCCTGGCCGGAGCGTTCTTCGCCATCCTGCTCGGCTTCGTGACGACCAAGAAGTCGGGCACCACCTTCGCCATGATCACGCTGGGCATTGGCGAACTGGTCGCCTCCATGGCGCTGATGTTCCCTGAGTTCTTTGGCGGGGAGGGCGGCATTACCACCGACCGCGTGTATGGCAAGGCCTTCTTCGGCCTGAACTTCGGCTCGGGCATGCAGGTGTACTACCTGATCGCAGCCTATTGCTTCGTCTGCACCGCCGCCATGTTCGCGTTCACCGGCACGCCGCTGGGCCGCATCCTGAACGCCGTGCGCGACAACCCCGAGCGCGTGGAGTTCATCGGCTACAACACGCAGCGCGTGCGCTACTTCGCGTTCATCATCGCGGGCTTCTTCGCGGGCATTGGCGGGGGGCTGGCCACCATCAACTTCGAGATCATCACGGGCGCCGACAGCCTGAGCGTGATCCGCTCCGGCGGCTACCTGCTGTTCACGTTCCTGGGCGGTGCCACCTTCTTCTTCGGGCCCATCATCGGCGCGGTGCTGCTGGTGCTGGCGTCGGTGCTGCTGTCCGAGCTGTCCAAGGCCTGGCTGCTGTACCTGGGCCTCGTGTTCCTGTTCATGGTGATGTATGCGCCCGGCGGCATCGCCAGCCTGATCATGATGAACCTGCGGCTGGCCAAGTACGGCAAGCTGCGCCCGCTCTGGAGCTCCTACCTGGCCCTGGCCGGCACGGCGCTGGTGGGCGTGATGGGTGCGGCCTGCATGATCGAGATGACCTACCACCTGCAGCTCAACGCAGCGCTGGGGCCTGAGCTGACGTTCCTGGGCGCGACACTCAATGCCAAGGGCTTCACGAGCTGGTTCGGCGCCATTTTCGTGATGGTCACGGGCTTTGGACTCTTTGAACTCTGCCGTCGCCAGTTCGTGCGCCAGTGGAGCACGATCCAGGAAGAGATCGAACATGAAATCAAGCGTGGGGAGGCGCTGTAAACATGGCGGCTGACAACGCAACCAATACCTATGCGCTCGAACTGCGCGACCTGCGCAAGAGCTTTGGCAAGACGGAAATCATCCGTGGCGCGAACCTGGCGGTCGCTCCGGGCGAACGCGTGGCCATCATCGGCCCCAACGGCGCGGGCAAGTCCACGCTGTTCAACCTCATCAGCGGGCGCTTCGCACCCACCAGTGGGGACGTGATCCTCAACGGCCAGCGCATCAACGGCCTGGCACCGTACGAGATCAACCGCAAGGGGCTGTCGCGCAGCTTCCAGATCACGAACATCTTTCCCAAGCTCTCGGTGTTCGAGAACCTGCGCTGCGGCGTGCTGTGGAGCATGGGCTACCGCTACACCTTCCTGCGTTTCCTGTCGAACCTGCACGACGCCAACGAGCGCGCCAAGCAGCTCATGGAGATGATCAAGCTCGACAAGAAACGCGACACGCTGGCCATGAACCTCACGTATGCCGAGCAGCGCGCTCTCGAGATCGGCATCACCATCGCGGGCGGCGCCAACGTGATCCTGCTGGACGAACCCACGGCCGGCATGAGCAAGAGCGAGACCACGCGCTTCATCCACCTGATCAAGGAGGTGACCGAGGGCCGCACCCTGCTCACGGTGGAGCACGACATGGGCGTGGTCTTCGGCCTGGCCGACAAAATCGCCGTGGTGGTGTATGGCGAGGTGATCGCTTTCGATACACCCGAGAAGGTGCGCGCGAATGCGCGCGTGCAGGAGGCCTACCTGGGATCGGCCGTGGCCGACGAGCAGGGCGCGGGACACTGACTTATGCTGAAAATAGACAATCTCCACGCCTACTACGGCAAGAGCCATGTGCTGCATGGCGTGAGCTTCGACGTGCAGCCCGGCGAGATCGTGGCGCTGCTCGGGCGCAACGGCTCGGGCCGCTCCACCACCGCCAAGGCCATCATGGGACTGGTGGACTGGGAGGGCACGCTGCAGTTCAAGGGCCAGGACCTCAATGGCAAGAAGGCCTATGAGATCGCCCACCTGGGCCTGGGCTACGTGCCCGAGAGCCGGGACGTGTTCCCCAACCTCACCGTGCACCAGAACCTGCTGCTCGGCCAGAAGGGCAACGGCAAGGGCAGCCGCTGGTCGTTCGACGACATGTACGAGATGTTCCCGCGCCTCAAGGAGCGCCAGCACACCGAGGCGGGGGTGATGTCCGGCGGCGAGCAGCAGATGCTCACGCTGTGCCGCACGCTCATGGGCGACCCGGACCTGATCATCATCGACGAGCCGACCGAGGGCCTGGCGCCCAAGATCGTCGAGCTGGTGGGCCAGTACCTGCAGACCATCAAGGCGCGCGGCATCTCGGTGCTGCTGATCGAGCAGAAGCTGACCATCGCCATGAAGATCTCGGACCGCGCGCTGGTGATGGGGCATGGCTCCATCGTCTTCCAGGGCACGCCGGACAGCCTGCGGGCCGACAACTACATCCGCAAGGAATGGCTGGAGGTATGAAGGCCCCCCTGAGTCGCTTCGCGCCATCCCCCCACGGAGGGGACGCTCCCAGCGCGGCGGGGCGGCCCTTGCGCGGGAGCGCTGGCCTTGGCCGCGTCCGATTCAAAGGCCATGAGCCCTGCTACAGCCTGTGATTGGCCGAGAGAGGCGCCTGGACTGACCTGGCGCCTCTTTTTTTGCCCGAAGAGACGGGTTGGCGGCCAGGAGCCATGTCCCCACCGGGACAAATTGACACGCCAGCGCCGCGCGAAGTCTCTACAATAAAAACGCACGATCGTTCTTTTTCACTCTCCAAGGAACAACAGCACCATGACCGCTGAATACAAAGTCCACGGCTCCGTTGCCGTGATCACCATGGCCAATCCCCCCGTCAACGGACTCGGTCTGGCGACCCGCCAGGGCATCGTGGACGGCCTCGGCCGTGCCAATGCCGATGCAGCGGTCACTTCCATCGTCATCACCGGCGCTGGCGGGGCCTTCTCCGGGGGGGCCGACATCAAGGAGTTCGGCACCGACAAGTCGCTGCAGGAGCCCAACCTGCTGTCGGTGATCGCCGCCATCGAGAACTCGGCCAAGCCCGTCGTCGCCGCCATGCACACGGTCGCCATGGGCGGTGGCCTGGAGCTGGCTCTGGGTTGCCACTACCGCATTGCCGCGCCTGGCTGCGCCATCGCGCTGCCGGAAGTCAAGCTGGGCCTGATCCCCGGCGCGGGTGGCACGCAGCGCCTGCCGCGCGTGATCGGCGTGGAGGCGGCGCTCAACATGATCGTGAGCGGCGAGCCCGTCAAGAGCGAAATGATTGGTGGCGTGCCAGGCCAGAAGCTGTTCGACAAGATGGCCGCGTCCGCCGAGTCCCTGGCGCAGGAAGCCCTGGCCTTCGCCCAGAGCGTGGCTGACGCCCGTCCGCTGCCCCTGGTGCGCAATTTCCCCTGCAAGCATCCCGAAGGCGACGCGTACTTCCAGTTCGCGCGCAACATGGTCAAGGGCATGGCCAAGAACTTCCCGGCGCCCGCCAAGTGCGTGGACGCGGTCGAAGCCGCCACGAAGAAGAAGTTTGCCGAAGGCATGCTGGTCGAGCGCGAGATCTTCATCAACCTGATGTGGACGGCCGAGTCGCGCGCGCTGCGCCACCTGTTCATGGCCGAGCGTGCGGCCAGCAAGATTCCCGACGTGCCGTCCGACACCCCCAAGCGCGACATCAAGCTGGTGGGCGTGATCGGCGCGGGCACCATGGGCGGCGGCATCTCCATGAATTTCCTGAACGCGGGCGTCCCCGTCAAGATCCTGGAGATGAAGCAGGAAGCCCTGGACCGTGGCGTGGCCACTATCAAGAAGAACTACGAAGCCCAGGTCAAGAAGGGCAAGCTCAAGCAGGACAAGTACGAGCAGCGCATGGCCCTGCTGAGCACCACGCTGAGCTACGACGACTTGAAGGACTGCGACCTCATCATCGAGGCCGTGTTCGAAGAGATGGGCGTGAAGGAAGCCGTGTTCAAGCAGCTCGACGCCGTGGCCAAGCCCGGTGCCATCCTGGCCTCCAACACCTCCACGCTCGACGTGGACAAGATCGCCGCCTTCACCCAGCGCCCGCAGGACGTGGTGGGCATGCACTTCTTCAGCCCCGCCAACGTGATGAAGCTGCTGGAAGTGGTGCGCGGCAAGCAAACCGCCAAGGATGTGCTGGCCACCGTGATGGCCATCGGCAAGAAGATCAAGAAGACTTCCGTGGTCTCGGGCGTGTGCGATGGTTTCATCGGCAACCGCATGATCGAGCAGTACAGCCGCCAGGCAGGATTTCTGCTGGACGAAGGCTGCACTCCGCAGCAGGTGGACAAGGCGGTCGAGAAGTTCGGCTTTGCCATGGGTCCGTTCCGCATGGGCGACCTGGCCGGCAACGACATCGGCTGGGCCATCCGCAAGCGCCGCGCCGTGGAGCGCGCCGACATGAAGTACAGCCGCACGGCTGACAAACTCTGCGAGCTGGGCCGCTTTGGCCAGAAGACAGGCGCGGGCTGGTACGACTACCAGGCCGGCAAGCGCGATGCGATCCCGAGCGACCTGGTCAACAAGATGATCGAAGACCACCGCAAGGAACTGGGCATCACGCCGCGCAAGATTTCGGACGAAGAGATCGTGCAGCGCCTGGTGTTCGCCCTGGTCAACGAAGGCGCGCACATCCTGGAAGACGGCATTGCCAGCAAGTCGGGCGACATCGACATGGTGTACCTCACGGGCTACGGCTTCCCCATCCACCGTGGCGGCCCCATGCACTACGCCAGCGAAGTGGGCCTGTTCAACGTGGTGCAGGCCATGGACCGCTTTGCCAAGAACCCCAACGACGATGCGGCGTTCTGGAAGCCCGCCCCGCTGCTGGCCAAACTCGCCGCAGAAGGCAAGGCGTTCAACTGACATCGATGCGAAGCCGCACCGCGTGCGCAGGCCGCAGGCCGCCACGGGTGCGTTCCACCCCCTGAAAGGATTTCCCCATGACCTCCGCAGTGATTGTTTCCACCGCCCGCACCCCGCTCGCCAAGAGCTGGAAGGGTTCCTTCAACATGACCCACGGCGCCACGCTGGGCGGCCATGCCGTGCAGCACGCCGTGGCGCGCGCCGGCATCGACGGCGCCGATGTCGATGACGTCATCATGGGCTGCGCCACGCCCGAAGGCGCCACCGGCAGCAACATCGCCCGCCAGATCGCGCTCAAGGCCGGCCTGCCCATCACGAGCTCGGGCGTGACGGTGAACCGTTTCTGCTCCTCCGGGCTGCAGACCATCGCCCTGGCCGCCCAGCGCATCATCGCGGGCGAAGCCGACGTGTTCGTGGCCGGCGGCGTGGAGAGCATCTCCTGCGTGCAGCAGGAGATGAACCTGCACATGATCCAGGACCTGGCCCTGGCCAAGCAGAAGCCCGAGATCTACTGGAGCATGCTGCAGACCGCCGAGCAGGTGGCCAAGCGCTACAACATCGGCCGTGAAGCCATGGACGAATACGGTGCCGCCAGCCAGCAAAAGGCCTGCGCGGCGCAGGCCGCCGGCCTCTTCGACGCCGAGATCGCCCCCATCACCGTCACTGCCGGCGTGGCCGACAAGACACTGGGCCTGATCACCAGGCAGGTCACGGTGAGCAAGGACGAAGGCACGCGTGAAGGCACCACTGTCGAGGCGATCCAGGGCCTGCGCTCGGCGCTGCCCGGCGGCCTGATCTCGGCCGGCAATGCCAGCCAGTTTTCCGACGGCGCGGGCGCCTGCGTGGTGACCAGCGAGGAGTACGCCAGCAAGAAGGGTCTGAAACCCCTGGGCCGCTTCCTGGGCTTCGCGGTGGCGGGCTGCGAACCCGACGAGATGGGCATCGGCCCGGTCTTCGCCGTGCCCAAGGTGCTCAAGAAGCTGGGTCTCACGGTCAACGACATCGACCTGTGGGAGCTCAACGAAGCCTTCGCGGTGCAGGTGATCTATTGCCGCGACAAGCTGGGCATTCCGGCGGACCGCCTGAACGTGAACGGGGGGGCCATTGCCGTGGGCCATCCCTACGGCGTGTCGGGCCAGCGCCTCACGGGCCATGCGCTCATCGAAGGCAAGCGCCGCGCCGCCAAGCGCGTGTGCGTGACGATGTGCATTGGCGGCGGCATGGGTGCCGCAGGCGTGTTCGAGGTGTTCTGAGGCATGGCCTCGGACCGCCCCACCGACATGCGGTCCGGGATGGCCTCGCCCGAGGCCTTCCTGGCGCTGGGCCGGCAGGTGCTGGCCAACCAGCCCTTCAGCGTGCTGCTGGGGGCGGAGCTGGCGGCGCTGGCGCCGGGCCGGTGCGAGCTGTCCCTGGCGCTCACGCCGCAGCTGCTCCAGCAGCATGGTTTTGCGCACGGCGGGGTGGTGAGCTATCTCGCGGACAACGCGCTCACCTATGCCGGCGGAACGGCCATGCAGGTGCCGGTGGTCACGTCCGAGTTCAAGATCAACTACCTGCGGCCCGCGGTGGGCGAACGCCTGCTGGCCCGTGCCGAGGCGGTGCACCATGGCAAGAGCCAGGCTGTATGCCGCTGCGAGGTGTTTGCGGTCCGGGGCGGGCAGGAAAAGCTCTGCGCCGTGGCGCAGGGCACGATTGCGGCATTGCCCGCTGCGGCGGGGCAGGGCGTGCCGGGCGAAGGGGCCGCGGCGGGCGAAGACTGACGGGATGAAGGGGCGGACTACAAATTGTTTCTTTGTCGGGGCGTGACGTGGAGGTCCGGTGCCGGCTGCACGGGCAGAATCCCCGCGGCCACCGGTGTGCTGGTGGCCCTGGCCTCCGTCCTCCACCCCAACCCGGTACCTTCCATGCGTTGCCTGCTTCCTTCCGCCCCCCTTCTTGTCGCCCTGTCGGCCCTGGCCGTGGCATGTGGCGCCCACGCCCAGAGCTTCAAGCTCCAGCTGCCGCTGGAGTCCGATCCTGACGTGGTGCTGCAGGACATCGTGCTCGACGCGCGGCAGACGCGTGTGACGCTGCTGGTGAAAAACACCACCGACGAGGCGTTTGAGGCCTGCGCGCAGCCCACCGGCTCGGCCGATGCGTTCACGCTCAAGGACCTGGGCAGCGGCGCCGTGCTGCAGCAGCAGGCGATCAGCGGCCTGACGTTCTGCAATGTGAAGATGGACGTGGTGAAGCCCGGCCGCACCAAGATCCTCAAGATCACCTTCCCGCCGCTCCCCGCGGGTGCATCGCGCCTGCAGCTGGGCGAGGCCAGTTGCCAGCCCAGGCCCGATTCGGACATGGACTACTGGTGTTTCAAGAATATTGTGCTGCCCGCACGCTGAGCCCCTGAACGCAGGGGCCGGACCGGGCATTGCACGCAGTGACAAGGAGACCTTATGACCCTGCGTTCCACCCTCGACTTCCTGCTGTACGACTGGCTTGATGCCAAGGCCCTCACGGCCCGCACGCGTTTTTCCGACCATTCGCGCGACACCTTCGACGCGGTGCTCGACACCTGCGAGCGCATCGCGCGCGAGAAGTACGCGCCCTTCAACCGCACGGTGGACATCGAGGAGCCTCATTTCGACGGCGAGAAGGTCACGCTGCCCCAGTGCACGCACGATGCGCAGAAGGCCTACGCGGCCTCGGGCATGCTCAGTGCCGCGCAGGACTACGACATTGGCGGCATGCAGCTGCCCTACACGGTGGAGGCCGCGGCCAACAGCTTCTTCGCCGTGGCGTCGATCAGCATGGGCTCGGGCCTGCTCACGGTGGGCAATGCCAACCTGTTGATGGTGCATGGCACCGAGGCGCAGAAAACCGTGTTCGCGCTCAACGAATTCTCGGGCCGCTTCTCGGGCACCATGTGCCTGTCGGAGCCGCAGGCGGGTTCGTCGCTCAGCGACGTGGCCACGCGCGCCGTGCCCGATGGCGAGGGCTTCGAGAGCGACCCGCTGGGCCCGCGCTACCGCTTGAAGGGCAACAAGATGTGGATCTCGGCCGGCGAGCACGAGCTCACCGAGAACATCATCCATCTGGTGCTGGCCAAGATCCCCGGGCCCGACGGCAAGCTCGTGCCCGGCACCAAGGGCATTTCGCTCTTCATCGTGCCCAAGAAACTGGTGGACACCGACGGCAAGCTCACCGGCGTGCGCAACGACGTGGCGCTGGCGGGCCTGAACCACAAGCTCGGCTGGCGCGGCACGACCAACACGCTGCTCAACTTCGGCGAGGGCAAGTACCCGGTCGATGGCGAGGCCGGCGCCGTGGGCTACCTGGTAGGCCAGCCCGGCAAGGGCCTGCACTGCATGTTCCACATGATGAACGAGGCGCGCATCGGCATCGGCATGGCCGCGACCATGCTGGGCCTGGCGGGCTACTACGCGAGCCTCGACTACGCGAAGAACCGCCCCCAGGGCCGTCCGGTGCAGGGACCCAAGGATGGCGCCGCTGCCGTGGTGAAGGACGTGGCTCAGCCGCAGGTGCGCATCATCGAGCACGCCGACGTCAAGCGCATGCTGCTGGCGCAAAAGTCCTACGGCGAGGGCGCACTGGCGCTCAACCTGTTCTGCGCGCGCCTGGTGGACGAGCAGGCCACGGGCGATTCGGCCGCCGCCGACGAGGCGCGCCTGCTGCTGGAGGTGCTGACTCCCATCGCCAAGAGCTGGCCCAGCGAGTGGTGCCTGGAGGCCAACAGCCTGGCCATCCAGATCCACGGCGGCTATGGCTATACGCGCGATTTCCCGGTGGAGCAGTACTGGCGCGACAACCGCCTGAACATGATCCACGAGGGCACGCACGGCATCCAGGCCATGGACCTGCTGGGCCGCAAGGTGCTGATGGAGGGCGGGCGTGGCCTGCAACTGCTGGCCGGGCGTATCAATGCCACCATCGAACGCGCGATCCAGGTGCCCGCGCTGGCCGCGCATGCCAACGCGCTGGGCGCGGCGCTGCAGCAGGTGGGCGCCGCCACCAAGGCCGCATGGGCCACGGGCCAGCCCGCCGACGCGCTGGCCAATGCCGTGCCCTACATGCAGGCCTTTGGCCACATGGTGCTGGCCTGGGTGTGGCTGGACGTGGCGCTGGTCACGCTGGCCGCCGATGCACAGTTGGCCCGGCCGGCCAGCGTGGGCCGCATGGGCGCGATGCGCTTTTTCTTCCACTACGAGCTGCCCAAGATCGGTGCCTGGCTGCAGGTGGTGAGCGCGCGCGATGCGACCTGCGCCGCCTTTCCCGAAGAGGCATTCTGATGGTGGCACCCCGAACGCTGCAACGCCTGCACAAGCTCATCTGGACACTCATCTACGGCGGCCTGCTCACGCTGGTGCTGGGCATCGCCACGGGGCGCACCGATGGTGCGCTGGGCTGGAGCCTGGTGGTGGGCGGCGCCCTGGTGGCCGTGGTGGGCGTGGCGCTGATCGCGGTGCGCGCGCGCCTGAAGGCGGGCTGACCCCGCCGGCCGACGCGGTGGCGACACAATGGCCCCGCGTTGCGCCGCACAATCATTGACTGATTTCCCCTGCCGGAGCAGCGCGGCGCGTGGCGCCTCCGTTCCGGGCAGACGACCCATCCAGAGCAACCCAAGGAGACAACCCATGACCCGCACCATCCAACAATTGTTTGACCTGACTGGCAAGACCGCGCTCGTCACCGGCGGCTCGCGCGGCCTGGGCCTGCAGCTGGCCTATGCGCTGGGCGAGGCCGGCGCCAAGATCGTGCTGAGTTCGCGCAAGGCGTCCGACCTGGAAGAAGCCGCCGCCGACCTGCAGTCCGCCGGCATCGACGCCCGCTGGATCGCCGCCGACTGCGCCAACGAGGCCGACATCCGCCGCCTGGCCGACGAGACGCTGGAGCGCCTGGGCCACGTGGACATCCTCGTGAACAACGCGGGCGCCGCCTGGGGCGCACCGGCCGAGGACCATCCCGTGGAGGCCTGGGACAAGGTGATGAACCTCAACGTGCGCGGCTATTTCATCCTCTCCCAGCACATCGCCAAGCACAGCATGATCGGCCGCCGCGGCGGCAGCATCATCAATGTGGCATCCATCGCCGGCCTGGGCGGCAACCCCAAGGGCATGAATACCATTGCCTATAACACCTCCAAGGGCGCGGTGATCAACTTCACCCGTGCGCTGGCGGCAGAATGGGGCGCCTACAACATCCGCGTCAATGCCATCTGCCCAGGCTTCTTCCCGAGCAAGATGACGGTGGGGACCCTGAAGGCCATGGGCGAGGAAGCACTGGCGGCGCATGCTCCCCTGGGCCGCCTGGGCGACGATGAGGATTTGAAGGGCCTGTGTGCGCTGTATGCGTCCGATGCCGGCAAGCACATCACGGGCCAGTGGCTTGCGGTCGATGGCGGCGTGAGCATCGTCACGGGCGGCTAGTTGGAGTACAACCCCCCGAGGCGCTTCGCGCCTTCCCCCTTCTCTCGGCTTCGCCGGGAAGGGGAACACCGCCAGCGCGGCGGGGCGGCCCTTGCGCGGCGGTCGCTGGCTGGGGCCGCGCCAGTTTTTGAGTTTGTGTACTGAGGAAATGCCGTGAAAAGTTTTGGTGTCGAAATCCCCTTTGTCAGCCACCTTGGCTTCACCCTGCACCGCATGGAAAAGGGCGAATCCGAACTGCGCTACGAAGCCAGGCCCGAGCACCTGAACTCCTTCGACGTGACCCACGGCGGCGCGTCGATGACGCTGCTGGACGTGACCATGGCCACGGCCGCGCGCAGCGAGACGCCCGACATGGGGGTGGTCACCATCGAGATGAAGACCAGCTTCATGCAGCCCGCCCGCGGCCCGCTGGTGGCCAAGGGGCGGCTCATCCACCGCACCGCCACCATGGCGTTCACCGAAGGCACGGTGTACGACGCGCAAGGCAAGGTGTGCAGCCACGCCACCGGCACCTTCAAGTACGTGAAGCGCCTGCCGGTGGACAGCCGCACCGCGAATGGCCTCAAGGTGATTTCCACCGACTGAGTCCGCTCGGAATTTGGGTAAAAATGGCCACTGGCGCTTGATGGATAAGCGCTGGCAGCTATCAAAATAGTAGCAAATTTTCAAGAAGTTTCCCATGCCACGCAACCAACAGATCGTTCTCGACAACCGCCCCCAGGGCGAGGCCGTGGCCAGCAACTTCAAGCTGGTGGCGGTGGACACGCCTGCGCTGCAGGACGGCCAGGTGCTGGTGCGCCACCACTACCTGAGCCTGGACCCCTACATGCGCGGCCGCATGAACGAGAGCAAGAGCTATGCGGCGTCCCAGGGCCTGGGCGAGGTCATGATCGGCGGCACCGTGGGCGAGGTGGCCGAGAGCCGCCACCCCAAGTACGCCGTGGGCGACAAGGTGGTGGGCATGGGCGGCTGGCAGGAGTACAGCGTGGTGGACGGCAATGCCGTGGGCGCGCTGCGCAAGGTGGACACCACCCATGTGCCGCTGTCGCACTACCTGGGCGCCGTGGGCATGCCCGGCGTGACGGCGTGGTACGGCCTGGTGAAGATCATCGCCCCCAAGGAAGGCGACACCGTGGTGGTGAGCGCCGCCACCGGCGCCGTGGGCAGCGCCTTCGCCGCGCTGGCCAAGGCGCGCGGCTGCCGCGCGGTGGGCATTGCCGGCGGTGCCGACAAGTGCCGCTATGCGGTCGAGGAACTGGGCTTCGACGCCTGCATCGACTACAAGGAACACAGCGATGTGAAGGCCCTGTCCAAGGCCTTGAAGGAAGCCTGCCCGAACGGCATCGACGGCTACTTCGAGAACGTGGGCGGCTGGATCATGGACGCCGTGATGCTGCGCATGAACGCCTTCAGCCGCGTGGCGCTGTGCGGCATGATCGCCGGCTATGACGGCCAGCCCCTGCCCATGGCCAACCCCGCGCTGATGCTGATCAACCGCATGAAGATCGAGGGCTTCATCGTGAGCGAACACATGGAAGTGTGGCCCGAGGCGCTCAAGGAGCTGGGCACCCTGGTGGGCACCGGCAAGCTGCGCCCGCGCGAGACGGTGGCGCAGGGCATTGCCGCCGCGCCCGAGGCCTTCCTGGGCCTGCTCAAGGGCAAGAACTTCGGCAAGCAACTGGTGAAGCTGATCTGATGACGCTCCGTTGGGTCTGGGCCCGCTTCGATGACCTGGGCGTGCACGCGCTGCATGACGCCCTGGCCCTGCGCTGCAGGGTCTTCATCCTGGAGCAGGGCCCGTACCAGGACCCGGACGGCGCGGACAAGCAATCGTGGCACCTGCTGGGCTATGGCGAGGCCGGTGCGCTGCAGGCCTGCCTGCGCGTGGTGGACCCGGGCGTGAACTACCCCGAGCCGTCCATCGGCCGCGTGGTCACGGCCCGGGAGGCGCGCGGCAACGGCACGGGCCGGGCGCTGATGCTGGAAGGCATCGCCCGTTGCAGCGGTGCGTGGCCCGGCCAGTCCATCCGCATCAGTGCGCAGGCCCACCTGCACCGCTTTTACGGCAGCCTGGGCTTCGCGGCCGTGTCGGACGAATACCTCGAAGACGATATCCCCCATATCGAAATGTTGTGGAGCCCATCATGACCACTGCCGCTGCCCGCCCCGCCAGCACCCATGAGGTGTTCAACCAGAGCACCCCCTGGGCCGACGTCAATCTCTTCACCACCAACCGTCCCTTGCAGGATGCGCTGCGCCTGCACAGCCCGGCGCTGCCGCTGGAAGGCCTGACCGCGCTGGGCGCCGAGATGGGCTCCGCCGAGATGCAGGCCCATGCCCGCCTGGCCAACACCTGCCAGCCCCAGCTGCGCACGCACGACCGTTTCGGCCACCGCACCGATGTGGTGGAGTTCCACCCCAGCTACCACGCGCTCATCGGCGCGGCGCTGCGCCACGGGCTGCACGCCACGCCCTGGTCGCGCAAGGATGCGGCGGGCGCGCCGGTGCCGCATGCCCACATCGAGCGCGCGGCGGGCTTCATGCTGTTCACCGAGGCCGAGCCCTCGGTGCTGTGCCCGGTCTCCATGAGCTACGCCGTCACGCCCGCGCTGCGCGGCAACCCCGCCGTGTGGGCCGACTGGAGCGCGGGCCTGGCCAGCACGCGGTACGACCCGCGCCTGGCCCTGTTCTCGCAAAAAACCGCGCTCACCATGGGCATGGGCATGACCGAGAAGCAGGGCGGCTCGGACGTGCGCGCCAACACCACGCAGGCGGTGCCTGATGGCGAGGACGCCTGGGGCCCGCGCTACCGCATCACCGGGCACAAATGGTTCTTCTCGGCGCCCATGTGTGATGCCTTCCTGATCCTGGCGCAGGCGCCCGGCGGGCTCACCTGCTTCTTCCTGCCGCGCGTGCTGCCCGGTGAAGGGGAGGGGTCCGTCAACACCATCCGCATCCAGCGCCTGAAGGACAAGCTGGGCAACCACGCCAACGCGAGTTCCGAGGTCGAGTTCATCGATGCGCTGGCCTGGCGCGTGGGCGAGGAGGGGCGTGGCGTGGCCCAGATCCTGGAGATGGGCACCATGACGCGCCTGGACTGCGCCCTGGGCACCAGCGGCCTCATGCGCCAGGCGCTGAGCATCGCGCTGCACCACACGCGCCAGCGCTCGGCCTTTGGCAAGAAGCTCATCGACCAGCCGCTCATGCGCAATGTGCTGGCCGATCTTGCTCTTGAAAGTGAAGCGGCTACCGCACTATCCATAAGGCTTGCCAGCGCTTTTGATCAAAAAGACAGCAGCGGACACGAGGCCGTGATGGCCCGCCTGCTCACGCCCGTGGCCAAGTTCTGGGTGTGCAAGCGCGGCAGCGCGTTCGCCCAGGAGGCCATGGAGTGCCTGGGCGGCAACGGCTATGTGGAGGAGGGCGGCGAAGGCACCATGGCCCGCATCTACCGCGAGATGCCGCTCAACTCCATCTGGGAAGGCGCGGGCAACATCATGGCGCTCGATCTGCTGCGCGCCGTGCGCCGCGCCGACACGGCGGCGGCCCTGGCGGACGAGCTGGCCCCGGCACGCGGCGCCCACCCGGCACTCGACCGCATGGCCAGCGCGCTGCCGCTGCGCGTGGACGCGATGACCACCGAGGCCGAGGCCCGGCGCCTGGCGCAGGACGTGGCCCTGGCCGTGCAGGCCGCGCTGCTGTACAGGAGCGCGCCGGCCAGCGTGTTCGGCGCCTTCTGCGATGCGCGCCTGGGCGGCGACTGGGGCTACAGTTTCGGCACGCTGGGCGCGGGCGTGGATTTCGACGCCCTGCTGGACCGCGCGCTGCCTGCATGAGCGGCACCCCCACCACCACAGCCTTGCCGGAGAGCCCCCGATGACCACCTCCCTGATCCTGCACCACTACCCCTCGTCCCCTTTCTCGGAAAAGATCCGGCTGGCGCTGGGCTACAAGCAACTGGCCTGGAAGTCGGTGATCATCCCCAGCATCGCGCCCAAGCCCGATGTGGTGGCGCTCACGGGCGGCTACCGCAAGACGCCGTTCCTGCAGATCGGTGCCGACATCTACTGCGACTCGGCCCTGGTTTGCGACGTGCTCGAGCACGTGCAGCCGGAGCCCGTGCTCTACCCGCCACACCTCAAGGGCGTGGCGCGGGTCTTCGCCCAGTGGGCCGACACCACGCTGTTCTGGGCCGCCATGGCCTACAACCTGCAGCCCAAGGGCGCATCGGCCATGTTCGCCAACCTGCCGCCGGCCGCGGCCCAGGCCTTTGGCGAAGACCGCCGCGAGATGAGCGCCGGCATGCAGCGCCTGCGCCCGGCCGATGCCACGGCGGCCTACCGCTCCTACCTGCGCCGCATCGCGCACATGGCCGAGGAGCATGACTTCCTGTTCGGCGCCGAGCCCTGCCTGGCCGACTTTGCCGCCTACCATCCGCTGTGGTTCACGCGCCAGTGCGTGCCGGTGATGGCCGACATCTTTGCCGCCACGCCCGCGTTGCTCGAATGGATGGACCGCGTGGCGGCCCTGGGCCATGGCCGCATGGAAAAGCTGAGCGCCGAGGACGCCATCACCGTGGCGGCGGGGCTGGACCCGCTGCCCCTGGCGGACGACGTGTTCCAGGACGAGCACGGCATCCCGCTCGGCAGCCCGGTGACGATCGCCGCCGAGAGCTTCGGCACCGAACCCACGGAGGGCGAACTGATCGCCGCCACGCGCACGCGCTACACCCTGCGCCGCACCGACCCGCGTGCGGGCACGGTGCACGTGCACTTCCCCCGGATTGGCTACACATTGCGAAAGGCCGAAGCCATCAAATGATCGACGATTTCAAAGGCAAGACAGCCGTTCTCACCGGCGCGGGTTCGGGCTTCGGCCTGGAATGCGCGCGCATCGGCGCGCGCCTCCACATGAACCTGGTGTTGGTGGATGTGCAGCAGGACGCGCTCGACGCGGCCGCCGCCGAGGCGCAGGCCGCCGGTGTCCAGGTGCTGGCGCGCAAGGTGGACGTGTCCGACGCAACGCAGATGGAGCAGCTGGCGGCGGACGTGGAGCAGCGCTTTGGCGCGCCGCACCTGGTGTTCAACAACGCCGGCGTGGGCGCGGGCGGCCTGGTGTGGGAAAACACCGCCAAGGACTGGGAGTGGGTGCTGGGCGTGAACCTCTGGGGCGTGATCCACGGCGTGCGCCTGTTCACCCCCATGATGCTCGCCGCCGCGAAGAAAGACCCGGCCTGGCGCGGCCACATCGTCAACACGGCCAGCATGGCCGGCCTGGTCGATGCCCCCAACATGGGCATCTACAACGTCAGCAAGCACGCGGTGGTGAGCCTGTCCGAAACGCTGTACCAGGACCTGGCCCTCGTCACCGACCAGATCAGCGCCAGCGTGTTGTGCCCGTACTTCGTGCCCACCGGCATCGCCCAGAGCCACCGCAACCGCCCAGGCGAGCTGCAGGCCGGCAAGCCCACGCGCAGCCAGCTCATCGGCCAGGCCATGAGCGACAAGGCCGTGGGCAGCGGCAAGGTGACGGCGGCCGAGGTGGCGCAGAAAGTGTTCGACGCGGCCTCGCAGGGCCAGTTCTACATCTACAGCCACCCCAAGGCGCTGGCTTCCGTACAGACGCGCATGGAGGACGTGCTGCAGGGCCGCAACCCCACCGACCCCTTCGCGGGCAAGCCCGAGATCGGCGCCCAGCTCAAGGCCGCCCTGCGTGCTGACTGAAAAACGCGGGCCTGCGGCAGCCCAGGGCTTCGCGCTGTTTTCGACGGCGGTGGGGCACTGTGGCCTGGCCTGGAATGGCCCCTTGCTGGTCGGTGTGCAGTTGCCCGAGGACGAGGGCGAGGCGCACACGCGTGCGCGCATGCAGCGGCGCTTTCCGGGTGCGCCTGAATCGCCCATGCCACCCGAAGTGGCCGCCTGGGCGGCCCGCGTGGTGGCCTTGCTCGCGGGCGCGTACGACGACCTGCTCGACGTGCCCTTGGCCACCGAGGGCGTGCCGCCCTTCAATGCCCGTGTCTACGAGCTGGCCCGGCGCATACCGCCCGGCAAGACCATGACCTATGGCGAAATGGCCGCCGCCCTGGGCGAGCCCGGCGCCGCGCGCGCCGTGGGGCAGGCGCTGGGCCACAACCCCTTCGCGCCCGTGGTGCCCTGCCACCGCATCCTCGCGGCGGGCGGCAAGACCGGCGGCTTCTCGGCCGGTGGGGGGGCCGCCACCAAGATGCGCATGCTGGAGATCGAGGGCGCGTTTGCCCATGAGACCCTGGCGCTCTTCGCGCCACGGGACTGAGCCCGGCCTCAGGGCCTACCCGCGTTTTCTGAACAGGGCCGAGCCGCTGCTGGCCATGGCGAGTTCTTGCGTGGTGGCCAGCAGAGCGGGGCCCAGGGCCAGCATGCGCTCCTCGGTCAGGCGCACCAGAGGCCCCGCGATGGTGACCACGCCGATCACCGCGCCGTTGTGGCTGCTGCGGACGGGCGCGGCCATGGCGGTCATGGCGGGGGCGAACACTTCCACGATCATGCTGAAGCCGCGCTCGCGCGCCGCCTGCAGGTAGGCCAGCAGCGCCTTCACGGTGGTGGGCGCGTTGGGGCCGTAGTCCTCGGGCTTGCCAAAGCCACGCCTGGCGACCAGCGCCAGGGCTTCCTCGTCGGTCATCGTGGACAGCCACGCGTGGCCGGCCGAGCTGCACGACAGGTTCACCGACAGGCCCATGTCCGGGTCGTAGCGCAGACCGCGCATCGCGCCCTGCGCCTTGGCCACGAAGGTCAGTTCGTCGCCATCCACCACCGCGAGGCGCACCAGCTCGCCCGATTCGGCGGCCAGCCGGTCCAGCAGCGGCTGCGCAATGTCCACGATGCCGCTGGCGCTCAGGAACCCGAGGCCCAGCGACACCAGCTTGATCGTCAGCATGTAGTTGCCCTGGTTGTGTTCCTGGCGCACATAGCCGCAGCGGACCAGCTCGGCCAGTAGCCGGTGCGTGGCGCTCAGCGGCATGTCCAGTTCGGACGCGAGGTTCGACAGCGCCTTGCCTTCGGGGTGGGGCGCGAGGTGTTCCAGGACTTTGAAGCTGCGCTCGAGGATGCTGCTCATGGGCAATGGCTTTCGAAGATTTGTGCGGACGCACGCTGGGAGCGTCGGCACCGGTTCGGCAGCAATGTACCAAAAATTGGTAAAGGGTTTCTACTATGGAAACACTTTCCACTTTTTTCTACGATGCGTCCCAAGTGCTGCGGCGGCGACTTCGGTCGTGCCTTGGCAAGCCTTGGTCCCTTTTTGATGGAGATCCCCCGTGAAGAAAACTGCCTGCCTGCTGGCCACCGCCGGCCTGTCCTTTTTGCTGGCCCAGCCTGCCGCTGCGCAGCAAGAGCGCGTGATCCGCTTCGGCCACCTGAACAATGCGGACCATCCGGTGAGCTTTGGCGTCAAGCGCTTTGCCGAACTGCTGGCGGCCAAGAGCGGCGGCAAGCTCAAGGTGCAGGAGTACCCCGCCTCGCAGCTGGGCAACGAGATGCAGCAGCAGTCGGCCCTGCAAGGCGGCGTGCAGCAGATGTCGGCACCGGCCACCACCTCGCTGGCCGGCATCGTCAAGGAATTCGGGCTGGTGGACTTTCCGTTCGCCGTAGCCAATTTTGCGCAGGCCGATGCCCTGCTCGACGGCCCGCTGGGCCAGGCGTTGATCGCCAAGTTGCCTGAAAAGGGCCTGGTGGCCCTGGGCTATTGGGACCTGGGTTTCCGCAACGTGACCAACAGCAAGCGCGCCATCACCAAGGCCGACGACTTCGACGGCCTCAAGCTGCGCGTGATCCCCAACCCGGTGTTCCTTGAGACCTTCAAGGCCTTCAAGGCCAACCCCGTGCCCATGCCGTTCGCCGAGCTGTACGGCGCGCTGGAAGCCAAGGCGGTGGACGGCCAGGAGAACCCGTACGCGGTGATCCTGTCGAACAAGATGTTCGAGGTGCAGAAGTACGTGAGCGCCACCAACCACGTGTACGCCGCCAACATCGTGCTCGTGAGCAAGAAGTTCTGGGACCAGCTTTCGCCCGCCGAGCAGAAGATGATGAACGACGCCGCCAACGAGGCGCGCGGCTACCAGCGCCAGGTGAGCCGCGCCGCAGCGCAGCGCTCGGTGGGTGACCTGCAGGCCAAGGGCATGGCCTACAACGAGATCGCGCCGGCCGAGCTGGCGCGCATGCAGCAGATCGCCAAGCCGGTGATCGAGAAGTTCGCCGCGACTTACGACCCGGCCATCGTCAAGCTCTACAACGACGAACTGGCCCGCATCCGCAAATGAGCCATCCGGCCCGAAACCCCATGAAAATCCTTGTCCTCCACGGCCCCAACCTCAACCTGTTCGGGCGCCGCGAACCCCATATCTACGGCACCACCACGCTGGCGCAGATCAACGAACGTCTGCAGAAGCTCGCCGCCGAGCTCGGCGTGGAACTCGGCATCCTGCAGTCCAACCACGAAGGCGCGCTGATCGACTTCCTGCACGAGCACATCGACGCGGCGCAGGGCGCGCTGGTGAACCCTGCCGGCCTCACCCAGCACGGCGTGCCGCTGCACGACGCGATCAAGGCCATGCCCTTCCCGGTGATCGAGGTGCACATGTCCAACATTGCCGCGCGCGAGGCCTGGCGCGCGCACTCCATCATCTCGCCGGCCGTCAAGGCCACGGTGCAGGGCTTCGGCCCGCATTCCTACCTGGCGGCGCTGCGCTCGCTGGTGGAAAGCCTGCGCGAAGCCTCCCAGCCCGCCTGAGCGCCGTTCCGCCAGGATTCACTGCGCTGCGCGTTGCGCGCAACGGACAAAACTGGCGCAGCCCAAACCAGGGCCCCCGTGCAAGGGCCGCCCCGCCGCACTGGGGGCGTCCCCCTCCCGACTCGCGCAGCGAGACGAGAGAGGGGGAAGGCGCGAAGCGCCTCAGGGGGTGTTTTTAGGACATACAACATGAATAGATGGATGGACCGCGCCTGCCGCGGCCTGGAGGCGGTGATCGCCGCCCTGCTGGCGCTGATGGTGGTGCTGGTGTTCGGCAACGTGGTGCTGCGCTACGGCTTCAATTCGGGCATCACCGTGTCGGAAGAAGTGTCGCGCTGGCTCTTCATCTGGATGACCTTCCTCGGTGCCATCGTCGCGCTGCGCGAGCATGGCCACCTGGGGGTGGACATGGTGGTGCAGCGCCTGCCCGCGCTGGGCAAGAAGATCTGCCTGGCCCTGGGCCATGGGGTGATGCTCTACATCGTCTGGCTGCTGTTCCAGGGCAGTCTGGCGCAGGCGCGCATCAACTGGGACGTGACGGCGCCGACCACGGGCGCGTCCATGGCCACCGTCTACGGCGCGGGCCTGGTGTTCGCCGTCTGCGCGGCGCTGATCCTGGCCATCGACCTCTACAAGCTGCTCAGCGGCCAGATCGCCGACGAGGACCTGGTGATGGTGCAGGAGTCGGAAGAGGCGGTGCAGCTGCAGCAGATCCTGGGCGCGGCAGGCACCACCGATGCGCCGCACGGCAAGGAGGCCGCGCGATGACCATCTTCGTCTTTGTCGGATCGCTGCTGCTGGCCATGGCCATGGGCATCCCGATCGCGTTCTCGCTGCTGGCCAGCGGCGTGGCGCTGATGTGGCACCTGGACCTGTTCGACGCGCAGATCCTGGCGCAGAACCTGATCGGTGGGGCCGACAGCTTTCCGCTGCTGGCCGTGCCCTTCTTCATGCTGGCGGGCGAGATCATGAACGTGGGCGGCCTGTCGCGCCGCATCGTGGACTTCGCGCTGGCGCTGGTGGGCCATGTGAAGGGCGGGCTGGGCTATGTGACCATCATGGCGGGCTGCCTGCTGTCGGCCCTGTCGGGTTCGGCCGTGGCCGATGCGGCGGCGCTCACGGCGCTGCTGCTGCCCATGATGGTCAAGGCCGGGCACGACAAGTCGCGTGCCGGCGGGCTGATCGCGGCCACCGGTGTCATCGGCCCGGTGATCCCGCCCAGCATCGGGCTGGTGATCTTCGGGGTGGCGGCCAATGTGTCGATCTCCAAGCTGTTCCTCGCGGCCATCGTGCCGGGCATCCTGATCGGTGCCGCGCTGTGGCTGACCTGGGCCTTCCTGGTGCGGCGCGAGAAGATCGTGCCGCCACCGCGCAAGTCCGCCGCGGAGATCCTCACGGCCCTGCGCAAGGCGCTCTGGGCGCTGATGCTGCCGGTGATCATCCTCGTCGGCCTGCGCATGGGGGTGTTCACGCCCACCGAGGCAGCCGTGGTGGCGGCGGTGTACGCGCTCTTCGTCTCGGCCGTCATCTACCGCGAGATCACCTGGCGCGACCTCTACGGCATCTTCGTGGCCGCCGCCAAGACCAGCGCCATCGTGATGTTCCTCATCGCCGCGGCCATGGTGAGCGCGTGGCTCATCACCGTGGCCGACCTGCCGTCCAAGGTGGTGGGGTTGCTGCAGCCCTTCATGGACAACAAGATCCTGCTCATGGCGGCCATCATGGTGCTGGTGATGGCCGTGGGTACCGCCATGGACATGACGCCCACCATCCTGATCCTCACGCCCGTGCTGATGCCGGTGGTCAACGCGGCAGGGATCGACCCGGTCTACTTCGGCGTGATGTTCATCATCAACAACTCCATCGGCCTCGTCACCCCGCCCGTGGGCACGGTGCTCAACGTGGTGGCCGGGGTGGGCAGGATGTCGATGGACGATGTGACCAAGGGGGTCGTCCCGTTCATGGTCGCGGAGTTCGCCATCATGTTCCTCATGGTGGTCTTTCCCTGGCTGGTGACCTGGCCCGCGAAGTGGTTCCACGGCTGAAGCGGGGCGTGGAGGATGCAGGGTAGTTCCGTGTTTTCGCGGGGACAGGGCGGGTGTTACATTCAAAACATGCCTGCTGGCGCGGGCCGCGCGCGGCGGCGCATCCCCCCAGCACCCGACAAGGACCCACCGCATGTCACCGGAACGCGAGCGACTGACCCGCATGCTCTTCGATGAGTACATCGAGATGTATGCCGCGCGCGATGCCCGGCTGCTGGCGCGCTTCAGCGAGAATTTCAGCGGCTTCGCGGGCAGCAGCGACCAGTTGGTCAAGACCCGTGCCGGATGGATCGAGGTAACGCAGCAGGATTTCGCGCAGGTCCCAGCGCGCATCGGCATCGAGATGGTGGAGCTTTTCGTGCAGGACCTGGGGGCCGACCTGCTTGCCGCCACCGCCTTCTTCCACATCCACCTGCCTATTCCCGACGCGCTGTTTGCCCGCGAGACTGCGCGCAAGGTGGTGCTGTTCCGGCGCGAGGGCGGCCAGGAGGCGGGAGGCGACTGGAAGATCGCGCACGTGAGCGTCTCCATCCCGTTCGGCAAGGCCCGTGGCAGCGAGGTGTACCCCATCGAGGAGCTGCGCCAGCGCAACCGCGAACTCGAGGCGCTGGTGCAGGAGCGCACCCAGGCCCTGGCGCAGGCCAATCAGCGCCTGGAGCTGCTGAGCAATACCGACGGTCTCACGGGCATCGCCAACCGCCGGCACTTCGACGATGCCCTGGCGCGTGAATGGGCACGCGCGCAGCGGGCCCGCACGCCGCTGGCCCTCATCATGCTGGACGTGGATGTGTTCAAGCACTTCAACGACCACTATGGCCACCTCGCGGGCGATGCCTGCCTGCAGGCGCTGGCCCTCACGCTGGCGCAGACGGGCGCGCGGCGCGAGGGCGAGCTGGCAGCGCGTTTTGGCGGCGAGGAGTTCGTGGTGCTGCTGCCCGGCTCCGACCTGCAGGCCGCGGCCGATGTGGCGCGCCACATCCAGGAGGCGATCCATCAGCTGGCGCTGCCGCACGAAGGGGCGCCGCTGGGCATCGTCACCGTGAGCTTCGGGGTGGCCAGCGTACAGCCGCAGCGCGACGAGTTGCCCGAGATGCTGGTGCGCCTGGCCGACCGCGCCATGTACCGCGCCAAGCAGGGCGGGCGCAACCGGATCGAACTGGCCGACGGGGCGGGCTGACAGGCAGCGCGCGCGGGCCCGGCGCCTTGCGTCGCAACCGGGGGGCGGCCCCGCTGTTGCGGGTTTTTGCAGGGTTAACCCGCAGGCTTGCACCAAACTGGTGACAATGGCCTGCTATGCATGCTTCCCGTTTCTTCAAGATGGCCCTGATCCTGGGCCTGCTGTCGGCCATCGGCCCCTTTGCCATCGACATGTACCTGCCGGCGCTGCCCGAGATCGGCGCGAGCCTGGGCGCGGAGGTGGGCGCCGTGCAGTGGAGCCTGACGGCGTTCTTCATTTCGCTGGGCGTTGGCCAGCTGTTCTATGGTCCGGTGTCGGACATGGTGGGCCGCAAGCCGCCGCTGTACGTGGGTCTGCTGCTCTTCACGCTGGCGAGCGTGGGCTGTGCGCTCGCCACCGACATCCAGACCCTGGTGGTCCTGCGTTTCGTGCAGGGGCTGGGCGCCGCTGCCGGCATGGCGATTCCCCGCGCCGTGGTGCGCGACCTGCACACCGGCACCGAGGCCGCGCGCCTCATGTCGCTGCTGATGCTGGTGTTCAGCATTTCCCCGCTGCTGGCGCCGTTGGCGGGCAGTGGCGTCATTGCGCTGACGGGGTGGCGCGGGGTGTTCTGGGCCGTGGCGGTGGCGGCGGTCGCCGGCCTCCTGCTGGTATCCCGGGGGCTGCGCGAAACGCGGCCGGCAGCCGAGCGCCTCGAAAGCAGCCTGGCGGGCGCGCTCTCGGGCTACTGGCTCCTCCTGCGCGACGGGCACTACCTCGGCCTCGTGTTCATCGGGGGCTGCTCGATGGCGGGGTTCTTTGTCTACCTTGCGGGCTCGCCCTTCGTGCTGATCAACCACTACGGCCTCACGCCCGTGCAGTACAGCCTGGCGTTCTCGGTGAATGCCGCCGCATTCTTTGCCGCCGCGCAGTTCACCGCCCGGCTGGGGCGCCGCTTTGGACTGGTGCCCACTGTCAAGGTGGCGGTCACCGGTGCGGGCGCCGTGATGGTGGCCATGCTGGCTTACTACCTGGCTGGCGGCGACCGGCTGGAAGTGCTGCTGGGCCTGTATTTCGTCGCCAGCGGCCTGATGGGCCTGGTGATTCCCACCACCTCGGTGCTCGCCCTGGAGGAGCACGGCGCCATCGCGGGTACCGCCTCGGCGCTGCTGGGCACGCTGCAGATGCTGATCGGCGCTGCCGCCATGGGCGTGGTCGGTGTGTTCGCCAATGGCAAGCCGCTGCCCATGGTGGTGGGCATGGCCAGCGGCGCGCTCCTGGGCCTGGTGCTGACCTGGGTCACGCTGGGCGGCGAGCGCGCGGCACGGCCGCTGGCCAAGGGCAACGCGCCGTAGCCCGATTGCTATTGAATTGATAGCTTTCTGCGCTTGTGCATCCAGCGCAGGCGGCCTTTTTCGTTCAAACCGCGTGATGCGGGCGAGCCCTGTGGATCACTTCGGTCCGGCATGGCGCCGTGGGGTGGCGCGCGGGCCCAGGGCATGGATCAGCGCAGGCACCTGCGCCGACAGTTCGCGCGCCAGGTAGCCCAGCGTGCCCTGGTCCCGCGCCAGCGCGCTGCCCGCGCGTGCATGCAGGAGCACGCCCCAGGCCGTGGCATGCAGCGGCGGCGCGCCGCGCGCGGCCAGGCCGCCGATGAGGCCCGCCAGCGTATCGCCCGAGCCCGACGTGGCCAGCCCCGGGGTACCGCCCGCAAACCGCAACGAACAGCCGTCGGGCTGCGCGATGCAGGTGGTGCTGCCCTTGAGCGCCACGCAGGCGCCCCAGCGTTGCGCGCCCGCCCGGGCGGCGGCCAGCGGGTCGGCCAGCACGGCGTCCTTGGATGCACCGGTCAGGTGGGCCATCTCCCCGGCGTGGGGCGTCATGACGACGGGCTGGTCGAACGCCGCGCCGACTGCGGCCGACATGGCGTAGGCGTCCAGCACCACCGTGCTGCGGCGAAACAGCGGCAGCATCGTGCGCACGAAGGCCACGCTGCGGGCTTCATCCAGCATGCCGGGGCCCAGCACCACGGCGCTCACCTGGTCGGACAGGGGCCCGAGCCGGTCACAATCGCGCGCGGCAAAACCCCCGGCCCGCGTCTCGGCAAGCCCCATCACGCGCGCCTCGGGGATGGCCAGTGCCAGGCCCTGCGCCACGCGCTCCGGTGCGGCCACGGTGAGTTTACCGGCCCCCGCACGCAGGGCGGCGATGGCCGCCAGCAGCGCCGCGCCGGGCATTTCATGGCTGCCCGCGACCACCAGCACGTGCCCGCGCGCTTCCTTGTCCGCATCGTCGCCGGGATGGGGCAGGGGCCAGCGCCGAAGCAGTGCCTCGGTCAGGGCTCTGGGCCGGGGCCAGGTAGGGTTGCGGGGCATGGCGTGCCGTCAGGGCTTGGGGGCGGTGGCGGCGTCGGGCTCCCGCGTCACCGGTGTCCGCGCGTCGCGCAGCGGGGCAAGGAAGTTGGCCTGGATCAACTGCATGGCCTCGTCGGTGCGCCCCTCGTGCGCCCCATGGGCGCGGTAGATCGTCACCGCGCAGTTGGGCACGTCGCCCTGGCGGTCGATCTCCAGGATCTGCTGCTCGTCCATCTGCTCGATGAGGTAGCGCATGCAGTTGACGATGACCTGGTGCGCGACTACCAGCACCCGTTGCCCCGCGTATTCGCGCGTGACCATCTCCTGCAGGCTGCGCAGCCGCAGGATCACGTCGCACCAGCTTTCACCGCCGGGCGGCCTGAAGTAGAACTTTCCCACGTGGGTGCGTTGCTCATGCAGCTGGGCGTGCTGCTGCTGGATGCCGAACTTGGTAAGCCGGTCCAGGATGCCGAACTCCTTTTCCCGCAGCCGCTCGTCCAGCCGCAGGGTGACATGCTCCAGACGGCTGTACCGCGCCACCAGACGGGCGGTCTGCAGCGCGCGCACGTAGGGCGAGCACAGGATGACCTGCGGCTGCCCATCCACGGGCTGGCGTCCAAACCATTCCCCCAGCGCCACCGATTGCGCGGTTCCCAGGTCCGACAGCGGCACATCGATGTCCCGCCATGCGAGGTCGATGGTCTGAAGCCCCGCCGCCTCGGCCGCGTCGCGCGCGACATTGCCGGCGCTTTGTCCATGCCGCACCACCCACAGCCGCGCGGGCCAGCGTGTTTCCATGGCCTCGGGCTACCGAGGGGCGCGAAGGCGGGCCCTGCCCACGGCGCCAGCCGCCGGGGCCTTTTCCGCCGCCCGTGCCAGCTTGCCGGCCACCCCGTCGCGCCCCGATGCGGCGCGCGCGATGAGGGCGCTGCCCAGGGCCCGGCCGGCTGCGCGGCGCACCAGGCCACGGCTGCGGCTGGCGCCGCGCAGCACCAGCAGGCCCGCACCCAGCACCAGCCAGTGCTCGCCCGGAAAACCGGCACGTTCGGCGTCCCATTGGCGCACGCCGCGGAGTTTTTGAAGAAGGTTCATGTGACGGGCCCTGACGTTGACAGCATGCCGCCATCGTCGCGCAGGGTACGGCCGCCCGGTGTCAGCGCACGGTTTTGGCGCGGGTGCTCCGCGTCCTACACCACGGGTCCGGGCGCTGCGGCGGGCGCCGGGCCGCCAAGCTGGGCCGCCACGCATTCGGCCAGCGCCTGCACGGTGCGCGGCGCGCAGCCTTCCGCATGGTTGCTGATGGCCACGAAGGCGTTGTGCCCCCGCCCGGTGACGCCCGCGATCAGGCTCGCCAGCGCGGCCCGCGTGCCAGGGTCGGGGTGGTGGAGCCGGTCATAGGGCGCATAGTTCTTTTCCGCGTCTTCATAGCCATAGGGGCCGTGGATGGGGTGGAGATTCCAGCGGCACACCAGCGGACCGGGCCAGAGCGCGCGCAGCATGGGCAGCTGTTCCTGCAGCGGCGGCATCTTTGCGTGCAGGCCCAGGCAGTAGGTGGCCCCGGCCTCGCGCAGCACCGCCGCGAAGCGCGGGGTGAGCCATTGGGGATCGCGCACCTCCACGGCCATCACGCCGTCCGGCGCGGTGGGGTGCAACGCAGGCTGCGCGCACAGCATGGCGCGCAGGCGCTCCAGCAGCTCGTGCATGCGGTCCAGCTGCGCCAGGGGCAGGGGGCTGATCTGGAACACCAGCGCCCCCAGCTTGTGCCCCAGCCCTTGCAGCGCGGGTTCCACGAATTCACTGAGGGCGAGTTCGGGGCTGAGGAAAGCCGGATTGGGCTGGCGCCCCCGCCCGTCCTCGCTGCGCACGAGGGCATCGGTCACCAGGCTGGGCGCCTTCACCACGAAGCGGAAGTCATCGGGCACCTGCGAGGCATAGCGCTCGTACTGGCTCACCGTGAGCGGCCGGTAGAAGCTGCGGTCGATGCTCACCGTGCGCAGCAGCGGGTGCTGAGCGTAGACCGCCAGCCCCTGCTTGGAGAGCATGGACTCGGAATGCTCGCCTTCCCACACCAGTCCCTTCCATCCAGGGTATGTCCATGACGACGTGCCCAGCCGCAGCTGGCCGGGGAGGGCGGCGGCCAGGGCGCGCAGACCATCGTGCCCGGGGGCCGGATGCACCCCGGTGCGGCGCGGCCTGGCCGCCGCGGGCTCATCTGCATCGGCCGCGCCGCCAGCGGCGGCGGCCTTGTCGGTGGGAGGGGGCGGCACCGGCGGGCCGCCGAAAAGGTCGTCTTGCATGTGAGGGACGCGGATGGTGTGGCGGGCGCGAGCCGGAATGGGGTGCCGCAGAGGAAGGTCACAGGCCCGCGAACAGTCCGCCTTCGTTCAGCAGTTCGTAGGTGATTTCCGGGTGCTGGTCCATGCTCTTGCGGATCGCGGCGGGAATCGCCTGGCGGGTCTTGCGGCACAGGCCGGGCTGCTCCAGCACCAGGATCGCAATGCCCCGCAGGCTGCGCACCTCATGGGGGCTGGGGGTGATGGAAAGGCGCACGCCCAGCTGGTCTTCCATGCGGCCCAGCAGGCGGCGCAGGTCGCTCAGGCTGGTGAGGTTTTCCAGCCGCTCAAGCAGTTTTTTTTCCTCATTGCGCGTGAGGCGCAGGATGCGGACATCCCCGCCCGGCGCCTCCAGCAGTGCATCCCGGCCGCACACGCAGGTGCCGGGAGGGCATTCGGTGCGGATGGGGAAGGCAAGAGGGGCGGCGTCCATGCGTGTGCTTGGGGTGGCTTGGTGGCCCGGCACATTCTAAGAGCGGCGGTGCGAGCGTTCGCGGCGTGGTACTTCTTCGGGCCGTTGCTGTGCCCGCACCGGGTGGAGCCTCGCCCTTTGCCGGTGTCCGCTTTCGGTGATGGCCGTGCCCTGCCGCGCCTGCGCGCCCGGGGGACGCTACCGCTCCAGCGCTTGCGCACCGTTGCCAGAAACGACCGGCGCGCCTCGAGGGCGCGCCGGTCTGTTCAATGTCGATGCATCAGCCTCTCGTGAGAGAGACCCGGGTCAGCGAAGGTTGCCCCGCTTGCGCTGTAGCCACACCCCGCCCATCAGGGCCAAGCCCAGCAGCATCATTCCGTACTCGCTCAGGGTGGGGATGTTGCTGACCACCGCGCCGCCACGGGTGAGGGTGTAAGACTCGCCGGTAGTGAAGTTTCCATTGCCAGCACCCGCGCCACCGAGGAGCAAGCTTGCGGGTGCCGGACCGACGATGGAATCGTTGTCCGCGACATCCAGTCTCAAGGTGCCACTGCCGGTTCCTGTATTGACAGTGACGGTGTAAACGGCTCCTGAGCCGCTGACGCCCGTCACTGAAGCGCCTGCAATGGTTCCAGTCGACGTCAACACGAAATCCGAAGCATCCACCCCGGTGACCGACTGGTTGAAAGTGACGGTGTAGTTGACGGATGCCGCCGTGGTGGGATCGGGATCAGCCCGCGCAATGGATTGCACGTTTACCGCACAGTTGGAGTCCGTGCAGCCTGCTATTTCAAACATGGTGCCGCCTTCTGGCAGGCCTTCGATGATGACACCCAGCTTGTAGGCACCCGTCTGCTGAATGCCCATCAGGAAGCGCAGATCAAGGGTCGCACCCGCGGCCAAGGGTGTGCCAAGGGTCACGGTGCCAGACGACAGCGTCGAATTGAAGCCACCGCCGTTCGGCTGGGAAGGAGGCTGCTCCAGCGTCGTGCCTTGGACCGTGACGTTGCTGGTGCCGGATCCGCACGGTGCGCGGTCCACAGTGACCACGACCGCCGTGGATGTGCGGGGGCGCAGGTCTGCGATGCCGGAGGGCGCGGGGAAGGTCGTCAGGTCAATGATCTTGTAACGCAACCGTGTCAAGTTGCTGCCGCTGGTGTTTGTGAGGGTACGTCGGATGTCCAGGGTTCCGAAGGTGGAGTTGTTGGCAGGGTCGCTGGTGAAGTCTCTCACCGTATTGGGGGGTGAAGAGGGCGCCACGCAAGGATCCAGCAGGGCTGGGCTTGCGATGCTGCCAATCACGGGGCTGGACAGATTGGCTGGCGACGGCGCGCCCAGCCGCTGGCCACCACCAGCTGAGGTCCCATTGGTGTCTACAAAATAGAAATCGGTGGCATTGTTGTTCGTATCCAGCGCCACCCCGGCGGTCAGGCACCCGTTGAAGGACGTGATGGAGCCTTGTTTTCCGCAGATATCGCGGGTCCAGGCGTAGTCGATTGAGAACGGCGTGAGGGCCGGGTAGCCTGCGCCTTCCTTGTACAGCGTATTGGCTTCCGACGTGGAGCCCACGGCGTCAAGGCGGTTTGGCAGGGTGAAGTCCACAGCGACGCTGGTGTTGAACAGCGCGATACCTGCATTGTCGGGAATGTCGGTGGTGTATGTGGCGTCGCCGGTGGCCGTGGTGCCATTGCCCGCTGGATAGGCAGCCAGCGAGTAGCCGACACTATTCACGCACAGGTAGTAGCCAAAGCCAGGAATCACCGTGCCGTTGGGAACAACGCAGCGTGCCACGCCATCCGAGGCCGCGACGGCAAAGCCCGTGCCGCCGCCCGCCACTGTCAGCGGCGAGGCGGTTTCGTTGTAGAGCTTGATGAATTCATCGTTGGCACCGTTGGGGCCGCGGACCCGGAACTCTCCGATGATCAGCGCGGAGGCCTGCGGGGCAGCCACGCACAGCAAGATGAATGCAACCGCGCTGAAGCGTCGGTGCAGGAGATCCAGAAATGCCCGTACCAGGTATTGAAATCCCATAGTGCCTCCGAAAACGCCTTCGGCGTGGTTGCTGTTTGTTACCAATTGACAATTGGTGCCTAATTTTTCGCTGGCGAACAGGATTTAACGGAACTTTCTCAAATCTTCCCTGTAGGACGGCACCGCCTCCCGGTCACACGGTATGCCAGCCACATGGCGACAGGAGCAAATGCAGCCTTCATCCCCTTCGGGAGCAGGGGCGCGGGTCGAGTGTGCTCACAGAATTCTCGGTGCATTGTTTTCACGTTTCCATGCGCTGTGGGGTGGGGGACGTGGGCCCTCCAGTAACGCGCGGGGCGCCTGGTAGCCCGGAGAAGTTTGCTGGCGCCTGTCACCCAAAGTCCCTGTGGCAAACTCGCGCGCTTCGCGTTTTGTTTGATTGAGTCTCAGAGAGTTCGCCCACCCATGCAGCAGATCGTCCGGCAGTTGGCCGCAGAAATCAAAGTCAGTGAATCCCAGGTGCGCGCAGCGGTGGAGCTGCTCGATGGCGGCGCCACGGTGCCGTTCATCGCGCGCTACCGCAAGGAAGTGACCGGCGGGCTGGACGACATCCAGCTGCGCGAACTCGAAGCGCGCCTGTCGTACCTGCGCGAACTGGAAGACCGCCGCGCCGCCGTGCTCAAGAGCATCGACGAGCAGGGCAAGCTGACCGATGCCCTGCGCCTGGCCATTGCACAGGCGCCCACCAAGCAGGAGCTGGAAGACCTCTACCTGCCCTTCAAGCAAAAGCGCCGCACCAAGGGCCAGATGGCCCGCGAGTTCGGCATCGAACCGCTGGCGGACAAGCTGTTTGCCGACCCCACGCTGGACCCGGCGACCGAGGCCGCGGCCTTCACGCGGCCGCCCGAAGTGCTGGACGACGGCAAGACGGGCGCCGATTTCTCGACCGTGCCGGCCGTGCTGGACGGTGTGCGCGACATCCTGTCCGAACGCTGGGCCGAAGACGCCGTACTGGTGCAGAACCTGCGCGAATGGCTCTGGGCCGAGGGCTTGCTGCGCAGCAAGAAGGTGGAGGGCAAGAACGAGAACGATCCCGAGGTCTCCAAGTTTCGCGACTATTTCGAATACGACGAACCCATTGGCCGCGTGCCGTCGCACCGCGCGCTGGCCGTGTTCCGTGGCCGGGGGCTGGAGATCCTGGAAGCCAAGCTGGTGCTGCCCGTGGAGCCCGAGCCCGGCAAGCCCAGCCTGGCCGAAGGCAAGATCGCCCTGCACCTGGGCTGGAGCCATGCAGGCCGCCCGGCCGACGACCTGATCCGCAAGAGCGTGGCCTGGACATGGCGCGTGAAACTGAGCCTCTCGACCGAGCGCGACCTGTTCGCCCGCCTGCGGGACGACGCCGAGAAGGTCGCCATCAAGGTGTTTGCCGACAACCTGCGCGACCTGCTGCTGGCGGCGCCTGCAGGCCCGCGCGTGGTGATGGGGCTGGACCCCGGCATCCGCACCGGCGTGAAGGTGGCCGTGGTCGATGCCACGGGCAAGCTGGTCGAGACCGCCACCGTCTACCCGCACGAGCCGCGCCGCGACTGGGAAGGTTCTTTGCACACCCTGGCCAAGCTGGCCGAGAAGCACGGCGTGAACCTGATCGCCATCGGCAACGGCACGGCCAGCCGCGAGACCGACAAGCTGGCGGCCGACCTGATCAAGCTGGCCGCCAAGGCCGAGCGCGCCATCGAGAAGGTGGTGGTGAGCGAAGCCGGTGCCTCGGTCTACTCCGCCAGCGAATACGCCTCGCAGGAGATGCCCGACGTGGACGTGAGCCTGCGTGGCGCCGCCAGCATTGCGCGCCGCCTGCAGGACCCGCTGGCCGAACTGGTGAAGATCGACCCCAAGAGCATCGGCGTGGGCCAGTACCAGCATGACGTGAACCAGAGCGAGCTGGCCCGTACCCTGGGCACCGTGGTCGAGGACTGCGTGAACTCCGTGGGCGTGGACCTGAACACGGCCAGCGTGCCCTTGCTCAGCCGCGTCTCGGGCCTGTCGGCCAGCGTGGCCAAGGCGGTGGTGCGCTGGCGCGAGGCCAACGGTGCGTTCAAGAGCCGCAAGCAGCTCATGGACGTGGCCGGCCTGGGCGCCAAGACCTTCGAGCAGAGCGCGGGCTTCTTGCGCATCCGCGGCGGCGACAACCCGCTGGACATGACGGGGGTGCACCCCGAGACCTACCCCGTGGTCGAGCAGATCATGGAAAAGACCGGCAAGCCCGTGGCCGAGATCATGGGCCGCGCGGACATGCTCAAGACCTTGAAGCCCGAGCTCTTCGCCAACGAGAAGTTCGGCGTGATCACGGTCAAGGACATCCTGGGCGAACTCGAAAAGCCCGGTCGCGACCCGCGCCCGGACTTCAAGGTGGCGCGCTTCAACGACGGCGTGGAAGACATCAAGGACCTCAAGGAGGGCATGATCCTGGAGGGCACGGTGAGCAACGTGGCGCAGTTCGGTGCCTTCATCGACCTGGGGGTGCACCAGGATGGCCTGGTGCACGTGAGCCAGCTGGCGCACAAGTTCGTGAACGATGCGCGCGAAGTGGTCAAGACCGGCGACATCGTCAAGGTCAAGGTCATGGAGGTGGACGTGGAGCGCAAGCGCATCGGCCTGTCGATGAAGCTCGATGCCGCGCCGCCGCGCCAGGGCGGGGAGCGGGGCGCGCCCCGCGACAACCGGTTCGAGGGCGCTGGCCGGGGCTACGCGCAGCCGCAGCGCCGTGCCCCCGAGCCCGCGCAGCAGTCGGCCATGGCGTCGGCATTCGCCAAGTTGCAACAGGCGAAGGGCCGTTGACGGATTGGGGGGTGATGGGGGCCATAATCGCCAGCAATCGAAACTCTGGCGCCTGACCCCATGGAGTTGAACGCATTGCTGGCACAACCAGTGGCTCTGCCCAGCCTTCCGCGTGCGGTGGCGCTGCTGATGAGCGAACTGGCCCATGAAGAGCCCAGCCTGCGGCGCCTGAACCAGCTCTTTGGCACGGACCCGGCGCTGGCCGGGCGGCTGCTGGAGCTGGCCAATTCCCCCACCTTCCAGTTGCCGCGCCAGATCGCGGGCATCCCGGAGGCCCTGGCGCTGCTGGGCACGGCCCAGGTGCGCTCGCTGGTCAATTCGGCACCGCTGGGCACCACCTCCCGCTCGGTGCCCGGAGTGAACATGCAGCAGTTCTGGCGCTACAGCCTCAACACGGCCAAGCTGGCGCGGTCGCTGGCGGGTATCGCACAGCAGGACCAGATCGCCGCATACACCGCGGGCTTGCTGCACGCGCTGGGCGAGCTGGTCATTCACCTGGCCGACCCGGAAAAGGCGCAGTCGGTCAACACGCTGGTGGCGCCATTCGATCTGCGGCGCGGCAAGATCGAGCAGCGCATCTTCGGCTACTGTTATGGCCATGTGACGGCCGGGCTGGCGCGCCGCTGGCAGCTTCCCGAGGTGGTGGTCGATGCGCTGCAGCACCAGAGCGTGCCGTTCGACAACAACGCCTACGAGCCCCTGGCGGGAGTGATCCACCTGGCCTCCTGGCGCGCGCGGGCCCGCGAGGCGGAGCTGGGCGAGAAGGAGATGGCCGTATCGTTCCCCGGCGAGGTCGGCCTGACCCTGGGGCTGGACATCGACATGGTGCTGCAGCAGGACCCCATCGACTGGACGGCACGGCCCGAGGCCGCCGACTACGTGGTCTGACGGCGGTTTGCGAACCGGGATGCTTGCGCCCGGCCCGGGCACCTTGCGCGACATGCCGGGGCGCGGTGCTTTGCGACAATGCCGTCCATGAAAGCCCTGCGCATCCATGCCGGCCCTCGCGCCCGGCAGCACCTTGAAAACCACGGCCTGCGGCCGGGCGACGTGGGCGTGATCCCCGCGGCGGCCGGTGGCCCCAAGGGGCTCATCCTGGGGCCCCTGGACCGCTTCATCTTCGGCGAATGGCTGGCCCAGTCGCGCCAGCCGGTGGACCTGGTGGGCGCGTCGATCGGCGCCTGGCGCATGGCCACGGCCTGCCTGCAGCAGCCGGTGGCGGCCTTCGAGCGGCTGGAGCACGACTACATCCACCAGGACTACGACCTGCCGCCCGGCAAGAAGCGCCCGTCGGCGGCCCACGTGAGCGAGCGGTTTGGCCAGAACCTGCAGGCGTTCTATGGCGGGCGTATCGACGAGGTGCTGAACCACCCGCGCTACCGCCTGCACATCGTCACCTCGCGGGGGCGGCACCTGCTGGGGCGCGAGCACCGCGTGGCCACGCCGCTGGGCTATCTGGGCGCCTTTCTGACGAACACGGTGCACCGCAAGGCGATGGGGGCGTGGCTGGAACGGGTGGTGTTCTCCTCGTCCGATGCGTCCGGTACCTTCGCCGAGGGGGCGGGGGCTGCGTGTGCTGCATTGCCCTTTGGCACCTCGGACTACCGCACGCGGCAGGTGCTGCTCGGCAACGGCAACTTCATGCAGGCGCTGCAGGCCAGCTGCTCGATCCCGTTTGTGCTGCAGGCGGTGCACAACATTCCGGGTGCGCCCCGTGGGGCGTATTGGGACGGGGGCATCACCGATTACCACCTGCACCTGGCCTATGGCAGGCAAAAGCAGAATGCTATTGAATTAATAGCTGATAGCGCTTTTCCATCCAGCGCTGGAGGCCAAAAAGACTTGAATTCTGACCCCGCTGCCTCGCCCGGCCTGGTGCTGTACCCGCATTTCCAGCACCGCGTGGTGCCCGGCTGGCTGGACAAGGGACTCAAGTGGCGCCACCGCTCCACGCCTGCGCTGGACAACATGGTGGTGCTGTCGCCCAGCCCCGACTGGGTGCGCAGCTTGCCCAACGCCAAGCTGCCCGACCGCAACGACTTCACGCACTACGGCGCCGACAGCGCCGCGCGCGCCAAGGCCTGGCTGGCGGCCACGCGGGCCAGCCAGCAGCTGGTGGACGAGTGGCAGGCGTGGCTGGCGCGGCCGGACATGAACGCCGTGCACCCGCTGTAGGGGCCGCTCAGGTCGCTGCAGGCCGCCGTGCCGCATCCTGCACGGCCCGGGCCGCGTGGCGGGCCGTGTGTTGCCGTGCCCAGGTCAGTACCTCGTGCGCGGGCATGGGCCGGGCGATGCCAAAGCCCTGGGCACGCTCGCAGCCCAGCTCCAGCAGCCGTGCGGCCTGCTCGGCGGTCTCCACCCCTTCCGCGACCACGTGCCGCTGAAAGGCCGTGGCGAGCGCGACGATGGCTCCCACGAGCGTGAGGTCGTCGCCGTCTTCCAGGATGCCGCGCACGAACGACTGGTCGATCTTGATGGTCTCGGCCGGCAGGCGCTTGAGGTAGGACAGCGAGGAGAAGCCGGTGCCGAAGTCGTCCAGGGCGAAGCGCACGCCCAGCAGCTGGCAGTTCTGCATCATCTGGCGCATGTACTGCATGTCCTGCAGGGCCGCGGATTCCAGGATTTCCAGTTCCAGGCGGGTGGGCGAGACCTCCGGGCAGGTGTGCAGGATGTCCTTGAGCCGCTCAACGAAGTTGGGCCGGTGGAAGTGCGGCGCGGAGATGTTCACGCTCACCTCCCACTGCATGCCGGCATCGGTCCATTGCCGCATCTGCGCCAGGGCCTGGCGCAGCACCCATTCGCCCAGTTCCACCTCCAGCTCTGCGTCCTCGATCAGCGGCAGCACATGCTGCGGGCCCAGCAGGCCGTGGTCGGGATGCTGCCAGCGCAGCAGGGCCTCCAGCCCCAGGATCTCGCCGGTGCGCAGGTGCACCTTGGGCTGGTAGTGCAGCACCAGCTCGCCCCCGTGCAGGGCCTGGGCCACGCGCGTCTGGCGGGTGTGCTGCGTCTGCACGGCATGGTCCAGCTGCACGTCGAACACGTGCATCTGGTTGCGGCCGAAGCCCTTGGCCTGGCACATGGCCTGGTCGGCGTGGCGCAGTAGGGTGTCGGGGTTGGCGTCGTCCTGCGGGAACACGGCCACGCCCACGCTCACGGTGGTGTGCAGCACGCGGTCGTCGATGGCGTAGGGGGCGGCCAGCTGCTGCATGAGCACGCCCACGCGGGCCTCGATGGCGGGCACGTCCGGCAGCTCGCCCAGCAGCAGCACGAACTCGTCGCCCCCCATGCGCGCCACCGCGTCCTGGGGCGTGATGAACGCGCCCAGGCGCCGCGCGGTTTCCTTGAGCAGCCGGTCGCCCACGCGGTTGCCGTGGGTGTCGTTCACGGCCTGGAAATGGTCCAGGTCGAGCATGCACACGGCCAGCAGCAGGCCTTTCTGTCGGGCGACGAAGATCGCGTGCGTGAGGCGCTCGGCCAGCGCCGTCCGGTTGTACAGGCCTGTGAGCGCATCGTGGCGGGCATGCCACGAGATCTGGTGGCGCAGGTTGCGCGTCTCGGTCACGTCGCGGAACACCAGCACGCAGCCCACGGCCGTGCCGTCGCCCTTGCGGATCGCCGACGCGGTGTACTCGATGGCGTAGCGCTCGCCGGAGCGGTGGATCAGCACCTCGTGCGCGACCTGGTGGAGGGCGCCCGGCACGGTCTCGCGCTCCGCGGCCGAGCTGGCATTGCGGCTCGCGAGCTCCTGGTACAGCCGGAACACGTCGTCCAGCTGACGGCCCAGGGCCTGGTCCGCCGTGAAGCCGGTCATGAGCTGCGCGGCTTCGTTGATGGTCTCGATGCAGCCGGCCAGGTCGGTGGTGATCACGCCGTCGCCGATGGAGGCGAGCGTGACCTCGGCACGCTCCTTCTCGGCGCGCAGGGCCTCCTGCGCGCGCTTGCGTTCGGTCACGTCGACTAGCGTGCCGATGGTGCCGGCCAGTGTGCCCCGCGTGGTGGTGAACGGGGCTTCGTAGTACGCCATGTCCCGGGGCGGCTGGTGGTTGGCGGGGTGGATGCGGATCTCGTTGTCCTGCGCCTGCGCGATCTGCGCGGAGCGCGCGGGCGCCAGCTCTTCGGGGTACGCCGGGGGGGATGCGGGGGCCGTGCCCGCGCTGGCGGGCGTGTGAAAGAGCCGTTGCCAGGCCCGGTTGACTTCCAGGTAGGAGCCATTGGCGTCCCGCACGAAGACGGGCAGGGGCAGCGCGTCGATCAGCTGGCGCGTGAAATGCAGCTGCTCGCTTTGCAGGTGCTGGGTTTCGCGCAGCGACAGCACGAGCGACTGGACCTTGCCGGCCATGTCGTTGAAGGTGGCCGCCATGGCGCGTGATTCGAGCGTGCCGGTCACGTCCATGCGCGTGTCCAGATGGCCGTGGCGGAACGCGTCCGTGGCTTCGGCCAGCCGCCGCAGCATGCGCGCATTGGCCCGCAGCAGCAGCGTGAGCAGGAACAGGATCGTGAAGATATTGAGCGCCGAGATGCGCAGCTGTACCACGACGGTGCTCCAGATCTGGCCCACGAGGGGCGCGGATTGCAGCGTCACCGTCAGCCGCCCGGTCTGGCCGCCGGGCACGGCCTGCCCGAACTGCTGCGTGGGCGGCGCGATGCGCACCCATTCGGCGAACCATCCCGGGGCCGATGCGCGCAGGGGCGGCGCCTGGACATCGATGACGGGCCCGTCGCCCACCTGCCACTTCACCGACTGGACGCCCGGCCCGAAGCGGGCGACCCCTTCATGCAAAAGCGTGGCCTGGGCTTCGTGCTCCGAGGGGGGCAGGGCTGCCACCCCGGGCAGCAGCGCATCGCCCGCCCGGCGCAGCTCGGTGGCGGCATGGCGGCGGACTTCGTCGGTTTCCGCGGCCACCAGGTAGTGGTAGCGCACGGCGCTGACCAGCAGGATGATCAGGACAATCGGAACGTACAGCCGGGGATAGGTGCCCCGCAGGAGCCAGGTACTGAGATTTCCGGTGCGCATCGGTCGTGGCCCTCCCCCCAAAACCCCAGGGTAATGAATTGTTAATTAATTGTTGACCGACCGGAGTCTAGCGTGTGGGCAGGGGGTGTGCGGCACCCAGGGTAGCGCAATCCCGCCGGGCTTCGCCAGGGGGAAGGCTGGGGGTGCGTTGCGGGCGCGCGGGCACGGCGAAGGAGGGCCGCCGCCCGCTGGCCGCGCGCCGCGCCAGCGGGGCAGGCGCGGCGGGGGGGCTGGTGAAAAGCCGGGGGGACGGGAGCTGGCCCTACAGCGACTGGCTCAGGATCTCGCGGTACTCCTCGGGCGTGGCGATGCGGGGGTTGGTCTTGTGGCAATGGTCGGCCAGCGCGCCCCTGATGATGTCGTCGAACATGCCTTCGGTCACGCCCATGGCGGCAAGGCCCGTGGGCAGGCCCAGGCGGGCGTTCATGTCGCGGATGGCCTCGGGGATGTCGCCCGCCGCGCCCAGCCCCATGGCGTGGGCCATGCGCTCCAGGCGTTTTTCGTTGCGCACCGATTCGGCGCCGGCATTGAACCGGACCACGGCGGGCAGGAACATGGCGTTGAGCGTGCCATGGTGCAGGCGCGGGTTCACGCCACCCAGGCTGTGGCTGAGCGAGTGCACGGCGCCCAGTCCCTTCTGGAAGGCCATGGCGCCCTGCATGCTCGCGCTCATCATGTGCAGGCGCGCCTCGCGGTCGCTGCCGTTGCGCGTGGCCGGCTCGATGTGGGCCCAGCCACGCGTGAGGCCGTCCAGGGCAATGCCGTCGGCCGGCGGGTTGAAGGCGGCCGACATGAAGGTTTCCATGCAGTGGGCGATCGCGTCCATGCCCGTGGCGGCGGTCAGCATGGGCGGCAGGCCCAGCGTGAGCTCGGGGTCGCAGATGGCGGTCTTGGGCACCAGGTTCCACGAGTGGAACCCGAGCTTGCGGTGGTCGTCCACGATGATGATGGCGCCGCGCGCCACCTCGCTGCCGGTGCCGCTGGTGGTGGGCACCGCGATCAGCGGCGCGGCGCGCTCGGTGATGCGGGGCGAGCCGCCCTCGATGGTGGCGTAGTGCGTGAGCGGCCCGTCGTGCGTGGCGGCGATCGCGATGCCCTTGGCGCAGTCGATGGCCGAGCCGCCGCCCACGGCGATCAGGCCGTCGCAGCCCTCGGCCTGGTAGATCGCCACGGCGGCGCGCACGGCGGCCTCGGTGGGGTTGGAGGGCGTCTGGTCGAACACCGCCACGGTCATGCCAGGCAGGGCGTCCAGCGCCTTTTGCAGGACACCAGCGGCCTTCACGCCGGGGTCCGTCACGAGCAGGGGGCGTGTGATGCCGACGCGCTCGCATTCCTGCCGCAGCAGCTTGACCGCGCCGAACTCGAACTGGATCTGGGTGACGTAGTAGATGAAAGCCATGGTGAAGGTGGAAGTTACGTTTACGATTGCTGCAAAGACTCTACAACCCGGAGGCACCGATGACCACGAAGCAAACCCTCATTCCGCTCGCACTGGCCGGTGCATTCGTCGCGTTTGCGACATCCGCGCAGGCCGGCTGCCTGACCGATGCCCAGGCCGCCGAGCTGGTGGCCCACTACACCGCGAAGACCCCGGCCGCCAACCCCGAGGACCTGTCGGACGCCGATGGCGCCTGCACCCGCGCCAAGGTCAACCAGTTGCTGGCGCAGCGTCTGGGCAAGGTCGTGGGCTACAAGGCCGGCCTTACCAATCCCGCGGTGCAAAAGCGCTTCAACACCGACAAGCCCGTGTGGGGCAAGCTCTATGAAGGCATGGTCCTGCCCAGTGGCGCCACCGTGGACGCGGCCTTCGGCGCCCGGCCGCTGTACGAAGCCGACATGCTGGTGCGGGTGAAGAGCACCGCCATCAACCATGCCAGGACGCCGATGGAGGTGCTGGAGGCGGTGGACCAGGTCATCCCTTTCATCGAACTGCCAGACCTCATGGTGCAGGCGCCGCCCAAGCTCAATGGCGCCGGCGTGACGGCCATCAACGTGGGTGCGCGGCTGGGCGTGGCGGGCGCGCCGCTGCCCGTGCCGGCCTACCGGGCCGAGCGCTTCGCGATGCTGCAGGCCCTGGCCGACATGAATGTGTCGCTGGCCGACGGCGCGGGTGCGCGCCTGGGCGGCGGCAAGGGCAGCGACATCCTGGACCATCCCCTCAATGCCGTGGTGTGGCTCGCGGGCGCCCTCGCACAGGAGGGGCTGGCGATGCAGCCGGGCGACCTGATCAGCCTGGGTTCGTTCTCGCCGCTGCTGCCGCCCAAGGCGGGCCTGGCGGTGACAGCGACCTACGACGGCCTGCCGGGCGCCGCGCCCGTGCGCGTGACCTTCAAGTAACAACAAACAAACAATCGACCCGCGGGCTGCCCGCCTGCGCGGCCTTCCTCCTGTTGCCGAGATCCTGACCGTTGGCCGACCTGCACATCCACCACACCCGCCTGACCCCCCAGATGCGCAGCGTGCTTGAGCGCATGGCGCGCGCGGGGCACCCCCCGCTGCACACCCGCTCGCCCCAGGACGCACGCACGGCCTACCAGGCGGGCGCCGATGTGCTGGAGGTGCCCAAGGCGGCCCTGGCGCGGGTGGAGGACCTGCACATCCCCGCGCGCGACGGCCATGCGCTGCCCGCGCGGCTGTACGCACCGACCACGGAAGCGGGCCTGCCGGTGCTGCTGTACACCCACGGCGGCGGCTTCACCATCGGCAACATCGCCACGCACGACATCCTGTGCCGCGAGCTGGCGCGCCTGGGCCGCTGCATGGTGGTGTCGCTCGACTACCGGCTCGCGCCCGAGCACCGGTTTCCCACCGCGAGCAACGATGCCTGGGATGCGCTTGCATGGCTTGCTGCCCATGCCCGCGAACTGGGCGCCGACCCGGCGCGCATGGCCGTGGGCGGAGACAGCGCGGGCGGAACACTGGCCGCCGTGAACGCCATCCTGGCGCGCGACGCGGGCCTGCCGCTGGCACTGCAGCTGCTGTTCTACCCGGGCTGCGCGGCCCACCAGGACACGCCCTCGCATGCCACGTTCGCGCGCGGCCTGGTGCTGGAAGAGCCTGCCATCAGCTGGTTCTTTGGCAACTATGTGCGCAGCCGCGCCGAGCGCGAGGACTGGCGCTTCGCCCCGCTGCACGCCCCCGACGTGGACGGCGTGGCCCCCGCCTGGATCGGCCTGGCCGAATGCGACCCGCTGGTGGACGAGGGCGTGGACTATGCGGACAAGCTGCGGCTCGCCGGCGTGCCCGTGGACCTGGAGATCTACCGCGGGGTGACCCATGAATTCATCAAGATGGGCCGTGCCATTCCCGAGGCGCGCACCGCCCATGCCGATGCGGCCCGGGCGCTGCGCCAGGCGTTCTTTCAAACCACGGAGTGAATCTATCCATGCAACGCAGTGACTTCCGCTGTTTTCACCGCCTGCGCGTGCGCTGGGCCGAGGTGGACATGCAAAAAATCGTGTTCAACGCACACTACCTCATGTACATCGACACGGCGATGTCCGACTACTGGCGGGCGCTGGCGCTGCCGTATGAAGCGGGCATGCTGGCCCTGGACGGCGAGATGTACGTGAAGAAGGCCACGCTGGAATACCATGCGTCGGCGCGTCTGGACGATACGCTGGACGTGGGCCTGCGCTGCGCCAGGGTGGGCAATTCGTCCAGCCTGTTCCAGGCGGGCATCTTCAGCGGCGACCAGCTGCTCGTCTCGGGCGAGCTGGTCTATGTGTTCGCCGACCCGGCCACGCAGACTTCGCGCCCGGTGCCTGACAGCCTGCGCTCCATCTTCGAGGGCTTCGAGGCCGGCGCCGCGATGGCCGAGGTCAAGACCGGCGACTGGAACACGCTGGGCCGCGATGCCGGGCGCCTGCGCACCGCGGTCTTCGTGCGCGAGCAGGGCATTCCCGCGGACATCGAGGCCGATGCCCTGGACGCCAGCGCGCGCCACGCCGTGCTCTACAACCGCCTGGGCATGCCCGTGGCCACGGGGCGGCTGCTGCAGGAGGCGGCCGGCGTGGGCCGTATCGGGCGCATGGCGGTGGACCGCTCCGTGCGCGGCGCGCAGTGGGGCCAGCAATTGCTGGAAGCCTTGGTGGCCGCCGCGCGGGCCCGTGGCGACGGCGAGGTGCGCCTGCACGCCCAGCGCAGCGCGGAAGGCTTCTACCGCCGCGCGGGGTTCGCCGTGGTGGGCGAGCCCTGGGAAGAGGCGGGCATCGCCCACATCGCGATGGCGCGGCGCTGGTAGATTCTGCTATCAAAAAGAAAGCGCCTCGCGCTTTCCTGCAAACGGCCCTGGGGGGATTCGTATCTGGATCCGCCCTGCATCAAGCGCGGGATGCTCCTGAATGCATAGCGGCGTGGCCTGATCCCGCAGCGGCCCGGTCCTGCCCGCGGGCGTCAGATGTCCGCGAGCAGCTCGTACGGCAGGGGCGCCAGTGCCAGCGGCACGCCCTGCACGTTGCCCACCTGCAGGGCACCACCCTGCGCGGCGGCGATCTGCAGCGACACGAGGGCGTCGGTGCCGCCACCGGGTGCCGGGGCGGCCTGCACGACGGTACCGCAAGGCTGTTCCAGGTCCGGCACGGCGAACACTTCGGCCCCCACCGCCACATCGGCCGGGGCGTGGGCAATGTAGGTGCGGCGCTTGAGCGTGCCCCGGAACTGGCTGCGCGCCACCACCTCCTGCCCGGGGTAGCAGCCCTTCTTGAAGTTCACGCCGCCCACGGACTCGTAGTTGAGCATCTGGGGCACGAAGGCCTCGACAACCGGGGTGGTCAGCGTTGCCACGCCGCTGCGCACTTCACTCCAGAGCCACAGGGCGGGTTCCATCGCGGGACCGGCGGGCGCGGGTTCTCCCGCGGGGGCCACCCAGAGCGCGCGCGGCCGGCCGTCGGCGGGATACAGGTGGACCACCGAGGCGGCACCCACGTCGGCCTTGGTCCAGGCGGGCTGGCCGCCGCCGGGCACCACATCGCCCGCCAGGCCGTACAGGGCGAAGTCGGCGGTGGCGTCGGTCAGCCTGGCCTTGGAGCGCAGCACGAACATCGACAGGCGCTTGAGCGTGGGCGGCAGCAGGTCGCGGCTGCAGACCAGCAGGATCTCGCTGGCGCTGCGCTTGAAGCCGATGAAGGTGGCCTGCATGCGGCCCTTGGCGGACAGGAACGCTGCCAGGCGGGCCTGGTCCATGCCCAGCAGGGCGAAATCCTGGGTGAGCTGGCCGTGCAGGAACTTGGCGGCGTCTTCGCCTTCCACGCGAATCACGCCCAGGTGGGACAGGGGGGCTATGCCGTTCAAGGGGGTAGTCATCGCTGAATTATGATGCCCGGTTCTACACACACATTCATCAGGGTTGTGCGACGTCTATTGGCTTTGATTGCGTTGGTTCTGATCGCCTCGGGCGGTGCGGCCTTCTGGTGGCTGCACCAGCCGTTGGTGACGGGCAGCGAACCCCTGGAGCTGGCCATCGAGCCCGGCACCACGCCGCGGGGCATTGCGCGCGACGTGGTGGCGGCAGGGGCGCGGGTCGATGCGCGCATGCTCTACGCATGGTTCCGCTTCTCGGGCCAGGACCGCGCCATCAAGGCCGGCAACTATGAAATCCCGCCCGGAACCACCCCACGGGGCCTGCTGCAGAAACTGGTGCGCGGCGAGGAAACCCTGCGCGCGCTGACCCTGGTGGAGGGCTGGAACTGGCGCCAGGTGCGCCAGGCCCTCGCCAGGGAAGACCAGCTCAAGCCCGACGCGGCGAACCTGAGCGACGAGGCGCTGATGGCCCAGCTGGGCCGCCCGGGCGTGCCTCCCGAGGGGCGGTTCTTTCCGGACACCTACGCCTATGCCAAGGGCTCCAGCGACATCGCTCTGCTGCGCCGGGCGCTGCACGCCATGGACCGCCGCCTGGAGGCCGCCTGGGCCCAGCGCGCGGCCGACACGCCGCTCAAGTCGGCCGATGAAGCATTGATACTGGCCAGCATCGTCGAGAAGGAAACCGGCCGTCCGGGCGACCGCGCCCAGATTGCCGGGGTTTTTGCCAACCGCCTGCGCGCCGGGATGCTGCTGCAGACCGACCCCACCGTCATCTACGGCCTGGGCGAGCGGTTCGACGGCAACCTGCGCCGGCGCGATTTGCTGGCCGACACGCCGTGGAACACCTACACCCGGGCCGGACTGCCTCCCACGCCCATCGCCATGCCCGGCAAGGCCGCCCTGCTCGCGGCGGTGCAGCCCGAGCCCACGCGTGCGCTGTACTTCGTGGCCAAGGGCGACGGCACCAGCCATTTCAGTGCCTCGCTGGAAGAGCACAACCGTGCGGTCAACCGCTACCAGCGCGGCCAGTAGCGCATGCGGCCTGGTGCGCGGGCGGCCGCGGCGCCCCGAGCCATGCGCCCCTGCAGATTCAACCCAAGGCTTTCATGTCACGACCCGGTCTTTTCATTACCTTTGAAGGCATCGACGGCGCGGGCAAGTCCTCGCACATCGAGGGCCTGGCGGCGGCTTTCCGTGCGCAGGGCCGCGCGGTCACCGTGAGCCGCGAGCCCGGTGGCACGCCGCTGGCCGAAAAACTGCGCGAGATGGTCCTCAACGACCCGATGGACCCGCTCACCGAATCGCTGCTCATCTTCGCCGCGCGCCGGGACCACCTGCGCAATGTGATCGAGCCCGCCCTCGCGCGTGGCGACGTGGTGCTGTGCGACCGTTTCACCGATGCCACCTTCGCCTACCAGGGGGCCGGCCGGGGTTTCGATCTTGGCGTGCTATCGATATTGGAGCGGCTTGCGCAGACGGGTCTTTCGCCAGAGGCCGATCTGATGCGTGAGCCCGATCTGACCGTGTGGTTCGATCTGGCGCCGGAAGTGGCTGCCCAGCGCCTGGCCGGCGCCCGCGTGCCCGACCGTTTCGAGGCCCAGCCGGCCGAGTTCTTCCGCCGGGTGGCCCAGGGCTATGCCGACCGCGCGGCCGCCGCACCCCAGCGGTTTGCACGGCTGGACGCCGCGCAGGACCGCCACCGCGTGTGGCAGCAGCTCACCAGCGTCTTTGTGCGCAAGGGCTGGCTGGCCATCATGGTGGCCACCCAGGGAGGGGCGGCATGAGCGAATCCGCCAACGCCCCTGCGACGGCCCTCGCGCCCTGGATCGCCGCACAGCGTGCCAGCCTGCTGGCCCAGCGCGGGCATGCCTGGCTGCTGCAGGGCCCGTCGGGCATGGGCCAGTACGCGCTGGGCATGGAGCTGGTGCGCGCCTGGCTGTGCGATGCACCGACCGCGCAGGGTGCCTGCGGCCAGTGCGGCAGCTGCCATGCGGTCAACGTGCGCACCCATGCCGACCTGTGCGTGCTGATGCCCGAGGTGCAGATGATGGCGCTGGGCTGGCCCCTGTCGGAGAAGGCCCAGGCGGACATCGACGACAAGAAGCGCAAGCCCAGCCGCGAGATCCGCGTGGAAGCGATGCGCGACGCGGTGGAGTTCTCGCAGCGCACCTCGGCCCGTGGCCGGGGCAAGGCCGTGCTGGTGTATCCCGCCGAGCAGATGAACCACATCACGGCCAATGCCTTGCTCAAGACCCTGGAGGAGCCGCCGGGGGATGTGCGCTTCGTCCTGGCCAGCGAGGCCGCGCACCAGTTGCTGCCCACCATCCGCAGCCGCTGCCTGGGCCACACGATGGTCTGGCCCGCCGAGGACCAGATGCTGCAGTGGCTGCAAGGGCAGGGCGTTGCCGGCGCCGCCGCGACGGCGTTCCTGCGCGCCGCCGGCGGGCGGCCCGACGATGCGCTGGCGCTGGCCCAGTCGGGGCGCAGCCCGCAGGCCTGGTCCGCGCTGCCCCAGGCCGTCGCCAAGGGGGATGTGACCGTGCTCGGGGACTGGGCGCCTGCGCAGGCCATCGATGCGCTGCAAAAGCTCTGCCATGACCTGCTGGCGGCGAGCGTGGGCGCCGCTCCGCGCTACTTCGCGCCGGCGGACCTCCCGAAGGCACTGCCGCCGCTGGGCGCGCTGACACGCTGGTCGCGCGCGCTGGCCAAGGCCGCACGCACGGCGGACCATCCTTTCAATGCCGGCCTCATGCTGGAGGCGCTTGTCGCCCAGGCGCGAAACACCCTACACTCCAAGCACTGAGCCGTACCCACCCATCCATGAGCAGTCCATCCACCGCCCCCCGCCCCAGCGTCATGCAGCTGGCCATCAAGGAAAAGGCGGCCCTGTACGCGGCCTACATTCCCTTTTTCGCCGAAGGGGGCATTTTTGTCCCCACCCAGCGGGACTACAAGCTGGGCGATGATGTCTATGTGCTGCTGACGCTGCCGGACGACACGCAGCGCTACCCGGTGGCCGGTCGCGTGGCCTGGGTCACCCCGGCGCGGGCTGCGGGCAACCGCACGCAGGGCGTGGGCATCCAGTTTCCCAAGGACGAGAAGTCGCGCCAGCTCAAGGCCAAGATCGAGGAACTGCTCGGCACGGCGCTGGGGTCCGACCGGCCGACACAGACCATCTGAGCCGGCACCCGCCCACCGTGCCGACCCGTGCCAGGCGGGTCGGCATTTTTGTTTGCTGGCTGCGGCGGGCGGGCGGGGCTGCCGCCCACCCCGGAGGCTGCGATGGCCACCGGTGGCCCGCGTGGTGCGCAAACACGATTATTTTGAAACCGCATGTTCACTGATTCGCACTGTCATCTCAATTTTCCCGAACTGGCGAGCCAGCTGCCCGCCATCCGCCAGGCCATGGCCGACGCGCGGGTGGACCGGGCCTTGTGCATCTGCACCACCCTGGAAGAGTTCGAGGGCGTGCATGCCCTGGCCATGGCGCACGACAACTTCTGGAGCACGGTGGGCGTGCACCCGGACAACGAAGGCATCGCAGAGCCCACGGTGCAGGACCTGCTGGAGCGCGCCGCCTTGCCGCGCGTGGTGGCCATTGGCGAGACGGGGCTCGACTACTACGGCATGGAGGACCGCAAGGGAGGGCGCAGCATCGCCGACCTGGAGTGGCAGCGCGAGCGCTTTCGCAACCACATCCGCGCGGCGCGGGCGTGCGGCAAGCCGCTGGTCATCCACACCCGCAGCGCGTCGGACGACACGCTCTCCATCTTGCGCGAGGAGGGGGAGGACGGCCTCGGCAACCGCGCGGGCGGCGTGTTCCACTGCTTCACCGAATCGATGCAGGTGGCGCGCGCGGCGCTCGATCTGGGCTACTACATCTCCTTTTCGGGCATCGTCACATTCAAGAGCGCCCAGGAACTGCGCGACGTGGTGGCCTTCGTGCCGCTGGACCGCACCCTGATCGAAACCGACAGCCCCTACCTCGCGCCCGTGCCATACCGTGGCAAGACCAACAACCCGTCGTATGTACCCTACGTGGCCAGGCAGGTGGCCGAAACCAAGGGGCTGGCGCTCGAGGCGGTGGCCGAGGCCACGAGCCGCAACTTCGACGCCTTGTTCAAGGGAGTGACCGAATGATCCACCATCGCCGCAACGTGTTGGCGACCCTGGTGCTGGGGCTGGCTGCTCCCGCTATCTGGGCAGGAGCCTACGAGGATTTTTTTGTCGCCATCCTGCGCGATGACGGTGGCGCCATCACCGCGCTGCTGCGCAGGGGGGTCGACCCTGATACGCGCGACCCGAAAGGCCAGGTGGGCCTCACCATCGCCTTGCAAAACGGCGCTTCCAAGGCCTTCTTTGCACTGCTGGCCGCACGGCAGGTGAATGTGGATGCACGGAACGCACAGGACGAGAGCCCCTTGATGATGGCCGCGCTCAAGGGCAACGTGGAGGCCGTGAAGGCGCTTCTTGCACGCGATGCGGATGTGAACAAGACGGGCTGGACGCCCCTGCACTACGCGGCGTCCGCCGGCTCGCCCCAGCATGCGACGATCATCGCGCTGCTGCTGGAAAACCATGCGTACATCGATGCCGCTTCGCCCAACGGCACGACCCCCCTCATGATGGCGGCGCACTACGGCTCCATCGAGTCCGTGCAGCTTTTGCTGGACGAGGGCGCCGACCCCACGCTCAAGAACCAGCTGGGCCTGACCGCCACGGACTTCGCCATGCGCGTGAGCCGCACCGATTCTGCGGAACGGATTGCCGCTGCCATACGCAAGCGCCAGCCCAACCGGGGCAGGTGGTAGGGCTCCTGCGAGGGTTTCCCGCGCGGGGTGGCGCGGGTTCAGTGGAGTGCGGCGGTTTCGCCCGAGGGCGGCCGCGCCTGCAGGCGCGCGTACAGCCCGCCCCGCGCCATCAGTTCGCCATGGGTTCCTTGCTCGGCAATGCGTCCACGCTCCATGACGATGACCCGGTCCGCATGTTCGATGGTGGACAGGCGGTGGGCAATGACCAGCGTGGTGCGCCCCTGCATCAGGCGCTGGAGGGCGTCCTGCACCAGCCGTTCCGATTCGGTGTCCAGCGCCGAGGTGGCCTCGTCCAGGATCAGGATGGGGGCATCCTTGTACAGCGCCCGGGCAATCGCCAGCCGCTGCCGCTGCCCGCCTGACAATTGGGTGGCGTTGTGGCCCACCACGGTGTGGATGCCCCGTGGAAGCGCCGCCACGTGTTCCGCCAGGTTCGCGGCTGCCAGGCATTCCTGCACGCGCAGGTCGTCCACCTCGCGCCCCAGCGCCACGTTGGCGGCGATGGTGTCGTTGAACATCACCACGTCCTGGCTCACCATCGCGAACTGCGACCGCAGCGATCCCAGGTCCCACTCGGGCAGGGGGCGGCCATCCACCAGGATGTCGCCCGACGCGGGCATCACGAACCGTGGCAGCAGGTTGACCAGCGTCGTCTTTCCGGCGCCGGAGGGGCCGACCAGGGCGACGATTTCACCGGGCTCCACGCGCAGGCTGACCTGGTCCAGTGCCGGGGCATGGTCGGGGCCGTACGACACCGTCACCCGGGACAGCTCCAGCGCGCCCCGCACGCGGTCCGTGCGGTACTGGCCGCCTGTTTCGGCGCCGGTGTCGCCCAGCAGCGCGAGTCCCCGTTCAAGGGCCGCCACCCCCCGGGTGATCGGGCTGGCGACATCGGCCAGGCGGCGGATGGGAGCTATGAGCATCAGCATGGCCGTGATGAACGACACGAAGCCGCCCACCGTGACGTCCTTCGCGTCCACCGCGCCACGGCTTTGCCACAGGGCGATGCAGATCACCACGGAGAGCGCCGCGGCGGCCAGCAACTGCGTGAGCGGTGTCATGGCCGCGGACGCAATCGTCGACTTGATGGCCAGGCGGCGCAGGCTCTGGCTCAGCCCGGCGAAGCGCCCGGCCTGGCCGGCCTGCGCGCCGTGCAGCCGCACCATGCGGTGCGCCAGCACGTTTTCCTCCACCACGTAGGCCAGCTCGTCGGTCGCCTGCTGGCTGCTTTTTGTCAGGTGGTAGAGGCGCCGGGAAAGTGTCTTCATGATCCAGGCCACGCCCGGCACCACCACCGCCACGATCAGCGTGAGCTGCCAATTGAGGTACAGCAGGTAGGCCAGCAGCGCCACCAGCGTGAACCCGTCACGCGATACGCCCAGCAGTGCCTGCACGAGCAAGGTTGCGCCGGTCTGCACTTCGTACACCACGGTGTTGGACAAGGTGCTGGCAGACTGCCGCGAGAACAGGCCCATTTCCGCCGCCAGGACCCTGTCGAACAGCGATTGCCGCAGCGTCAGCATGCCCTCGTTGGCTATGCGTGCCAGCGCGTACTGGCCGACGAACTGCGCGACGCCGCGCACGAAGAAAACGCCCAGGATGGCCAGGGGCACCATCCACAGCTGCAGGGTTCCCTGGGTGAAGCCGCGGTCCAGCAAAGGCTGCAGCAGCGCGGGAATCAGGGGCTCGGTCACGGCGCCCACGAGGGTGGCGACAACGGCAAGGCTCCAGGCCATCCGCTGGTTGCCGAAGTAGACCGATAGCCGCTGAAGGCGCTTGGTCAGGCTTGCGGCAGGAGGAGGAGGGGGGGGGGCGGGCGTGGCGCCCGGGCCTGAATCTGTGGCTTGCATGTGGCCCGGATTCTACGGTCGCGGGCTGTCCGGGCCTGCACGCTCCTTTGAGCAGTGCCCATTGATCGGATGCGGGCCGGCGCGGCAGGAAAAAGCCAGCGCCCGAAGGCCATGCGCACGGTTGGCTCGAAATCAAGGCCGATGGCCCTGGTGGCCGCACAGTTTGTCACAGGGGTTTTCCCGCTGTGTGTAACATTCGGGTTTGCCCTTCGGCATTTGTTCGGCTACCGCTGGATGCCAATGACCACAGATCGAATCTCTACACACCCATCTCCTGCGGCTTTGCCGCATCCCTTGCGCCGCCAGGTACTGGCCGCGCTCATTGCCACTCCCGCCCTGCCAGCACTGGCGCAATTTCGCGTCGAGGTGACGGGCGTTGGCCTGACCCAGCTGCCCATTGCGATCGCTCCGTTCCGGGGCGAGGCGCAGGCGCCCCAGAAGATGTCGTCCATTGTCCAGGCCGACCTGGAGCGCAGTGGCCAGTTCCGTGCGGTGGATGCGTCGGGCGCGGTGCTGGACGAAACCGCGCGCCCCGATGTGGCCCTGTGGCGCCAGAAAAGCGCGGATTCCCTGGCAACCGGCAGCATCACGCGCCTGGCGGATGGCCGCTTCGACATCCGCTTTCGCCTTTGGGATGTGGTGAAGGGGCAGGACCTGGGCGGGCAGAGCTTTGTGGTCACGCAGGGCGATCTGCGCCTGGTGGCCCACCGCATCGCCGATTTCATCTATGAAAAGCTGACGGGTGAACGCGGAATTTTCTCGACCCGCATTGCCTACGTCACCAAGACCGGCCCCCGCTACAGCCTGTGGGTGGCGGACGCCGACGGCGAGAATGCGCAGTCGGCCCTGTCGAGCCCCGAGCCCATCATCTCGCCCGCGTGGTCACCCAATGGCGGCCAGCTCGCCTACGTCTCGTTCGAATCACGCAAACCCGTTGTCTACGTGCACGACGTGGCCTCCGGCCGCAGGCGCCTGATCGCCAATTTCCGGGGCTCCAACAGCGCGCCCGCCTGGGCTCCGGACGGACGCTCCCTGGCCGTGACGCTGAGCCGTGATGGCGGCTCCCAGCTCTACACCATCGACGCCAATGGCGGCGAACCGCGCCGCCTCATGCAGAGCTCGGGCATCGATACCGAACCCGTGTTCTCCGGCGACGGCCGCAGCATCTACTTCGTGAGCGACCGGGGTGGCGCACCGCAGATCTACAAGGTCCCTGCCTCTGGCGGCAATGCGGAGCGTGTCACTTTCACGGGCAGCTACAACATTTCCCCCAGCATCAGCCCGGATGGCCGCTGGCTGGCCTATATTTCCCGCGTTGGCGGGGCTTTCAAGCTGCACGTCATGGACCTGTCCTCCGGCACCGTGAATGCAGTCACGGACACCACGGCGGACGAGAACCCCAGTTTTGCTCCCAATAGCCGCCTCATCGTCTATGCCACCCAGCAGCAAGGGCGCGAAGCGCTCATGACGACCACGCTGGACGGCAAGATCAAGGCCCGGCTCGCGGGGCAGGCGGGAGATATCCGCGAGCCCGACTGGGGCCCATTTCAAAAGCAATGAACTTATCCGCACTTTCAGTTACCAAGCTTTCAGGAGAATTTTGGATGATCAAACGCATTACCCTTGCCCTTACCGTTGTCGCATTGATGGCCGGATGCAGTTCCGGCGTGAAGCTGGATGACGTGCCTGTCGAAGACAAGAACGCCACGTCCACCATGGGCACCAACAGTGGGGCCAACTCCGGCAACACTGCCCAGAGCGGCGTGGCCGGCGTGGACCTTGGCCAGTCGGGCCGCGATGCGGCCGGCCCCGTGGGTGTGAGCCGCATCGTCTATTTCGACTACGACAGCTACGTGATCAAGCCTGAATTCCAGTCCCTGATCGAAGCGCATTCCCGCTTCATCAAGTCTGGCAACGGCCGCAAGGTCATGATCGAAGGCCATACCGACGACCGTGGTGGCCGCGAGTACAACCTGGCCCTGGGCCAGAAGCGCGCCGAAGCCGTGCGCCGTTCGCTCGCGCTGCTGGGTGTGCCAGACAACCAGATGGAAGCCGTGAGCTTTGGCAAGGAAAAGCCCGCCGCCCAAGGCAATAGCGAAGACGTGCACGCACAGAATCGCCGGGCAGAACTGTCCTATCGTTGATGCGTACGTTGTCTTTTCCTGTGCCCTACCTGTTCAAGGCACTGGCGGCCGGGGCGCTGTCGGCGGCCTTGCTGCCCGCGGCGCATGCAGCCCTTTTTGAGGACGACGAGGCCCGCCGCGCCATCATCGAAATGCGCCAGCGTGTTGACGGGCTGCAAATGTCCCAGCAACGCGCAGCCGAAGAAATGCGCAGGCTTGGCGAAGAGAACGGCCAGCTCCGGCGCAGCCTGCTTGATCTGCAGGGGCAGATCGAGACGCTGCGCATGGAGCAGTCCAAGCTTCGGGGCCAGAACGAGCAGTTGCTGCGGGATGCTGCGGACCTGCAGCGGCGCCAGAAGGACATTGCCCAGGGAGTGGATGAGCGCCTGAAGCAGTTTGAGCCGGTGAAGGTGACGGTGGACGGCCAGGAGTTCCAGGCCGACCCCGCCGAAAAGAAGGACTTCGAAGCGGCCCTGTCCGTGTTCCGTTCGGGCAAGTTTTCCGATGCGAGTTCGGCATTTGCGGCGTTTGTGCGGCAGTACCCGCGCAGTGGCTTCGTGCCTTCCGCCCGCTTCTGGCTGGGGAACGCCCAATATGCCACCCGCGAGTACAAGGAGGCCATCAACAACTTCAAGCTGATGCTGGCTGATGCCCCCTCCCATGCCCGTGCGCCGGAAGCGGCCCTGTCTATCGCCAACTGCCAGATCGAACTCAAGGACACGCGGGCCGCGCGCAAGACGCTGGAAGATCTTCTGCGCGCCTACCCGCAATCTGAAGCTGCGATGGCGGCCAAAGAACGCCTTTCCCGCTTGAAGTGATGCCCGGCGCACCGTCTGTTCAAGCGGCGCCGTACCCCATTGTCGTGCCTGAGTCCGCCGCCCCGGATCGCCGTTTCGGCGGACTGGAGCGGCTGTACGGCGTGCAGGGCGCCGCCCGGATCCGCCAGGCACACATCGCGGTGGTGGGGATTGGTGGCGTAGGCTCATGGGCCGCCGAGGCCTTGGCCCGCAGCGGGGTCGGGCAGATCACCCTGATCGATCTCGACCATGTGTCCGAGTCAAATATCAACCGCCAGATTCATGCGCTCACCGGGACCATTGGACAAGCCAAGGTTCTGGCGATGCGGGACCGGATCGCACAGATTCACCCGGAGTGCACGGTCCATTGCATCGAGGACTTCGTGGAGCCGGAAAACTGGCCTGGGTTGCTTCCCCTGCCCGTTGATGCGGTGATCGATGCCTGCGATCAGGTCAAGGCCAAGACGGCCATTGCGGCATGGGCCCAGGCCAGCGGGGTGCTGCACATCACCGTGGGTGCGGCGGGTGGCAAGCGGCATGCGCACAAGGTGGATGTGGACGACCTCGCGCGGACGACCCACGATCCTTTGCTGGCGCAACTGCGCTATCGCATGCGCAAGCACCACCGCGCCGCGCGCGAAGGCAAGAAGATCGGCGTGGACTGTGTCTTCAGCCGAGAGGCTGTGGCTCCGCCGGATGCGTCATGCCAAATCGATGGGGATGGCTCCCTGAATTGCCATGGGTATGGTTCGGTCGTCGCCGTGACGGCCACCTTCGGCCAGTGTGCCGCGGGCTGGGTGCTGGACAAACTTGCCGCAACTTCCAGGAAGGCCGTAAAAACAACGCTATAATCCAAGGCTTTGCAGCCATCGACCACGATTGCTGCAACAGGTCGGGACGTTAGCTCAGTTGGTAGAGCAGCGGACTTTTAATCCGTTGGTCACAAGTTCGAATCTTGTACGTCCTACCACCCGATTTCTTGTGTGATATGAAAAGCCTGCTATTGAATAAATAGCAGGCTTTTTTGTTTTGGGTTCAGGAATAGCCTCAGATGGGCTCATCACTACCCAAAAAAGGTAGCGTGCTACCCGGCGCCCCGGTAGGGTCCCCGTACCATGGCAAGCATTCAAGAAAGACCGGGTGGCGAATGCGGCTGTCAGCGGTCATCAGGATCGCGGCCCGAACCCTTTCAGCTACACCACTGCGGGTCGGACCGAGAAAGGTCTGCCGGCGGAAGTGGCTTGGCGCTGCGTGCCGCCATGGCAGCTCCCTATAGGTAGCAAGTGAATTCAACCGTCCGATACACTTGAACACATATGTATTCATATGGAGGAGCGGAGATGAACTTGCGCAGTGCCTGCGTCGGCTTGGCGTTCTTGGCCGCGGCGAACGCGGCCCAAGCCATTTACACGATCAACATCGATCAGGTGGGCGCGGATGTTGTGATGACAGGCTCCGGCTCGCTCAATACGAGTTCAATGTCTGCGTTGACAACCATCGGGTTGTGCGCTGCAGGACACGGGTTGATCCACAACAACGCTATCTGCATCGGGACGGAAACGACTGCCGACATGTTCAGCGGTGTGCTATTCCCAAGCTTGACTGGCGTAGCCTCCACACCACAAGCCGGCACTGGTTCCATGGGGCCTGGCGTCTACATTCTCGGTGCCGATCTTTATTTGCCCGAGAACTACATCTCTGAGGCTTCCATCTCGAACTCAACGACGTTCGCGGGGACAACCCTCGCGGGAGCGGGGCTGACCGTCGGAACCCGAACGCTCTTCCTGCCCTCGGGCGACGAGATCATCATCAACATCGGGCTGGCTCCGCCGCCAGTTGTCCCCGCCGCCAACATTCCTACCTTGAGTGAGTACGCCTTGATGGCCATGGCGTCAATGATGGCCATGCTGGGCGTCGCAGCAGTGAGACGCAGGCGGGGCTGAAGGCTGCCCGGGCTTTCCAGCAGGAACCCCGATCAGCGGCAGCGCCACTGCCGGGCCCCAGCTATGCACACAGGACCCGAAGTTGACGTGTCGGTTGACTTTTGACGTTGGCGGGTGCACGCCATCTGGCAGTTTCAGGCTGCTTGCTGCTGCCAATCAACCAACGTCCGCCCCAGGTCTTTTGGGTGGCCACGAGGACCGCAGCGTGTTCCTGGATCGCTGCGGGCCAGCTTCCGCACATCGACAACAGCCACGGCATCGCGCCGCGGGGGAACCTCCAGGCGGCGTGCACAGCGCTAGGCCACACGGCCATTCTTGAAGACCGTGCGTTCGGTTTCGCGCGGCTGGCTGCCGTCGGGCTGGCTTGCCATGCGCACCACGGGGCCCTGCAGAAAGCCTGCCACCAGTTGGCCTTCGCGCCATTGGCGCATGTCGGCATCGAGGCTCAGCATTTCGACCAGGCGCCCCGTGCCCTGGGGGGCCAGGTCGTTTCCCTGCGCGTCCAGGCAGCGCAGGTAGCGCGTGGCGCCATCATGGCCCTCGATGCTTTCGGTGTTGAGTGCGCCGCTGGGCCAGTAGCGCAAGTGATGTTCGCCCTTGTCTTGGCGCCTGCAGCGCAGCAGTGGTGCGCCGCAGGGGTAGAAGTGCTCGCTGCACAACTCCTCTCCGTACCAGTACAACTGCGTGCTTTCGCGCTGGCCCTGGGCGTCGAAAGCCTCATGCAGGCCATGGTGGCCCAGGCCCAGTGCCAGCCGGTCGCTGCGCACGGACTGCAGGGCGCCACTCATGAAGTGCTCGCCGCTGGTCCAACTGTTGCTGGCCTGGCTGGGGTAGTGGATCCAGTGGCGACCGCGCTCATTGCCAAAGCCCTGTGTCTCGCACTGCAGCAGCGTGCGGTCGGGCGAGAACCAGACCACGTCGCAACCGCAGTCCTGATTCTCGAAGACGTTGGGGCCGATGGGAAAGCCATCCACGAAGCGCAGGCGGTGCGCACCGTCTGCAAGCGTCACATGCTCGACACCGCTGCCACGCAACCCGGGCACGGCCGCCAGGGAGAAATAGCGGTGTGGGTCGCGCACGATGTCCTGCTCCAGCCGCTGGCGGACGGCGTAGTGCAGGGCGAAGAATTCGGTGGCGATGGCTGCAAGGCGCTCCCCGTGCGGGGCGAGCAGGTCCTGGTAGGCGTCCCAGGCATCTTTATCACCGCCTTCTTCTCCCTCATCATCATCATCATCATCATCATCATCATTTTCTTGATCCGGATACGCCTGCGCGACCATATTCCAGATCGCGTGCGCTTCCTCGATCAGCGGCAGCACGGACGCATAGACGGGATTGGCCGCGATGATGCCCGGCACCGCGCTTGCATCGTCCAGATGCGCGGCCACGTTGTCGAAGTACTGATCCACGCCGCCATTGGAGACCTGCGCGTCGAACAGGTCGAAGTAGTACACCGCCCGCGCCAGTGGCGCGAAGCCGTCAGGTCCGGATGCGTGCAGCGCATCGACGATGGCACGGCTGAAGTACGGGGCGCAGCGCAGCAGCGCGGGCCAGTCGGCAAGGGGCAGTCGTGGGCTCATTCCATGTCCTTGTGCTGTTTCAGGAAGGTCTCGCAGACCTCGGGTCGGTTCAGCCACCGGGCCGATTGGTCCTCCATCGCTTCGGCATCATCGGAGCCGGGCGAGGTGATGAACAGCACCGAAGCGTTGGCCCCCTGGCGGTGCCGGCCCAAGAAGCCCTCGTTGTCCAGCCGCTTCAATGCCTCGATCAGGGCGTGAGGCTCCTGGGCCTTGACGGTGTCGGATGAAGCCACGTCACCGGAGCCATGGCCCTGTCCATGGTCTTCATTCTTTATGATCCCGTATTGATAGCTGCTTGCGCTTTGTGGACGGGCGCTGGTGGCTATTTTCATTTACGTCACCTGTACGAAGAAAAGGCCGCTGCAGTCGGTGCTCTCGTTGGCCTGCGTGGGCAGGTACAGGTAGCCTACCCCGTCGGCCAGGTAAAACAGGTTGCGCAGCGGCGCGGGCAGGTTGCCGCCGTCGATCTGCAATGCGAAGGCCAGGCCGCCGAGTTCCAGGTCTTCGTTTTGCAGCCATTGCGGCGCACCGCCGATGAAGGACCGCGCGTCCCCGCCGGCCTGCACGTGGATGCCGTGCGGGGGCAGTTCCAGCGCGCTCTGCACCAATGTGCCGGCCTTGTGCACCAGCACTTGCGTGGTGCCCCGGCGCAGCAGTGCCAGTTCGGTCGGGTCGCCGTGGTAGGTGATCTCGTCGAGGAAGTACGTGCCCGGCGCGTAGGTGGTGAAGACCGAGGCGATGCGGCCCGCGCCGATGTCAATGCCCGCATGCTCGGCCAGGAATGCCGCGGGCAGCGATGCGGCGAGCACCAGCGGCCGGCCCGAGGGGCCGTGCGGCCAGTGGGCCACGCCGCCGATCAGCGCGCCGCCGCCCAGGCGGGGCGCCAAGGGGTGAACGCCGTCAGGGGTGATGGTGAGGGGTGTCGGCATGATTTTGCTTCACTTGTGATGGCTGGTCCCCGCAGGACTTTAAGGTCCCAGACATCCGGGTGATTGCAAAGAACATTCAGTAACACTACCTTAAGGTGCGCTTAATCGGGTTGACTCAAACTTCGAGCAAGTTGCCAATCCGCTGCGCATTGGCTACGCGCTGCACATGTGTCCATACAAGGCTTGCTCCATGATGAACATGAAAATATCGACCCGCCTGTACGGAGCGTTTGCTCTATTGGTATTCCTCCTGCTGGGACTCGCAGCGGCGGCTGCCCTGCAGCTGTCAACCCTCAACGCAGCGACGGTTGAAATCGCCAACGACTGGTTGCCCAGCGTACGCGTGGTCAACGAGATGGATTCCCAGATTCTCAGGTTGCGCATGACGATCATGAGCCATGTGCAAGCCTCTGACCCTGCAGCCATGGAGGCCATCGACAAGCAACTGGCATCGGATCGCACAAAGCTCAATCAGATGCGCGCCAGGTATGAAAAGTTGATCAGTAGCGCGCAGGAGCGCAAAGTGTATGAACTGTTTTCTGAGCAGCGAAAGGCAGTTCTTGAAGTTGATGACCGGGTCCTTGCCCTATCGCGGAAACATGAAAACGACCAAGCCCGCGCCCTTCTGGAGGGGGAGTCCAAGAAGCTCTTTGAAGCCTCCACGGAGACACTCGACAACCTGGTCAAGATCAATAGCAGCGGCGCCGAGGCGTCGCGCATGGAGTCGGAGAAAACCTACTCAAACGCACGTGCCACGTTGCTGGCGGTTGCTGTACTTGCTATCGCGGTGGCGATTGGCGCTGCGCTGTGGCTGGTGAGGTCCATCACCGGGCCTTTGGCGCAGGCTGTGAATTTCGCGGAGCACGTCGCAGGGGGAGACCTGACCACGACCATTCAGATCAAGACAACCGACGAAACAGGCCAACTTCTGGCGGCATTGCAGCGGATGCAGCAAAGTTTGGTGAAAACCGTGGGCATGGTCCGTCAGAACTCTGAAAACGTGTCTACCGCGTCGTCGGAGATCGCCCAGGGCAACAACGATCTGAGCGCACGCACAGAGCAGCAGGCCAGCGCGCTGGAGGAGACTGCTGCCTCCATGGAGGAACTCAACTCCACGGTCCGGCAGAACGCGGACAACGCGAGGCAGGCGAATCAATTGGCCATGAGCGCATCCACGGTAGCCGTCCATGGGGGCAACGTGGTGGGGCAGGTGGTAGAGACGATGAAAGACATTAACGACAGCAGCAAGAGAATTGCGGACATCATCAGCGTGATCGATGGCATAGCGTTCCAAACCAACATCCTGGCGCTGAATGCGGCTGTCGAGGCAGCGAGAGCGGGAGAACAAGGCCGTGGATTCGCTGTGGTAGCTACGGAAGTGCGCAACCTCGCGCAGCGCAGCGCGGAGGCTGCCAAGGAAATCAAGATACTGATTGGTGAAAGCGTTTCACGGGTTGGCCAGGGCGCCACACTGGTTGACCAGGCCGGCACAACGATGACCGAAGTGGTCAGCGCCATCAAGCGCGTGACGGACCTCATGGGAGAGATCAGCGCCGCCAGCGAGGAACAGAGTCAAGGCGTGGCGCAGGTGGGAGAAGCGGTGATGCAGATGGACCAGGCCACCCAACAGAATGCGGCGCTGGTCGAAGAGATGGCGGCAGCGGCGAGCAGCTTGAACAATCAAGCGTCAGAGTTGGTCAATGCGGTAGCGTTTTTCAAATTGTCAGGCGCAGATGGAGCCGTCGTGCGCAGCCGCAAAACCGAGGCGTTCCCAGAACAACGATCTACCGTTGCCGCTCGTCTAAGGTAGCTCGCCGAGGAGGGGACCGCCTTGGTCGATGGCCAGGCGCGGGCTGCGGGCATCCTCCACGACGGCTTTCAGCGATGCCATCCCGCGCGCCCGCAACTGTCCTCTCCGGGCCCTCCAGGGGCATATCCAAGATTGCCTACCTCCTCGGCTCAACCACCGGGAACATCGTCTCGAAGCTGTCGAACATTGCCAGCAGCTCGCCAAGCTTGGCGCGGTCACCCTCGACCTTGATCTGCCCGGTCTGCACCGCTTCGGGGAAGGTGGTCTGCCTGAGCGTAATTGCGTCCAGCGTGGCACGGCTCAGGGTGAGGGTTGTGTCTGCATTGCGGGCTTGGCCACTGGCATGGGTGAGCGCCGAGTTCTCCAGCGTCAGCGCGAACTGCTGCTTGGAATCGGTGAAGTTCCAGTTGATCACCATCTTCTTGCCTTCGGCCTTGGCCGCATCAAGGCGCACAGCCAGGTAGTCGAAGTACAGCTCGTTGCTCACCGCCTTGAGCGTGTCGGGGGTGCTGCTGCCGCGCGCAGGGATCTTCGGTACTCCGCCGCGCAGTTCCATCGCACCCGCCAGGTAGGCGTTGCGCCAGGTGCTGGCCTCGGACTGATAGCCCAACTGCTCCAGGGCGTCGGCGCCCAATTGGCGCGCCGCGCTGTTGTCCGGATCGGCAAACACCAGCTGATTCATCACGCTGGCCACCCAGCGGTACTCGCCTTTCTTGAAGTCATCGCGGGCACGGGCCAGCACGGCATCAGCGCCACCCATGTATTCGATCGTCTTTTTCGCATGGGGCACGGGTGGTAGCGGGTCCAGGTTGGCCGGATTGGCGTCGTACCAGCCCAGGTACTTCTGATAGACCGCCTTGGCGTTGTGGCGCAGTGTGCCGTAGTAGCCGCGTGCCGACCATTCACGCTCCAGGCTGGCGGGCATGCGCAATTGCTCGGCGATGTCTTGCGGCCCCAGGCCGTGGTTGAGCAGGCGCAGCGTCTGGTCGTTGATGAATTTGTACATGTCGCGCTGCTTCTTCAGCAGGTCGGCGACACGCTCGCGCCCCGTCACCGGCCAGTGGTGCTGCGTGATCATCACGTCGGTCTTGTCGCCGAAATCCAGGCGTGCGCGATCAATGTATTTGGCCCACAGGTTGCCGTCGCGCACCTCTGCGCCGCGGATGGTGTAGAGGTTGTGCATCGTGTGCGCCACATCCTCTGCCATGTTGAGCACGCGCTGTTGCGGCAGGTGGATCAGCATCTCTGCTGGAGCCTCTGAACCCGGCACCAGCTGGAACACGAAGGCCAGGCCGTCGATGGTGCGCTCCTCCGTGGTTTTTTCGATAGTGCTGGTAGGTGCGATCAGGGTGGTGGTGCCGCTGGCCAGACGTTTGCCCAGGCCGGCGTCGACCTGGCCGCGCGGGCCCGAGGGCAGCAACACGCCGAACTGGTAGTGCGCACGGCGGCTCATCGCGGTGCCGGCCAGGATGTTCTCGGCCACGGCCGACTCCATGAAGCCCGACGGCGCGATCACTTGTACCTTGCCGGCCGCGACATCGGCCTCGCTGACCACGCCCTTGACGCCACCGAAGTGGTCGGAGTGGCCGTGGGTGTAGATGACGGTGCCCACTGGTTTCCTGGGTCGGTGCTGGTAGTAAAGATCGAGCGCTGCGCGGGCGGTCTCCACGGAAAGCAGCGGGTCGATCACGATCAGGCTGGTGTCGCCTTCAACAATCGTCATGTTCGCGAGGTCAAAGCCGCGCACCTGATAGACCTTGTCGACCACCTTGAAAAGGCCGTGGATGAGATTGAGCTGGGCCTGGCGCCAAAGGCTCGGGTTGACGCTGTCAGCCGGCGCGTCGACCTTCAGGAAGTCGTAGGGCTTCAGGTTCCAGACCGGGCGCGCGCCGGTACCCGGCACCAGCGCATCGGGCACCGTTCCGATGAAGCCGCGCATCGCATCCTCGAAATCCTGGCGATCGGCGAAAGGCAGCGCCTTCGCCATCTCTGCATTGGCCTTCAGCGTGGCGGGCTCGGGCGCCTTGGGTGCGGTCTGCGCCAGGACCGGCGCGGTGGCCAGCATGCAGGCCCAGGCGGCGAAGGCAATGGGAAGGAGGGAAGAACGGGGCATGGTTGTCTGCTTATGTGAATGAGGAACAAGCGAGCGACCCATTCTCGAGAGCATTCAAATCGTTGGCAAATGCAAAATACGTGCTGGCATTTAAAGAAAAACGCAAAATGCAACTACGACAGCTCGAGCACCTTGTTGCCCTCGCCGACCACGGCAGCTTCGGCCGTGCCGCGCTGGCGGTGCATTTGTCACAGCCCGCGCTTTCGCGCAGCATCGACACCCTCGAGGACAGTCTGCAGGCGCGCCTGGTCGACCGCGCCTACGGCACCGTGCGCTTCACGCAAGCTGGAGAGCTGGTGCTCGCGCGCGCCCGCGAATTGATCGCCGATGCGCAGCAGATCCGGCGCGATGTGCTGCAGCTCGAAGAGCTCGCAATCGGCCGCCTCGCGGTCGGGCTGGGCCCGTTCGCGGCTGGCACGCTGGGCCGTGCGGCGTTGTCGCTGATGACGCAGCGTTATCCGCAGCTGACGATGCAGGTGGAAGTGGCGCATGCGAATTCGCTGTGTGAACGGCTGTACAACCGACAGCTGGACCTGTTCGTGGCCGACACACGAGACCTGAAGAAGCAGCCTGGCCTGAAGATCGCGCGTCTGCCCAACCAGCCGGTCTCGTTCTTCGTGCGGCCCAAACATCCGCTGAGCCAGCTCAAGCAGGTCACGCTGGCGCAGGCCATGCAATATCCCATGGCCGGTCCGCACCTTCCTGCCGAAGTGGCCATTCAATTCCATCGGCAGTCTCCTCGGGCTGACCGGGCTGTCTTCAACGTGGCCTGCGACGACGAAGGCACACTGCAGCACCTTGCCCTGACCGCGGATGCGGTGATCCTCGCACCGCATGCCGCGGCACTCAAAGCGAATACCGACACTCTCGTGCAGTTGCGGATCGTGGGCTTCACGGACATGCAAACGCACTACAGCCTGGTGACGCTTGTGGGGCGCACGCCTTCGGCCGCGGCCAGCGCCTACATCGGCGTCCTGGCCGAATTGCTCGGGCCTGCAAGGTAGCGTGCACACAGGCCGCGGCGCCGGCAGATTGGTCAAGTGCGTTTTTGCTGCACGCCCAGCCGCACCGGCTGGGAAGAATGGACCTTGGCACCGTACCCGCTGCGCGGGGACTGGGCGAACGATAGTGGCCAGCTTGCGATGTTTTCTTACAAAGCACTGGTTCACATAGCGTTGACAATTTTTCCTCCACACGCCACCGGAGGTTGGTCATGCCATTTGAGTACCTGCAAGAACTCGCCGCTTGCGAGCTTCCATTGACTGTCCACGACCCTGCCTGCATTGACAAACTCAGGGTACTTCGGGCGGCCGATCTTGTCGCGGTGCTGGTGTCCAATGATGAAAGCCCGGTGCCATTTGCACGGGTGCTCTCGCTCACGGACAAGGGGCGAACGATGCTGGCCCAGGGCGAGGCGCGTGAAATCCTGTGACCGGGTATGGGGTGGGCAGCTCTGTGCCCGCGGTTTGGACCTCTCCGTGCGACCCCCTGCGACAAGGGCCCCGACGATGTCGGCCGATGGAAACCCCGCCAGGCGGCGATGGCCTGGTCACGCAGGCCGTCGCCCTGGCTCTTCAGGCAAGCCCCATGTCATTCTGTGGACGCTGATCCTGTCGTGCTGGGGGAGAAGAGATCCCAACTGGCGATGAACAGGGCGGCGATGACAGGGCCGATCACGAAGCCTGTCAGGCCAAAAAGCGCCATGCCGCCCAGGGTCGAAATGAGCACGACGTAGTCGGGCATCTTGGTGTCCTTGCCCACCAGAATCGGCCGAAGGACGTTGTCCACCAGGCCGATGACCCCGATGCCGAACGCGGTCAGCACCACCCCTTGCCATACAGCGCCGGTGGCCAGGAAGTAGATCGCCACGGGCACCCAGATCAGTCCTGCGCCCACGGCGGGCAGCAGCGACAGGAATGCCATCGAAACGCCCCACAGCACGGGTCCCTGGATGCCCAGGATCCAGAAGATCAATCCGCCCAAGGCGCCCTGCGACGCGGCCACGACGATGTTGCCCTTGACCGTTGCGCGGATCACGGTGGTGAATTTGCTGACCAGCTGCCGCTTGTGCGTGTCATCCAGCGGTGTGGCCTGGCCGATGCGCAGCGCGAGGCTTGATCCATCGCGCAGCAGGAAAAACAGCAGGTACAGCATGATGCCGAAGCTCACCAGGAACTGCAGCGTGTTCTGCCCGATGCTCAATGCTTGCGCGGCCACGAACTGGCTCGCCTGGACGGCGACCGACGAGAACTTCTGTTGCAGTTCGCCAACGGTTGTGAGGTTCAGCCGGTCCAGCAGGTTGGCCGCCCAGGCGGGCAGGGCGGCGATCACCTGTTGCAGATAGAGCCCGAAATTGAGCTGGCCGGAGCGCATCCGCTCATAGATCACCGTGGCCTCTTGCACCAGCGACACCGTGATGGCGGTCATGGGCAGGATGACCACGATGAGGCACAGCCCCAGGGTGCACAGTGCGGCGAGATTGCGCCGCCTGGGCATGCGCCGCAGCAGCTTGCGGTGCAGGGGGGCAAAGAGAATCGCCAGGATGACACCCCAGAAGACGGCCCCGTGAAACTGCCACAGGATCGCCCCGAAGGCAATGGTGACAAGGGCCAGCAACAACAAGAAGGCCTTGTTCTGGGAGGTGGGTGGTGTCATGTTGGTGCGTGGCAATGGGATACCCGGAATGTACGCGAGCGCGGGCTGCCGCTGCTGGCCGGCCCGCTCGTGAAAACCTTTCCCGTTGGGCGGCAGGCTGTTCGGTGGCACAATGGCGCCCGTACCAAGGCCCTTCCCCAGCCACAGTCGCATCCGCCAATCGGTTCAGCCGTGTCGCGGAAGGTTTCTCAACCAGCTAATGCTTTCCCAAGGAAAGCGGAGGTCAGCGGAATATGAGCGATACGACGTCCGTCTATCAAGCCTACCAAGGCAACACCTACCTCTTCGGCGGCAATGCGCCCTATGTCGAAGAGATGTATGAGAACTACCTCGCCAATCCAGGCAGCGTGCCAGACAACTGGCGCGAATACTTTGACGCACTGCAAAACGTGCCCGCGGTGGACGGCAGCAATGCCAAGGACGTTCCCCATCTCCCCGTGGTCAATGCCTTTGCCGAGCGCGCAAAGCAGGGTGGAACCAAGGTCGTCGTCGCCACCGGCGCGGATTCGGAACTGGGCCGCAAGCGCACCGCCGTCCAGCAGCTGATCGCCGCTTACCGCAACGTGGGCCAGCGCTGGGCCGATCTGGACCCCCTGAAGCGCACCGAGCGCCCCGCCATCCCCGAGCTCGAACCCTCCTTCTATGGTTTCAGCGATTCCGACCAGGAAGTCGTGTTCAACACCAGCAACACGTTCTTCGGCAAGGAGTCGATGCCGCTGCGTGAGCTGATCAACGCCCTGCGTGAAACCTACTGCAGCTCCATCGGTGCCGAGTACATGTACGCCACCGACCAGAACCAGAAGCGCTGGTGGCAGGAAAAGCTCGAAACCATCCGCAGCAAGCCCAGCTTTGGCGCGGACAAGAAAAAGCACATCCTCGACCGCCTGACCGCGGCCGAAGGCCTGGAGCGCTTTCTCCACACCAAATACGTCGGCCAGAAGCGTTTCTCCCTCGAAGGGGGCGAAAGCTTCATTGCCGCCATGGACGAACTGATCCAGTCCGCCGGCGCCAAGGGCGTGCAGGAAATCGTGATCGGCATGGCCCACCGCGGCCGCCTGAACGTGCTGGTCAACTCCCTGGGCAAGATGCCTGCGGACCTGTTCGCCGAGTTCGACCACACCGCCCCCGAAGACCTGCCATCGGGCGACGTGAAATACCACCAGGGCTTCAGCTCCGACGTGACCACCCCCGGCGGCCCGGTCCACCTGTCGCTGGCGTTCAATCCGTCGCACCTGGAAATCGTGAACCCCGTGGTCGAAGGCTCGGTGCGTGCCCGCATGGACCGCCGCGCCGACCCCCATGGCAAGCAGGTGCTGCCCGTGCTGGTGCACGGCGACGCGGCCTTTGCCGGCCAGGGCGTGAACCAGGAAACGCTGGCGCTGGCGCAGACCCGTGGTTATTCCACGGGCGGCACGGTGCACATCATCATCAACAACCAGATCGGGTTCACCACCTCCGACCCGCGCGACGCACGCTCCACGCTGTACTGCACCGACATCGTGAAGATGGTCGAGTCGCCCGTGCTGCACGTGAACGGCGACGATCCCGAAGCCGTGGTGCTGGCCACCCAGCTCGCCCTCGAATTCCGCATGGAGTTCCAGAAGGACGTGGTCGTGGACATCATCTGCTTCCGCAAGCTGGGCCACAACGAGCAGGACACGCCTGCGCTGACCCAGCCGCTCATGTACAAGAAGATCGGCCAGCACCCCGGCACGCGCAAGCTGTACGCCGACAAGCTGGCCACGCAGGGCCTGGGCGAAACGCTGGGCGACGACATGGTCAAGGCCTACCGTGCCGCCATGGATGCGGGCAAGCACACGGTCGACCCGGTGCTGACCAATTTCAAGAGCAAGTACGCCGTGGACTGGAGCCCGTTCCTGGGCAAGAAGTGGACGGACGCTGGCGACACCGCCATTCCCCTGGCCGAGTGGAAGCGCCTGGCCGAGAAGATCACCACCATCCCTGAAAGCGTGACGCCGCACCAGCTGGTCAAGAAGGTGTACGACGACCGCGCCGCCATGGGCCGTGGCGAGATCCCCGTGGACTGGGGCATGGGCGAGCACATGGCGTTCGCCTCGCTCGTGGCCAGCGGCTATCCCGTGCGCCTGTCCGGCGAGGACTGCGGCCGCGGCACCTTCACGCACCGCCACTCGGTCATCCATGACCAGAAGCGCGAGAAGTGGGACATCGGCACCTATACGCCCCTGCAGAACGTGGCCGAGAACCAGGCTCCGTTCGTCGTGATCGACTCCATCCTGTCCGAAGAGGCGGTGCTGGGCTTCGAGTACGGCTACGCGTCCAACGACCCCAACACGCTCGTGATCTGGGAAGCCCAGTTCGGCGACTTCGCCAACGGTGCGCAGGTCGTGATCGACCAGTTCATCGCCTCCGGCGAAGTGAAGTGGGGCCGCGTGAACGGCATCACGCTGATGCTGCCGCACGGCTACGAAGGCCAGGGCCCCGAGCACAGCTCGGCACGCCTGGAGCGTTTCATGCAGCTGTCGGCCGACGCCAACATGCAGGTGGTGCAGCCGACCACGGCCAGCCAGATCTTCCACGTGCTGCGCCGCCAGATGGTGCGTGATCTTCGCAAGCCGCTGATCATCATGACGCCCAAGTCGCTGCTGCGCAACAAGGATGCCACCTCGCCGCTGTCCGAATTCACCAAGGGCAGCTTCCAGACGGTGATCCCGGAGCAGGACGAAGCCATCGTGAAGAAGGCCGCCAAGGTCAAGCGCGTGATCGCCTGCTCGGGCAAGGTGTACTACGACCTCGTGAAGAAGCGCACCGAGCGCGAAGACGATGACGTGGCCATCATCCGTGTGGAACAGCTCTATCCCTTCCCGCACAAGGCGTTTGCCGCCGAACTCAAGCGCTACCCCCATGCCACCGACGTGGTGTGGTGCCAGGACGAGCCGCAGAACCAGGGCGCCTGGTTCTTCATCCAGCACAACATCCACGAGAACATGCTCGAAGGCCAGAAGCTGGGCTACTCCGGCCGCGCGGCATCGGCGTCGCCTGCCGTGGGTTACTCGCACCTGCACCAGGAACAGCAAAAGGCGCTGGTGGACGGCGCGTTTGCCAAGCTCAAGGGGTTTGTCCTGACCAAGTAAGGCCAGCTACCCGAACGAACACAGAACAAACAGAACCCTACTGAAAGAATTCAAAATGGCTATCGTAGAAGTCAAAGTCCCCCAGCTGTCCGAATCCGTGGCGGAAGCCACCATGCTGACCTGGAAGAAGAAGGCCGGTGAGGCCGTGGCCGTGGACGAAATCCTGATCGAGATCGAAACCGACAAGGTCGTGCTCGAAGTGCCCGCGCCGTCGGCTGGCGTGTTGTCCGAAATCATCCAGGGCGACGGCGCCACCGTGGTGGCCGAACAGCTCATCGCCAAGATCGACACCGAAGGCAAGGCTGGCGCAGCCGCCCCCGCACCGGCTGCCGCTGCGCCGGCTCCCGCGGCCGCAGCGCCCGCCGCCGCACCAGCGGCTGGCGGTTCGAAGGGCGATGTGGCCATGCCCGCAGCCGCCAAGCTGCTGGCCGACAACAACCTGTCGGTGTCGGCCGTGGCCGGCACGGGCAAGGATGGCCGCGTGACCAAGGGCGACGTGCTGTCCGCCGTGGCCGGCGGCGCCAAGGCTGCTGTGGCTCCGAGCGTGATTCCCACGGGCGTGCCGACCAAGACGCTGCCCCAGGTGTCCGCGCCTGCCGCCAAGGAAGACCTGAGCGGCCGTCCCGAGCAGCGCGTGCCCATGAGCCGCCTGCGCGCCCGCGTGGCCGAGCGCCTGCTGCAGTCGCAGTCGACCAACGCCATCCTGACCACGTTCAACGAAGTGAACATGGCCCCCGTGATGGATCTGCGCAAGAAGTTCCAGGACAGCTTCACGAAGGAACACGGCACCAAGCTGGGCTTCATGTCCTTCTTCGTGAAGGCCGCCGTGCACGCCCTCAAGAAGTACCCCGTGCTGAACGCCTCGGTGGACGGCAACGACATCGTCTACCACGGCTACTTCGACATCGGTATCGCCGTGGGTTCGCCCCGTGGCCTGGTGGTGCCCATCCTGCGCAATGCAGACCAGATGAGCTTCGCCGACATCGAGAAGAAGATCGCCGAGTTCGGCAAGAAGGCGTCGGAAGGCAAGCTGGGCATCGAGGAAATGACCGGTGGCACGTTCTCCATTTCCAATGGCGGTACGTTCGGCTCCATGCTGTCCACCCCCATCATCAACCCGCCCCAGTCGGCCATTTTGGGCGTGCACGCCACCAAGGACCGCGCCGTGGTCGAAAACGGCCAGATCGTCATCCGCCCGATGAACTACCTGGCCATGTCGTATGACCACCGCATCATCGACGGCCGCGAAGCCGTGCTGGGCCTGGTGGCCATGAAGGACGCGCTGGAAGACCCATCGCGCCTGCTGTTCGACATCTGATCCCCTGACTGTATCGACCCACCCGCGTGGCCCGGCCTCTGGTCCTGCCCGCCGGTGGGTCTTTCTCCAACTGACTGAACGAGATTTCCCATGAGCAAACAATTTGATGTGATCGTCATCGGTGGCGGCCCCGGCGGCTACATCGCCGCCATCCGCGCTGCCCAGCTGGGCTTCAACGTGGCCTGTATCGACGAGTGGAAGAACGAGAAGGGTGGCCCCGCGCCCGGCGGCACCTGCACCAACGTGGGCTGCATTCCGTCCAAGGCGCTGCTGCAATCGTCCGAGCACTTCGAGCACGCCAACAAGCACTTCGCCGAACACGGCATCACGGCCACCGGCGTGAAGATGGACGTGGCCAAGATGATTGCCCGCAAGGACACCGTCGTGAAGCAGAACAACGACGGCATCCTGTACCTGTTCAAGAAGAACAAGGTCAGCTTCTTCCACGGCCGCGGCTCGTTCGTGAAGGCCGCCGAAGGTGGCTACGAGATCAAGGTGGCTGGCGCCGCTGAAGAGTCCATCGTTGGCAAGCAGATCATCATCGCCACTGGCTCCAATGCCCGTGCGCTGCCCGGCACGCCGTTCGACGAAGAGCTGGTGCTGTCCAACGACGGCGCGCTGCGCGTGGGCGCGGTGCCCAAGAAGCTCGGCCTCATCGGCTCGGGCGTGATCGGCCTGGAAATGGGCTCGGTGTGGCGCCGTCTGGGCGCTGAAGTCACCATCCTCGAAGGTCTGCCCACTTTCCTGGGGGCCGTGGACGAGCAGATCGCCAAGGAAGCCAAGAAGGCGTTCGACAAGCAGGGCCTGAAGATCGAGCTGGGCGTGAAGGTCGGCGAGATCAAGACCGGCAAGAAGGGCGTCTCCATCGCCTACACCAACGCCAAGGGCGAAGCCCAGGCGCTGGACGTGGACAAGCTCATCGTCTCCATCGGCCGCGTGCCCAACACCATCGGCCTGAACACCGAAGCCGTGGGCCTGGCCCTGGACGAGCGCGGCGCCATCGTCGTCGATGCCGACTGCAAGACCAACCTGCCCGGCGTGTGGGCGGTGGGTGACGTGGTGCGCGGCCCGATGCTGGCGCACAAGGCCGAGGAAGAAGGCGTTGCCGTGGCCGAGCGCATTGCCGGCCAGCATGGCCACGTGAACTTCAACACCGTGCCGTGGGTCATCTACACCAGCCCCGAGATCGCATGGGTGGGCCGCACCGAGCAGCAGCTCAAGGCCGACGGCGTCAAGTACAAGGCCGGCAGCTTCCCGTTCCTGGCCAACGGCCGCGCGCGCGCGCTGGGCGACACCACCGGCATGGTCAAGATGCTGGCCGATGCCGACACCGATGAGATCCTGGGCGTGCACATCGTGGGCCCGCAGGCCAGCGAGCTGATCTCCGAAGCCGTGGTGGCCATGGAGTTCAAGGCCAGCAGCGAAGACATCGCGCGCATCTGCCACGCGCATCCGTCCCTGAGCGAAGCCACGAAGGAAGCGGCCCTGGCCGTGGACAAGCGCACGCTGAACTTCTGATATTTGAATAAAAACCGGCTCCAGCGCTTGACCATCAAGCGCTGGCAGCTATTAAATTCATAGTATCAGGACAACCACCACGTGACCGTCAAACAGGCTTACCTGGCCGAGCTGGCCGCCAAAGGCTTTCAAAGCGACCCTGCCCAGCTGCGTGCCGTGGATGCCCTCCAGCGCTGCGCCGATGAATGGGCGGCCTACAAGGCCCGCCGCTCCAACGCGCTCAAGAAGCTGATCAACCGGCCGGACATTCCGCGCGGCGTGTACATGTATGGCGGGGTGGGGCGCGGCAAGAGCTTCCTCATGGAGTGCTTCTTCGACGCCGTGCCCCTGAAGCGCAAGGTGCGCCTGCATTTCCATGAATTCATGCGCGAGGTCCACCGCGAGCTGGCGGCGCTGCAGGGCACGGTGAACCCGCTGGACGTGCTGGGCGAGCGCATTGCGCGGCGCTACAAGCTCATCTGCTTCGATGAGTTCCACGTTGCCGACATCACCGACGCGATGATCCTGCACCGCCTGCTGGCGGCACTATTCGACAACGGCGTGGGTTTTGTCACCACCTCCAATTTCAAGCCCGACGACCTGTACCCCGGCGGCCTGCACCGCGACCGCATCCTGCCCGCGATCGCCCTGCTCAACGAGCGGCTGGAAGTCGTCAATGTCGACAACGGCACCGACTACCGCCGGCGCACCCTGGAGCATGTGAAGCTGTACCACACGCCACTGGGGCCCGAGGCGGACGCCGAGATGGGCCAGGCCTTCGACCAGCTGGCCGAAGTGCACGACGAAGACCCGGTGCTGCACATCGAGGCCCGCGAGATCCGCGCCCGCCGCAAGGCCGGCGGGGTGGTGTGGTTCGACTTCAAGACGCTGTGCGGCGGTCCCCGTTCGCAGAACGACTACCTGGAGATCGCGACGCAGTTCCATACCGTGCTGCTGTCCGACGTGCCCCACATGCCCGTGAGCATGGCGTCGCCCGCGCGGCGTTTCACCTGGCTCGTGGACGTTCTCTACGACCGGCGGGTCAAGCTCATCCTGTCCGCGGCGGTGCCGCCCGAACAGCTGTACACCGAAGGCCCCCTGGCGCACGAGTTCCCGCGCACGATTTCGCGGCTCAACGAGATGCAGTCCAAGGAATTCCTGGCGCTGGAGCGCCGCACTGTCGATACGGGGCTGACATGATCATGCTGAAGCGCCTGGCCCTTGTTGCCCTCGCAGGCTTTGCCTGTGTTTTCGCGGCCCCTGCACCGGCGCAATCCGGTGCGCCAGCGGGTGTGCCGCAGGGCAGCCCACAGGCCGCGGCCGCCCAGCGCAAGGCGGAGCACGACCGTATTCGCCACGAGCGCGATGCCGTCAAGGCCCGGCGCCAGCAGGACGAAGCGGCCTGCTACCAGCGCTTCTCGGTGGAGGACTGCCTTCGCGGTGTCCGTGCGGGAGCGCGTGACGCGGAGTCCCGCCTGCGTGCCCAGGAGATCGAACTCAACGACGCGGAGCGCAAGGAAAAGGCGGCGGAGCGCCTGAAGTCGATCGAGGAAAAGCAGCGGGCGGTGGTGCCGGAGGGGCCGTCGGCGGGTGCCAGCGCGCCGGATGCCTTGCTGCGCAAGCCGCACGATCCGCAGGGCATGAAGTCCCAGCGCGACCAGGAGGCAGGGCAACGGGCGCAGCAGCAGCGCGACCGGGTGCAGAAGCAGGCAGAGGAACGGGCTGCCCACAATGCCACGAATGCCGAGCGTGCCGCGCAGGCGCGCGAACGCCACGCGGCCGCGCTCAAGGCCGCGCAGGAACGCCGCGCACGGATAGAAAAGTCGCAGGCAGAGGCCGCTGCCCAGGGGCGCAAACCCGCCGCGCCGCTACCCGCTGCTTCGGCGGCGCGCTGAGAACGGTTCTGGCGTAGGGCATGCGCAGGGGCGCCGCGCAGGGATCTGGCGGGGCGGCCTGGGCCCACCAACCAGCGTCAGCCGGGCCCCGGGGCGTATCAGGGCCGGCCTGCGTCGGCGGGGACCAGGCGCGCCACCTTCTTTTCTTCCACCAGCGCTTCCATCTTCACGATGACCAGGGAAAGGTTGTCACCGCCGCCGCGCGCCCGGGAACGGGCTTTCTCGATCAGGAACTCCGTGGCTTCCCGTGGCGACAGCGAGTCCACCACGGAACCCAGTTCGGTGGGCGAAAAGTAGTGCCACACGCCGTCGCTGCAGGCCATGAGCACGTCGCCCGGCTGCAGCTGCGGAATCACATGGGTGGTGATGGGCGGGTCGCTTTCGGTCCCCAGGCAGCCCACCAGGATGTTGGAATGCGGATGGTTGTTGGCCTCCGCCTCGGTGAGCTCGCCCCGGTCCACCAGTGCCTGGACATAGGAATGGTCGCTGGTGCGAAACACCATGCGCGCGCCCTGAAAGTGGTAGATGCGCGAATCGCCCGCGTGCACCCAGTGGCAGTCGCCGCGCGGGTTGATGAGGAAGGCCGCGATGGTGCTGTGCGGCTCCTGCTCGGCCGCGATGGCCGTGAGGCGGATGACGATGTGGGCTTCCTCGACCATGCTCTTGAGCATGGCCACCGGGTCGTCGGTGTCCGGGGAATAGCGTTCGAACAGCTGGCGCGCCGTCATCATGACCTGGTCGGATGCCTTGCGCCCGCCGCTGCGGCCGCCCATCCCGTCGGCAATCACGCCCAGCACGCAGCCGTTGTGCCGCTCGTGCGAGATCAAGGTCACCTGGTCTTGCTGGTACTCCCGGTCACCCTTGTGGATACCGGTGGACGCGATGAGGCGAAACGCTTTGGTCATGCTGGTGATTGTGGGGGCGCGTACGCAAACGGCCGTCGCGGAATGCGGGCCAAGCGCGTATTATCCGCCCGCCTGTGGCATTTTTGCCATCCTGCGGCCCCCACGCCTTGAACCTCAGCCTCCATTCTCCGCACCGGCAGCTCATTGCACTGCGCATCGAACATGCCGATCTCGATGCCCTGATCGACCTGTGTGCTCCAGACGGGGCACCTGACGAATTCACACTGCGCCGCCTCAAGAAGCGCCGCCTTGCGCTGCGCGATGCCATGCACCGCCTGGAGCGGGCCCTTCAACCCCAAGAGCCCGCCTGATGGCGCTGGCGGAAATGGTTCAGGAGGTGTTCGCCGCCGATGGCGTGCTGGCGCGGGCGGACGTGCATTTCCAGCCCCGCGCGGGACAGACGGACATGGCGGTGGCCGTGGCGCGCACCATCGAGGCCGGTGGCGCCCTGGTCGTGGAGGCGGGCACGGGGGTGGGCAAGACCTTCTCCTACCTCGTGCCGGCGCTGCTCAGCGGCGAGCGCGTGCTGCTGTCCACCGCCACCAAGGCCCTGCAGGACCAGCTGTTCGCGCGCGATCTTCCGCGCCTGGCCCAGACGCTGGGCCTGCCGGTGCGCATGGCGCTTCTCAAGGGCCGGGCGAGCTATCTGTGCCTGTACCGCATGGGGCTGGCGCGCCAGGACGTGTCTGCCCGTGAGCCCGGCGTGGCGCGCGTGCTGGCCAAGGTGGAGAGCTGGTCGCACGGCACCCGCTCGGGCGATCTGGCGGAGCTGACAGGGCTGGACGAGCGGTCGCCCGTGATACCGCTGGTCACATCCACCCGGGAGAACTGCCTGGGCTCCCCGTGCCCGCGTTTCCGCGAATGCCACGTGCATCTGGCACGGCGGGAGGCGTTGGCGGCGGACATCGTGGTCATCAACCACCACCTCTTCTTTGCCGACCTGGCGGTCCGCGAATCCGGCATGGCCGAGCTCTTGCCGTCGGTGCGCGTGGTGGTGTTCGACGAGGCGCACCAGATCAACGAGACCGGCGTGCAGTTTCTGGGGCTTGCGCTGTCCACGGGCCAGCTGATGGACTTCGGCAGGGACCTCCTGGCCGTGGGGCTGCAGCATGCGCGCGGCCTGGCGGACTGGACGGGGCTGGCCAGCCTGGTGGATCTTTCGGCCCGGGACTTGCGCCTGACGGTGGGAGAGCGGCGGGGCGGGGCGAAGCTGCGCTGGACGGATGAGGCCCCGCAGGGCGTGGCGGCTGATGCGTGGCATGCGGCCATCCGCGGCATGGCGGTCGCCTGCGCACAGGCCCAGGAGGCGCTCGACACGGTCAGCGAAATGGCGCCCGACTTTGTGCGGCTGTACGAGCGCGGGACCGAACTGCTGGCGCGGCTGGCGCATTTCGCCGGCCCTGGCAACCCTGACGCCGTGCGCTGGATCGATGTGGGTGCGCAATTGCGCCTGATGGAGTCGCCCCTGGACATCGCCGAGGCCATGCGCACCCGCCTGCTGGCCTCGCCGGCCGAACCGGCGGGCGAAGATGGCTGGCCCGAGGAGTCCGCGGCGGGCCCCGGCAGGGCATGGATCTTCACGTCGGCGACGCTGGGCGATGACGAGCGGCTGAGCTGGTTCACGGAGCGGGCCGGCTTGCAGGATGCCGAGATCCTGCGGGTCGCTAGCCCCTTCGACTATGCGTCGCAGGCGGCACTGTACGTCCCGCGCCACCTGCCGTCGCCGGCCGACCCCGCGCACAGCGGCATGCTGGCGCAATGGGTGGCCCAGGCGGCGGAGCAGCTCGGTGGCCGCACGCTGGTATTGACCACCACGCTCAAGGCCTTGCGCACGATCGGCGATGCGCTCGGAGACCGGTTTGCGGCATCGGGCAGCCTGGAGGTCCTGGTGCAGGGCGAGTGGCCCAAGCGGCGGCTGATGGAGCGTTTTCGGGAAGGGAGCGAGCACGGACAGCGGGGCTGTGTGCTGGTGGCGTCGGCCACGTTCTGGGAGGGATTTGATGTGCCCGGCGACGCATTGCAGCTTGTTGTCATCGACAAGCTGCCTTTTCCGCCTCCGGGCGACCCCCTGGTGGAAGCGCGCACGCAGCGCATCGAAGAATCGGGCGGGAAGGCGTTCAAATCCTACGCGCTGCCGGAGGCCGCCGTCGCGCTCAAGCAGGGGGCGGGGCGCCTGATACGCCGCGAGTCCGACCACGGCATTCTCGTGGTGGGCGACACCCGCCTGGTCACCATGGGCTATGGCAAGCGCCTGCTGGCGGCGCTGCCGCCGATGCGGCGCCTGGAATCACAGCAGGAATTCGAGGCCGCGGTTCAGGCGCTTACCAGAACTTCCACCACGGATCGGCCTTGGCCCTGAGGCCGCCGCGCACGTACTCGCTCTGGGGGTACGAGGTGTCCATCACCCGACGCGCATCGTCGCGCAGCTGCGTCATGCCCAGCGCGTCATAGGACTGGATGAGGATGTACAGCGCTTCTTCCAGCGCGGGCACGCCCTGGTAGTCGGCCAGCGCCACCTGCGCGCGGCTGATGGCCGCCACATAGGCACCGCGCTGGAAGTAGTAGCGCGCCACATGCACTTCGTATTGCGCGAGCGAATTGACGATGTAGGTCATGCGCTGGCGCGAGTCCTGCGCGTAGCGCGATTCCGGAAAGCGGGTGACCAGCTCGCTGAAGGCCTCGAACGAATCCTTGGCGGCTTTCTGGTCGCGCTCGGAGAGGTCCTGGCGCGAGATGAACGAGAACAGGCCCAGGTTGTCATTGAAGTTCACCAGGCCCTTGAGGTACAGCGCGTAGTCGAACGCCGGACTGGCAGGGTGCAGCTTCATGAAACGGTCCAGCGTCGCGATGGCCTGGGCCTTCTCGCCGGCCTTGTAGTGCGCGTACGCCTTGTCGATCTGGGCCTGCTGCGCCAGCGGAGTGCCTGCCGCGCGGCCCTCCAGCTTTTCCAGCAGGGGGACGGCCTTGTCATAGGCGCCGCTGTTCATCTCGTCCTGCGCTTCCGAATGGATGCGGTTGGGGCTCCAGTTGGCCGTTTTGTCTTCGGTCGTGCTGGAGCAACCCGCCAGCAGACCGGCAAGCAGCAGGGCGGAAACGAGGGGCAGTGGGGCACGCAGCATCGCAAGCAGCTTTCAGCAAAAGAGGAGACAGGGGGTGCAGGATATCTGCGCCGGTCCAGCGGGCCGGGCGCCGTTGGCATCCGGGGCACGGAAAGGCATTGTACCGGCGGCCGTCCCTGTCAAGAGGCGCCGTGCGGCTGGCTTTCGTGGCGAGGCGCGTGGGGCTTTCTACAATGCTCCCATGTTTGTTCACCTGCGCCTGCACACCGAGTTTTCCGTCGTCGACGGTACCAATCGAATCGATGAGGTGGCCAAGGCCGCCGCCAAGGACGGCCAGCCCGCGCTGGCCATCACCGATCTCAACAACCTTTTTGGCGCGATCAAGTTCTACAAGGAGGCGCGGGGCAAGGGCGTCAAGCCCGTCCTGGGGGCCGAGATCTTTCTGGAGGGCGAGGCGGGCGCAGCGCCCTCGCGCCTCATCGTGCTGGTGCAGAACCGCCAGGGCTACCTCAATCTGTCCGAACTGCTGGCGCGCGCCTGGACGCGCAATGTCGTCAAGAACCTGGCGCTGTGCACCTGGGACTGGCTGCAGGAGCTTTCGGAGGGGCTGATCGCCCTGGCCGGGGCACAGGCAGGGCCCGTGGGGCAGGCCCTCCTGAAGGGGGATGAGTCGGGCGCCGCCCAGGTGGCCTTGCGCCTGGCGGGGCTGTTTCCACACCGGTTTTACATCGAGTTGCAGCGGGCGGGCCGCGTGGACGATGAAAGCCACGTGGTGGCCGCGGCGCAGCTGGCGGCGCGCCTGAGCTTGCCCGTGGTGGCGACGCATCCGGTGCAGTTCGCCACGGCGGACGACTACGAGGCGCACGAAGCGCGCATCTGCATCGCTGAGGGCGAGATCCTGGCCAATCCGCGCCGCGTGCGCAAGTTCACGCGCGACCAGTACTTCAAATCCTCCGCGGAGATGGAGGCGCTGTTTGCGGACGTGCCCTCGGCCATCGCGAACACGGTGGAAATCGCGCAGCGCTGCAACCTCACCCTGGTGCTGGGCAAGCCGCAGCTGCCGGACTTTCCCACACCCAACGGCATGCCGATCGACGAGTATTTCGGGCTTGCATCGTTCGATGGCCTGGAGGCGCGGCTGAAACTGCTGTTTCCCAAGGAGGCCGAGCGCGACCAGCAGCGCCCGCGTTACGTGGAGCGGCTGGAGTTCGAGATCGGCACCATTCTCAAGATGGGCTTTCCGGGTTACTTCCTCATCGTGGGGGACTTCATCCAGTGGGCCAAGGCCAACGGCTGTCCCGTGGGGCCGGGCCGGGGCTCGGGCGCCGGCTCGCTGGTGGCCTATGCGCTCAAGATCACCGACCTGGACCCGCTGCAGTACAACCTGCTGTTCGAGCGCTTCCTGAACCCCGAACGGGTGTCCATGCCCGACTTCGACATCGACTTTTGCCAGTCCAACCGGGACCGGGTGATCGACTACGTGAAGGACAAGTACGGCAAGAACGCGGTGAGCCAGATCGCCACCTTCGGAACCATGGCCGCCAAGGCGGCCATCCGCGACGTGGGCCGGGTGATGGACATGAGCTACATGTTCTGCGACGGCATCTCCAAGCTGGTGCCGGGCAAGCCCGGCATGTCGTACACGCTGGCCTACCCGCCCGAGGTGAAGAAGGAAGGCGACAAGAACAACTACGCGCTGGAACTGGAGCCGCAGCTGTACGAGCGCGTGCAGAAGGAAGAGGACGTCAAGACCATCATCGAGATGGCCCAGAAGCTCGAGGGCATGACGCGCAACATCGGCATGCATGCGGGCGGGGTGCTGATCGCGCCGGGCAAGCTCACCGACTTTTGCCCGCTGTACCAGCAGCCGGGCAGCGAATCGGCCGTGAGCCAGTACGACAAGGACGACGTGGAGGCCATCGGCCTGGTGAAGTTCGACTTCTTGGGCCTGGCCACGCTGACCATCCTGGAGATCGCGCGCGAATTCATCATGAAGCGCCACAAGGGGCAGGAGAACTTCACGTATGAAGCCGTCCCGCTGGACGACGGGCCCACCTACCGCCTGTTCTCGGAAGGCAAGACCGAGGCGGTGTTCCAGTTTGAAAGCCGGGGCATGCAGGGCATGCTCAAGGAGGCGCGCCCCAGCCGGCTGGAGGATCTGATCGCGCTCAACGCGCTGTACCGCCCGGGCCCCATGGACCTGATCCCCAGCTTCGTGAACCGCAAGCACGGCAAGGAGGTCGTGGAATACCCGCACCCGCTGGTGGAAAAGGTGCTCGCCGAGACCTACGGGATCATGGTGTACCAGGAGCAGGTGATGCAGACCGCCCAGGTGCTGGGGGGCTACAGCCTGGGCGGCGCCGACATGCTGCGCCGCGCCATGGGCAAGAAGAAGGCCGAGGAGATGGCCGAGCACCGCGAGATCTTCCGCAAGGGGGCCGCCGAGAAGGGCATTGGCCAGGAGAAGGCCGACGAAGTGTTCGACCTGATGGAGAAGTTCGCCGGCTACGGCTTCAACAAGTCGCATGCTGCCGCGTACTCGCTGCTGGCGTACCACACCGGCTGGCTCAAGGTGCACTTCACGGCCGAGTTCTTCTGCGCCAACATGACCGTGGAAATGGACGACACCGACAAGCTCAAGGTGCTGTTCGAGGACGCGCAGAAGATGGGGCTCTCGTTCGAGCCGCCGGATGTCAACCGGGGCTTCTACCGCTTCGAGCCGGTGACCGACAAGATCATCCGCTACGGCCTGGGGGCCGTCAAAGGCACGGGGCAGCAGGCCATCGAAGCCATCGTGGCCGCGCGCGAGGGGCGGGGCGAGGGGCCGCAAGGCTCGACCACCGGCCCGTTCAAGAGCCTGTTCGACTTCTGCGTGCGGGTGGACCGGGCGCGCCTGAACAAGCGCACGGTGGAGGCGCTGATCAAGGCGGGTGCGTTTGACTCGCTCCATCTCAACCGCGCCTCCCTGGTGGCTTCCATCGACCGCGCGTTCGATTTTTCGGCGGCCACGCTGGCCAATGTGAACCAGGGGGGGCTTTTCGACATGATGGGCGACGACGCCCATGGCTCGAGCACGCAGGAGCCGGATCTGGTGGATGCCATGCCCTGGGGCATCAAGGAGCGGTTGACGCAGGAGAAAACGGCGGTCGGCTTCTACCTCTCCGGCCATCTGTTCGACGAAGTCGCCACCGAGGTGCGGCGCTTCGTGCGCACCTCCATCGACGAGCTGCTGGACAGCCGAGAACCCCAGGTCCTCGCCGGGATCATCAGCGACTTCCGGGTGATCAATGGCCAGCGCGGCAGGCTGGGCCTCTTCCGCCTGGACGACAAATCCGGTGTCATCGAAGCCTCCGCGGACGAAGCACTGCTCAACACCTACCGCAACCAGCTCAAGGAGGACGAGTTCGTGGTGATGATGGGCCGCCTGCAGCTGGACCATTTCAGTGGCGGGCTGCGCGTGAAGGTGCAGCAGGTCTGGGATCTGGCCGGGGCGCGCTGCCGCTTCGGCAAGTATCTGCATGTGCTGGTGGGCGACAAGGGGCCGGATGTGCCCCGGCTGGTGCGGGAATTTCCCGCCCGCCGCGAGGAGATCGCGGAGGGCGAACTGGTCCATGGCCTGCGGGTGCGCATGGGCGTGCGCTGCGTGGCGGGCGACGCGGCGGCGGTCGCGGAGCTGCAACTGGGAGAAAGCGCCCGTTTCTATCCCACCGACGCGGCGCTCGCGGCCTGGACGGCCCAGGCTGGCAGCGGGTCCGCCACCGTGGTCTACGAATAGGGCGGGCCCGCGACACCAAAGAGTGAATATCCGGCGCGCCATAGCTTGAAAAAAACAGGATCAACGTCAGATTTCTCTCACGGCATCACCCCGCGCGGATCGCTAGAATGATTTTCATGGCAACAAAACCACCTTCACCCCCCACCGCGCCGCCCGTGACCCGGCCAGCGCGGGATGATGGCGGTTCGGTCGTGCTCGAAAGACGCACACAAAAGACCCAGCCGCCCCAGATGTACCAGGTGGTCATGCTCAATGACGACTACACCCCCATGGAGTTCGTCATCGTGGTGCTGCAGGAGTTTTTCAGCAAGGACCGCGAGCAAGCCACCCAGATCATGTTGAAGATCCACCTCGATGGCAAAGGCGTCTGCGGCGTTTACTCCCGCGATGTGGCTGCCACCAAGGTGGAACAAGTGCTTGACGCCGCCCTCAAGGCGGGCCACCCACTGCAATGTGTCAGTGAGCCTGTTGAATAACAGGTTTTTGATCCCGATCTACAGTTATCCCTTCCACGCAAGCACAAAGGAGTTCACATGATTGCCCAGGAACTGGAAGTCAGCTTGCACATGGCCTTTGTTGAGGCCCGTCAGCAGCGCCACGAGTTCATCACCGTGGAGCATCTGTTGCTTGCATTGCTCGATAACCCCAGCGCAGCGGAGGTGCTGCGCGCTTGTTCTGCCAACATCGATGATCTGCGTTCATCGCTGGCGAACTTCATCAAAGACAACACGCCCCAGGTGGCTGGCACCGACGAGGTGGACACGCAACCCACGCTGGGCTTTCAGCGTGTGATCCAGCGCGCCATCATGCACGTGCAGTCCACGGGCAATGGCAAGAAGGAAGTCACGGGCGCCAACGTGCTCGTGGCCATCTTCGGCGAGAAGGATTCCCATGCCGTGTATTACCTGCACCAGCAGGGCGTGACGCGGCTGGACGTGGTCAATTTCATCGCCCACGGCATCAAGAAGGGCGAGCCGCCAGAGCCCGCCAAGGCGGAAAACCAGGCCGAAGGCGAAGAGGGCGGTGGCTCCGAGCGCAACGAGAAGGCCTCGCCGCTGGAGCAGTTCACCCAGAACCTGAACCAGGCCGCCAAGGAAGGCAAGATCGATCCGCTGATCGGGCGCCACTACGAGGTGGAGCGCACGATCCAGATCCTGTGCCGCCGCCGCAAGAACAACCCGCTGCTGGTGGGCGAAGCCGGCGTGGGCAAGACCGCGATCGCCGAGGGCCTGGCCTGGCGCATCACGCAGAACGACGTGCCGGAGATCCTGGCGGAGGCCACCGTGTACTCGCTCGACATGGGCGCGTTGCTGGCGGGCACCAAGTACCGGGGTGACTTCGAGCAGCGCCTCAAGGGCGTTCTCAAGTCGCTCAAGGACAAGCCCAATGCAATCTTGTTCATTGACGAGATCCACACGCTGATCGGTGCGGGCGCCGCGTCGGGTGGCACGCTGGATGCCTCGAACCTGCTCAAGCCGGCGCTTTCGAGCGGCCAGCTCAAGTGCATCGGCGCGACGACCTTCACGGAGTACCGCGGCATCTTTGAAAAAGACGCCGCGCTGTCGCGCCGCTTCCAGAAGGTGGACGTGGTGGAGCCCAGCGTGGCCGAAACCATCGACATCCTGAAGGGCCTGAAGTCGCGCTTCGAAGAGCACCACAGCGTGAAGTACGCCGCGGCCGCGCTGCAGGCCGCCGCCGAGCTGAGCGCCAAGTACATCAACGACCGCCACCTGCCCGACAAGGCCATCGACGTGATCGACGAGGCGGGCGCCGCGCAGCGCATCATGGTGCCGAGCAAGCGCAAGAAGACCATCGGCAAGGCCGAGATCGAGGAGATCGTCGCCAAGATCGCGCGCATTCCGCCGGCCAACGTCTCCAACGACGACCGCGGCAAGCTGCAGACGCTGGAGCGTGACTTGAAGAGCGTGGTGTTCGGCCAGGACAAGGCCCTGGAAGTGCTGGCCAGCGCGGTCAAGATGGCGCGTTCGGGCCTTGGCAAGGGTGACAAGCCCATCGGCTCGTTCCTGTTCAGCGGCCCCACGGGCGTGGGCAAGACCGAGGCGGCCAAGCAGCTGGCCTACATCATGGGCATCGAGCTGATCCGCTTCGACATGTCGGAGTACATGGAGCGCCATGCCGTGAGCCGCCTGATCGGCGCGCCTCCAGGTTATGTCGGTTTCGACCAAGGTGGTCTGCTGACGGAAGCCATCACGAAGAAGCCGCACGCGGTGCTGCTGCTCGACGAGATCGAGAAGGCGCACCCGGACATCTTCAACGTGCTGCTGCAGGTCATGGACCATGGCACGCTGACGGACAACAACGGCCGCAAGGCCGACTTCCGCAACGTGCTCATCATCATGACCACGAACGCCGGCGCCGAGACCATGAACAAGGCGACGATCGGCTTCACCAACCCGCGCCAGGCGGGCGACGAGATGGGCGACATCAAGCGCCTGTTCACGCCCGAGTTCCGCAACCGGCTGGATGCCATCGTCAACTTCAAGGCGCTCGACGAGCAGATCATCCTGCGCGTGGTGGACAAGTTCCTGCTGCAACTGGAAACGCAGCTGGCGGAGAAGAAGGTGGAAGTCACTTTCACCGACGCCCTGCGCAAGCACCTGGCCAAGAAGGGTTTCGATCCGCTCATGGGTGCGCGGCCGATGCAGCGCCTGATCCAGGACACCATCCGCCGTGCGCTGGCCGACGAGCTGCTCTTCGGCCGCCTGACGGAAGGGGGCCGCCTGACGGTCGACATCGAGCTCAAGACCGATGACAAGGGCGTGGAAACGTCCGAGGTGCTGCTGGACATCCAGCCCTTGCCCAAGAAGGAGCGCTCGGCCAAGTCCGAACCTGCCGAGCCGGAAGAGGCCACGGCGGACTGACACGCGGCGGCGGCCGCCGCCCTGGCCGCGCGCGTGCCGGCCAGGTAAAAGCCCACGGTGTATGCCGTGGGCTTTTTTTTGGCCGGATTCGCGGAAGCTTGCGCTTTTCGCGCTGTCCGTGGGGGCGTGCAGCCGGGCGGGGCCCTGCGGGGTCAGGGCGCCTGCAGGCGCTGCAGCATCTCCAGGGTGGGGTAGCCGTCCGCCACGCTGCCGGTGCTGCGCTGGAAGGCGCGCAGCCCTGCGCGGGTGGCGGGGCCCATCACGCCGTCCGGGGTGCCGGCCGCGAAGCCCTTGCGGTTCAGTGCCTCCTGCAGGGCCTGCAGCTGGGTGCGCGACAGGGGCTCCAGGTCGCGTGGCCAGGGCGCGGCGATGGGGCCGCCCCCGCCGATCTGCTGGGACAACAGTGCGACCGCCAGGGCGTAGTTGACGGAGTTGTTGTAGCGAAGAATCGCCCGGAAGTTCGCCCCCACCAGAAAGGCGGGCCCGCGCGCTCCGGCAGGGGTCGCGATGGAGGCCGCGCCCAGGGGGGGCAGCGGCTGGCCCCCTGGCGCGCGCACGCCCTCGGCCTCCCATTGCGCGCTGGTCTGGCGCACCGCCGGGTCCGCGCGCGCGTGGTCGAAGGCCGCCGGCAACTGGACCTCGGCGCCCCAGGGCTCGCCGGATTGCCAGCCCGAGCGGGACAGGAAGTGGGCGGTGGATGCCACCACGTCCGGGATGCTGCCCCAGATGTCGCGGTGTCCGTCGCCGTCGGCATCCACGGCGTAGGCCAGGAAGACGGAAGGAAGGAACTGCGTGTGTCCCATGGCGCCGGCCCAGGAACCCAGCATGCGCTCCGCCGGGATGTCGCCCTGGTCCACGATGCGCAGCGCCGCGAGCAGCTCCGCCTGGGCCCAGGTGCGCCGGCGCCCTTCGTAGGCCAGCGTGGACAGCGCGTCCACGGTGCGAAACGTGCCGAAATTGCTGCCGTAGTTGCTCTCCATGCCCCAGATCGCCGTGATGAGGGTGGCCGGCACGCCGTAGCGGGCGGCGGCCGCCTCGAGCGCGGCGCTGTGTTCGGCCAGCTTGGCCTGGCCCTGGGCGATGCGCTGCGGGGAGACCGCGTTGTCGAGGTAGGACCACGGCGTGCGGGTGAATTCGGGCTGCGCGCGGTCCAGTTCCACCACGCGGGGCTGCCATTGCGCCTGGCCCAGCACGCTGCGCACCGTGCCGGGCTGGATGCCGGCCTCCAGGGCCTGCTCTGAAAAGGCGGCGCGCCAGGCGGCGAAGCCCGCTGCGTGGTCCACCATGTCGGCGGCGGGGCCGCCGGGGGAGGATGCGGGGGTGTCCGGGCCGGTTGCAGCGGGGGGCGCCACGCGGGCGGCTGCCGCCTGCGGCGCCGCCGCCGTCCCTGCGCCGGGGCGGTGGGTGGGGGGCGGGGCGGCGGCGCAACCCGCCAGCGCCAGGGCGGCAGTCCAGGCCGCCAGCGGGAGCCGGAGCGGGGACGCGAGGGAGATAGGGCGCCGCAAGAACGGGAAAGGTGCTCGGTGGGTGCTGTGCATGCGCCATTGTCCCGTGCCGCGGCGCGGGTGCCGGGCCACAGGTGTATCACGGCGTGAAGCGGCCGCGGAGGCGGTGGCCTTCGATTACTACTATTTTGATAGCTGTCAGCGCTTGAACGGTATGCGCTGCGGGCTAAAAATGCCTGCAAATCAGGTTACAGTTCGCTGTTTCCCCTGCCTTGTTCCCGTCCCGCCCCTGCTTGCCCACCGACCATGGCCCCCCACACCTTCCTCTGGCACGACTACGAAACCTTTGGTGCCAACACGCGCCGCGACCGGCCCGCGCAGTTCGCGGCCATCCGCACCGATGCCGAGCTCAATGAAATCGGCGAGCCGCTGATGTTCTATTGCCAGCCTGCCAGCGACTACCTGCCGGATCCGCAGTCCTGCCTCATCACCGGCATCACGCCGCAGCTGTGCCTGGAAAAAGGCGTGCCCGAGCACCAGTTCGCTGCCCGCATCGAGGCCGAATTCGCGCAGCCCGGCACCATCGGCGTGGGCTACAACACCATCCGCTTCGACGACGAGATCACGCGCTTCATGTTCTGGCGCAACCTCATCGATCCGTACGCGCGCGAATGGCAGAACCAGTGCGGGCGGTGGGACCTGCTGGACGTGGTGCGCATGACGTACGCGCTGCGGCCCGACGGCATCCAGTGGCCCCGGAAGGAGGACGGCTCGCCGAGTTTCAAGCTCGAGCATCTCTCGAAGGCCAACGGCCTGGTGCACGAGGCGGCGCACGATGCGCTGTCGGACGTGCGCGCCACCATTGCGCTGGCGCGGCTCATCCGCGAGCGCAACGCCAAGCTCTTCGACTTCGCGCTCTCGCTGCACAAGAAGGACCGCGTGGCCGCCGAGCTTCGCCTGCCGGCCACCGCCATCACGGCCCGGCCGTTCCTGCACGTCTCGGGCATGTTCCCGGCCGAGCGCGGGTGCCTGGCCGTGATGTGGCCGCTGGCCAGCCATCCCACCAACAAGAACGAACTCATTGCCTGGGATCTCTCCCAGGATCCGGCGGCCCTCGCCACCATGGGGGCCGACGAGATCCGCCTGCGCATGTTCAGCAAGGCCGACGCGCTGCCCGACGGCGTGACGCGCCTGCCGGTCAAGACCATCCACCTCAACAAGTCGCCCATGGTGGTGGGCAACGTGAACACGCTCACGCCCGCGCTGGCGCAGCGCTGGGGCATCGACCTGGCCCAGGCCGCCCAGCATGCCGAGGTGGCCCGCGGCCTGCCCGACATGAGCGGCATCTGGCCCGCCGTGTTCGCCCGCCCGCCCGAGGCCACGCCCGATGTGGACCAGGACCTGTACGGCGGCTTCGTCGGCAACAACGACCGCCGGCTGCTCAACGACCTGCGCACTATGAGCGGCGAGAAGCTGGCCCGCTCCCGCGCCGCGTTCGACGACCCGCGCCTGGCCGAGCTGCTGTGGCGCTACCGGGCGCGCAACTTCCCCGCTACGCTGTCGCCTGAAGAAGCGCAGCAGTGGGAGGCGCACCGCGCGGCCTGCTTGTTCGACGGGCAGGGCGGGGCACGTACGGTGGAGCAGCTGTTCACCGAAATCGACACGCTGTCGGAGACCGCCGAAGACGACCGCACGCAGGACATCCTGGGGGCCCTGTACGATTACGCGGAGCACATCGCGCCGGAGAGGTGACTCCCCCTGAGGCGCTGCGCGCCTTCCCCCCTGAGGGGGACGCACCCGGTGGCCTGGCGAAGCCAGTTCCACGCGTGCACTGGTATGGGGGCGCGCCGGTTTTTGGGCGCCAGTGCCTTTCACATAGACATCGCTTCTTGTTATGACGACACCGCAGACCAACCATTTCACGACCGAGATCCTGCACGCCGACCGCCAGGGCGGCGCGGAGCATGGGGCCATCCACAAGGCCATCCACACCTCGGTCCAGTACGGCTACGACAAGGTCGAGGACCTGATCGCCGTGTTCCAGGGCACCGCCAAGGGCGGCTTCAACTACGCGCGGCAGGGCACGCCCACCACGGCGGCGCTGGAGGCCAAGATCACGCAGATGGAAAAAGGGCAGGGCACCATCGTGTTCGCCACCGGCATGGCGGGCATCTGCGCGATCTTTCTCACGCTGCTCAAGGCGGGCGACCACCTGGTGGCCAGCCAGTTCGTGTTTGGCAACACCAACAGCGTGTTCGGCACGCTGGCCGACCTGGGCATCGAGGTGACCCTGGTGGACGTGACGGACGCAGCCCACGTGGCCGCCGCGGTGCGGCTCAACACCCGCATGGTGTTTGTCGAGACCATCGCCAACCCCGGCACGCAGATCCCCGACCTGGACGGCGTGGGCACGGTCTGCCGCGAGCGCGGCCTGCTGTACGTGGTGGACAACACCGTGGCGTCGCCCTACCTGTTCCGCGCGTCCACGGTGGGCGCGGGGCTGGTGCTCAACTCGCTCACCAAGAGCATCGGCGGGCAGGGGGCGGCGCTGGGCGGCGCGGTGACCGACACCGGCCTGTTCGACTGGAGCACGTACCCCAACATCTTCGCCCCCTACCGCAAGGGCGACGCCAAGGGCTGGGGCCTTCAGCAACTGCGCAAGAAGGGCCTGCGCGACATGGGGGCCACGCTGTCTTCCCACGCCGCGCACCAGATCGCGCTGGGCGCTGAAACCCTGTCGCTGCGCATGGACCGCACCAGCGCCACGGCCCTGGCCCTGGCGCAATGGCTGGAGCAGCACCCGGCGGTCTCGCGCGTGCTGTACCCCGGCCTGCCGTCGCACCCCCAGTACGCGTTTGCCCAGAAGCACCTCAAGGCCGGTTCGTGGCTGCTGTCGTTCGAGCTGCGCGACCCCGGGCAGTGCCTGCCCGTGTGCAACCGGCTGCAGCTGCCGATCAAGGCCACGGGCCTGGCGGACACGCGCACGCTCATCATCCCGGTGGCCCACACCATCTTCTGGGAGGCCGGCCCGGCCGTGCGCGCCGCCATGGACATCGCCGACAGCATGATCCGGCTGTCGGTCGGGCTGGAAGAGGTGGAAGACCTGCTCGCGGACTTCGAGCAGGCCCTGGCCGGCTGCTGAGGCGGCACCCCGCAACCTGTCAGCGCGCCATGGCCACCACCACCTCGGCCCCGCCCGCCAGCATTGGCAAGTACCGCATCGAGCGCGAGCTGGGCCGGGGCGCCAGCGGCATCGTGTTCCTGGGGCTGGACGGTTTTCGGGGCCGCAAGGTGGCCATCAAGCAGACCCACGCGCACCTGCTCAGGCAGCCCGAGCAGGCCGAGCGCTACCGCAAGCTGCTGCGCAACGAGGCCGCCTTGTCCGGCCGCCTGCGCCACCCCAACATCGTGCGCCTGCTCGATGCGGACGAAGAGGCGCTGCCGCCGTACCTGGTGCTCGAATACGTCGACGGACAGCCCCTGTCGGCGTTTGCCACGCCCGACGCGCTGCTGCCCGTGCCCCAGGTGCTGGACATCGCGTTCAAGTGCTGCAACGCGCTCGAATACGCCTACCGCGAGGGCCTGGTGCACCGCGACATCAAGCCCGCCAACCTGATGCTGGCCCAGGGCGGCGACGTCAAGCTCACCGACTTCGGCGCGGCGCTGTCGCTGCGCAGCGATGCCACGCAGCTGTCGGGCCTGGTGGGCTCGCCGTCGTACATGTCGCCCGAACAGGTGCGCGAGCAGGACCTCACCCACCACAGCGACATGTTCTCGCTGGCCGTGGTGGTGTACGAACTGCTCACCGGCCGCCGCCCCTTCGACGGCGACACGGATTTCGCGACCCTCTACAAGATCGGCAACGAAGCCCCCACGCCGCCCAGCCTGCTGCGCGCCTCGCTGCCCGGCCATGTGGACGACGTGCTGCTGCGCGCCCTGGCCAAGCAGCCCGCAGACCGCTTTGCCACCTGGCAGGATTTCGCCCAGGCCCTGCTCGCCGCCCACCAGGGCCTGCCGCGCCAGCGCTCGCAGGACACCGAGGCCGAACGCTTCGCGCGCCTGCGCGCACTGCCGTTCTTCGCCGACTTCCACGACGTGGCGCTGTGGGAGCTGATGCGCCTGGGCAGCTGGCGCCGGCTGGAGCGGGGCACCGTGCTCATGCGCGAGAACACGCCTGGCGACTCCTTCTGCATCCTCATCGAGGGGCAGGTGGCCGTGAGCCGCCAGGGCTGGACCCTCAGCACCCTGGGCCCGGGCGTCACCCTGGGCGAGATGACCTACCTGCGCCCGGAGAACAGGAAGCGCACCGCCACCGCCGTGGCAGAGACCGAGGTGCTGGTGCTCAAGGTGCGCAACCCGGCGCTGCGCGGGGCGTCGGAAGACCTGCAGTCGCACTTCGACAAGGCGTTCATCAAGCTGCTGGTGGGGCGGCTGATCGCCACCAGCGAGCAGCTGGCGGAGTGGGAACAGGGCCTGAGCGGGCCGGAGTGAGGCCGCCGCTCATCGCACCGCTGGTTCCCGCGCCGCGCGGCGCCGGCTCCACCCGGCGCCCGCTGCCGCCACGCCCAGCGACAGGGCCAGCAGCGCCGGGAGGGACAGCGTGGGGATGGCGGCGGGCCCGGCGGGTACCGCGCCGCTGTCGGTGATGCGCAGCAGCACGCTGTTCGTATCCGCCACCCAGCTGGCGCCAGCGTCGACGGTGTAAAACGTGTCACCGGCGTCCGCCGCCGTGCCCCAGCGGAAGGTGTCCCCGGCCACGGCGGCCTTGGCCACCACCCAGAGGTGCTGCCCGGCCGGCGCGGCGTAGCTGCCCGTGAACTGTACGGGTTCCAGTGACGACGAGATCGGACCGACGGGTGTGAACGCCGCGCACGATGGCCCGGGCGCCGTGCCGCCAGGGCCATCGTCGCAGACCTGCAGGTTCACCGTGCCGATCGCGCTGACGCCGCCGCCGTTGCTGAGCAGCAGCGTGACCTCGGCCACGGAGAAGCCGGCACCTCCGACGGGGATGCGCACGGCGGTGAACTGGGTGAAATTCAACCCGTTGAACCAACCCAGTCCCCCCATCCCCAGGTTGTCATGCAGCGTGGCGGCGCCAGCCGCCAGGGGGGTGGCTGCCAGCGCGGCAGCGGCGGCTGCCAGGGCCACGCGCCAGCGGCAGGCGCGCAAAAGGGACCGGGGTCGAAGCAGCAGGGGCGAAAAATGCATGGCAAACAGTGGTGGAACGATGGAGGGGGTCCGGGCGGGGTCTCTGACGGCACCACGGCGGCGACGGGTTGAGCGTAGGCGGAGTGCGGGCGGCGGATTGACTGGCTATCCCGCCGGCCTTTGACCCGGCGTTTCCGGGATGGCGTCCCATCTCGACAATATGAATGAGAATCAGTATCATTTAAGTGCCTGAGTACGCCACACCCGTCCACCGCAAAAGGCTTGTCCTTCTTCAAGGAGCATTGCCATGGACACCGGCGTACACACCAACTCCCACCAGAGCGCAGCCGTGCACCACGCGCCCGCCACGCTGGCGCGGTGGCAGCATGCCGTGCAGCGCGCACGGGCAGCGCAGCAGACGGGCCAATGGCGCATGGCGACCGCCTATCAGCACCAGGCCCTCGCGTTGTCGCTGCGGCTGCTGGAGCACACGCCGCCACCGGGGCGCGAGGACGACTGCGTGGCGGCGGTCGTGGTCTCGCACCTCAATGTGGCCGACCTGCAGGTGCAGGCGGGCGCCGTGGACGACGCCACCCAGATCCTGTGCCGCGCCCATGCCGTGCTGCTGGGCCTGATGGCCGATGCACGCCACGGCGCGGGCCTGCAGCAGGCCGCGTGGCGCCACAGCCGCGAAACCCATGCCGCCTTGCTGCGCCATGTGCAGGCCCATGGCGCGCACCCGTCCGTCACGCAGGCCCTGGCCTCGGCCCATTTGGCCCACGGCCCGGGGCCGCACTGAAGGGCGTGCCGCTTCCTGGCCGTGGGGTGCCATGGCCCGAAGGACGACGCGCTCCGGCCTTTCTATCCACTCCGTTTCCGATCCAAGGACACCATGCCCCATACCTTGCCCGCCTTGCCCTATGCCTATGACGCGCTCGAGCCCCACATCGATGCCCGCACGATGGAGATCCACCACACCCGGCACCACCAGACCTACATCAACAACCTGAACGCCGCGCTGGAAGGCACGCCGCACGCCCAACTGCCCATCGATGAGCTGGTGGCGCGGCTGGTGCTGCTGCCCGAGAACCTGCAGGGCCCGGTCCGCAACAACGGCGGCGGCCATGCCAACCACAGCCTCTTCTGGAGCGTGATGTCGCCCCGGGGCGGCGGCCAGCCCCAGGGAGAGCTGGCGCGGGCCATCGATACGGATCTGGGCGGGTTCGGCGCCTTCAAGGAGGCCTTCACCAAGGCCGCGCTCACGCGCTTTGGCAGCGGCTGGGCCTGGCTTTGCGTGACCAAGGCGGGCCAGCTGGTGGTGGAAAGCACGGGCAACCAGGACAGCCCGCTCATGGCGGGCCCGATGTCGGGCCACACGCCCGTGCTGGGGCTTGATGTGTGGGAACACGCCTATTACCTGCAGTACCAGAACCGGCGTCCCGAATACATCGCCGCGTTCTACAACGTCATCGACTGGGCCGAGGTGGCCCGCCGCCATGCGCTTGCCCGGGCCTGACGGGCCATCGCGCCCGCTCCACCACCCGCATTCTGAAAACCGCCCCCCGACAACCCCAGGAGCCGCCATGCAGACCCCGCCCGCTTCCACCCATACGGTTCTCGAACCGCTGGCGCGTTCCGCCTCGGCGGCCCGCCGCGTCGCCACCCTGCGTGGGCGGCAGTGGCTCGGGCTGGGCATCGTGCTGCTTGGCATCGTGGCGGGCTCGGCGCAGGCATGGGCCTGGATCGCCGGCCAGCCGGTGGTGCTGGGTGCGCTCTGGGGCGGCCTGGCGGCAGCGCTGGCCACGGCGCTGGGCACCGCGCCGGTGCTGCTCTCGCAGCGCCTTTCCGAGCGCACGCAGGACACGCTGTTCGGCTTCGGCGCGGGCGTGATGCTCGCCGCCTGCTCGTTCTCGCTCATCATCCCCGGCATCCAGGCGGCACGCGCGGGCGGCGCCGGTGCCTGGGCGGCCGGGGGCACGGTGGGGGCGGCCATCCTGCTGGGCGCGCTGGTGCTGCTGATGATGGAGCGGCTGCTGCCGCACGAGCACTTCATCAAGGGCGTGGAGGGCGGGCAGGCCTCGCGCACGCTGCGGCGCACGTGGCTGTTCGTCTTCGCCATCGGGCTGCACAACCTGCCCGAGGGGCTGGCGATCGGGGTGGCCTACGCGGGCGGCGATGCCCTGCGCGCCAGCGCCCTGGCCACCGGCATCGCGATCCAGGACGTGCCCGAGGGCCTGGTGGTGGCCGTGGCGCTGCTCGCCGCAGGCTACCGGCGCTTGCTGGCCGTGGGGCTCGGGATGGCCTCCGGGCTGGTGGAGCCCGTGGGCGCCGTGCTGGGAGCCGCCGTGGTCAGCTACTCCGCAAGCCTGCTGCCCTGGGGGCTGGGTTTCGCGGCCGGGGCCATGCTGTTCGTGATCAGCCACGAAATCATCCCCGAGTCGCACCGCAAGGGCCACGAGGCCTGGGCCACCGGCGGCCTGATGCTGGGCTTCGTGATCATGATGCTGCTGGATACGGCGCTGGGGTGAATTTTGCTATCGAATTAATAGCTTTCAGCGCTTTCCTGTCAAGGGGGAGGTGCCGATTTGATCCGTAGTGCAGGGAATGCAGGACTGGCACCGCCCCCGCTGCCTCCGCCCGGCGCGGTCCGCACCCGTGCCACCGCGAAGCCGGCTTGCCGGGGGGAGGGGCAAGACATGCCGGGGGACCTTTTTCCCTACCCAAAGAACCGGTAGCACACCACGATGGCCGCCACCACGCCCGCCAGCTCGGCCAGCAGCGCGCAGCTGACGGTGTGGCGGGTGCGCTGGATGCCCACCGCGCCGAAGTACACCGCCAGCACGTAGAAGGTGGTCTCGGTGCTGCCCTGGATGGTGGCCGCTGCCAGCGCGGCAAAGCTGTCCACGCCCTGGGCCTGCATGGTCTCGATGAGCATGGCACGCGCGGCGCTGCCGGAGAATGGCTTGACCAGCGCGGTGGGCAGCGCATCGACGAACCGGGTGTCCGCGCCCAGCACCTGCACGCACCAGCGGATGCCGTCGAGCACATAGCCCAGCGCCCCGGATGCCCGGAACACCCCCACGGCGCACAGCATGGCCACCAGGTACGGCAGCAGGCCCTTGGCCACATCGAAGCCTTCGCGCGCACCCTCGATGAAAGCCTCGTACACGGCGACCTTGCGCCAGGCGCCCAGGGCCACGAACAGCACCACCAGCATGAACAGCGTGAGGTTGCCGAGCAGGGAAGACAGCTGCGACAGCGCCGCCGCGCTCAGCGTGGTCAGGAGTGCCATGAAACCGCCGAGCACCAGCGCCACGGGCAGCAGGTAGGCCAGCACCACGGGGCTCCACAAGGGCAGGCGCTGCACCACCGCCACGCTGAGCAGGCCCACGAGGGTGGATGCGGACGTGGCCAGCAGGATGGGCAGGAAAACGAGTGTCGGGTCGGGCGCGCCCTGCTGCATGCGGTACATGAAGATCGTCACCGGCAGCAGCGTGAGCGAGGAGGCATTGAGCACCAGGAACAGGATCTGCGCGTTCGTGGCGGTCTCTGGCTCGGGGTTCAGCTCCTGCAGGGCTTTCATGGCCTTCAGGCCCATGGGGGTGGCCGCGTTGTCCAGCCCCAGCGCGTTGGCCGCGAAGTTCAGCGTCATGAGGCCCAGGGCCGGGTGGCCGCTGGGCACGCCGGGCATGAGGCGGCGGAACAGCGGCGCCAGCCAGCGCGCGAGGGCGTCCACGATGCCCGCCTTCTCGGCGATGCGCAGGAAGCCCAGCCAGAGCGTGAGCGTGCCGAACAGCAGCACCATCACCTCGACCGAGAGCCTGGCCATGGCGAACAGCGCCTCGACCATGGCGGCGAAGATCTGCGCGTTGCCCGCCACGAGCCACTGCGCCAGCGCCGCCACCGCGGCGGTCAGGAAAAAGCCCAGCCACAGGGTGTTGAGCATCAGGGGGTACCGGGAAGAGTGGGGGGATCAGCCTGCATGCCGCCAAGGTTACCCGGCTTGCCGCGCAACACCCGCCGATACCGTGGCTGGCAGGCAACGGATGGGTCAGTGGTACCCTATAGGGTTCGGTTTACCGCCGTGCGGGGGCTTTGGGAAGCGCTTTTCCCGCGCCTGCGGGGGCCGCACCACACATCCTCAGGCGCCTGGCGCGCCGCAACACCAACGAAAAGAGATCCAACATGGGCGCGCAGTGGAAAGCAAAAGGCAAGGCACAGGTGGCGGATGCCAAGGGCAAGCTGTTTGGCAAGCTGGTCAAGGAAATCACCGTGGCCGCGCGCGGCGGCGCCGATCCGGCCAGCAATGCGCGCCTGCGCCTGGTGGTCGAGCAGGCCCGCAAGGCCTCGATGCCCAAGGACACGCTGGAGCGCGCCATCAAGAAAGGCTCGGGCACGGGCGCCGACGCGGTCAACTACGAGCGCGTGATCTATGAAGGCTTCGCACCCCACCAGGTGGCGGTGATGGTCGAATGCCTGACCGACAACGTGAACCGCACCGCGCCCGAGATGCGCGTGCTGTTCCGCAAGGGCCAGCTGGGCACTTCGGGATCGGTGGCCTGGGACTTCAACCATGTGGGCATGATCGAAGCCGAGCCCGCCACGCCCGATGCCGACCCCGAACTGGCTGCCATCGAGGCGGGCGCGCAGGATTTCGAGGCCGGCGACGAGGAAGGCACCACCACCTTCTGGACCGACCCCACCGACCTGGACCTGGTGAGCCGCGCGCTGCCCGCCCATGGCTTCAATGTGCTGTCGGTCAAGCTGGGCTACAAGCCCAAGAACCCCGTGAATCCCGCCAACCTCTCGCCCGAGCAGCTCGAAGAGGTCGAGAACTTCCTGGCGGCCATCGACTCCAACGACGACGTCCAGAACGTGTTCGTGAGCCTGGGCGGCTGATGCCGGTGCGCCGGCTTCGCGGCCGGGCCCGCTCCCTGCATCGCCCTCGCAATTGACTTGTCCATGACCGCAGACCACTACGCAGCCCTCGGGCTGGCGGCCAACGCGTCGCTCGCCGACATCAAGAAGGCCTTTCGCCAGAAGGCGTCGTTCTACCACCCGGACCGCAACGACGCGCCCGACGCCGCCCAGCGGTTCCAGGCCGTGCAGAAGGCCTACGAAGTGCTGTCGGACGACACCGCCCGCCAGGCCTACGACGACAACCGCCGCCGCAACCTGCTGGACGACCCGCTGCAGACCGCGCAGGAGATCTGGCAGGCCTACTCCTCGCGCATCCTTTCCTCTCCTTCTTCCGCTTCGTGAAACTATCTCCCTACTTCTACGATCTGCGCTCCGCCTACCAGGCCGAGCTGGATGACCTGGTCTCCGACTCCGAGGGCAAAGACGTCCTGCGCAAGCGCCTGGCGGAAAAGCGCAACGAGATCGCCTTTCTGGTGCAGATGATGGAGCTGGCCCCCGAGATGGTCGCGGTGGTCTTTCACCACGGCTTTCGCTTCACCAAGCCCGGCGCGGTGGAGCACCTGCTGGGCCTGCCGGTGGACGAACTGCCCGACTGGCACAGCCTGGCCCATGCCGTCACGCTCGAGCCCTGGGCCCAGAGCCTGGCGCAGACCGTGCTGCGCGAGCCGCAGGGCGCCCGGTTCATGGCGGTGGCGGCCGGGCTCGAGTACCTGCACCTGCATGCCCGCATGGCCCCCGCGGCGCACGCGGCCGAGGGCGACGGCGACCAGGGCGAAGACGCTGCGGATGCGGCGGAACACGATGACGATTTCAGCGCCCTGAGCGCCGACGACGCCGTGGACCCGCAAAACAGCCGCACCCGCGAGGAAGCCAGCTCCAACTGGCTGGCCGATGTGGGGTTCGACAGGAAGGACTGAGGCCCTCCCGAGGCGCTGCGCGCCATCCCCGCGAGGGGGACGCCTGCTGCGGACCGGCAAAGCCGGACCAAGGCAAGGCGGCGCTGGCGACGGCGGCGCGCCAGTTTTTAGCGGTCTGCGCCCGGCGCAGCGACACACCAAGGAATACGCATGAGCAGCAACAACACCCACCTCGCCCTGATCACCAGGACCACCAGCCTGATCGCGGCCGGCGACATCGTGGGCGCCGAGTCGGCGCTGGCCGAGCTGGCCGATACCGACGGGGACGGCGCGCTGATGGTGGTGCTGGACCAGCTCGCGCCCAAGGACATCCTGGCCGTGATGCGCGAGTACGACGACTCCAAGGCCTCGGTGGTCAACCTGCTGGTCACGCCCGAGCAGTTCGCGCGCGCGATGGTGCTGGAAAAGCAGTACAAGGACCTCACGCACACGCACCTGCGCAACATGGTCAATGCCGTCATCTTCCGCGACGACGCCGATCCCGTCGAGTTCCTCACGGCCATCGGCGACCTGGAAGGCGGCGCCGAGGCACTGGCCAACTACTTCGCCGAAAAGTGGAGCCGCATCGAAGCCTTTGCCCGCACCGGCACGTTCGACGCGGTGGAAGACTACGGCCCCACGCTGACCGACGACGAACTCCTCGCCTCGGGCTATGTGCAGCCGCGCATCGACCAGGACGAGGTGGCGGACCGCGACTGGATGCAGATGGCCTGGCTGCTGCGCTACGAGTGCCGCGACCTGTTCATCGAAACCTTGCTGGTGCTGCGCGCCAAGGCCCGCGCCTTTGACCTGGGCCTGGAAGAGGGCGACGAATCGCCCGCCGAGGAAGACGACGGCAAGTTCGAAACCAGCGAAACCGACCGTGGCAAGGCCACGCCCGCCGCCCGCACGTCCGACGAAGAATCCGCGATTTAGATGACAACCCCCTGTGGCGCTTCGCGCCTTCCCCCTTCTCTCGAATGGCTGCGCCATTCGGGAAGGGGGACACCGCCAGCGAGGCGGGGCGGCCCTTGCGCGGCGGTTCTGGCCTGGAGCGTGCCAGTTTCATGGCCCATGAGCACTGCGAAGCGCGATAGATACTGATATGACTGTGCCCAACACGCCTTCTTCAACGACTGACGAGATTGCAGCCGCCAACGCGCTGCAGCTCCACGACGCCCGCCCGTTCTTTGAAAAGGCGCTGGCGCATGGCGTCCAGCATGGCGTGCTGGGTGCCGACAAGCTCGCGGCCATCAATGCCGATGCGCCCAAGGGCATGGTGCAGATCGCGCGCTACTTCGGCAGCGAATTCTTGCGGCCCGAGCTGGAGAAGGCGCGCGACCGCATGGTCAACCTCATCAGCCTGTACCTGCTGGACACCACCGGGGGCGACCTGCACGAGGCCGCCGTCTCGCTGCGCGACCATTCGTTCCTGTCGCGCTCCAAGGGGGGCTCGGACATGCTCAAGCGCCTGATCGCCATGCCCGAGAGCAGCAATTTCGGCATGGCCGGCTATGCCGATGCCGAAACCCCGTTGCTGGCCGTGTGGTCGCTGCGCAGCCACGCCGACTACCGGGCCGAGCTGGCGCGCCGCACGCAGATTGCGCAGGCCATCCGGGCCGCCCAGTGGCTGGCCGGGCAGTTCGACCTGGACCCCGACGAGCTGGAAGCCGCGGGCGCCGACGCGGAAGCCGTCATCCGCGCTGGCTTGCTCATGGTGGCCCTGGCGCCCAAGGCCATGGACCTCGGCGAGTGGCCCAACACCGTGTCGTTCGAAAAAGTGCTGATGGCACAGCGCAAGAAGAAGCTCGCGCCGCCCGTGCAGCTGCGCCTGCCTGCCGGCTTGCCTGCCGAACTGCGCGAGGTGGTGCAGGCGCATTGCGCCAGCGTGCTGGCCGACCTGCCCAAGCTACTCGACGCGGCCACACCGGTGCGCACGCTGCTGCGCCCCACCGGCGCTTTCCGCGCGCGCTACTTTCTGCTGGACGACCCCTTGGCCGAGGTGGACAACTTCCACCGCAGCCTGGATGCGCTGGAGGAGGGTGAGGAACCCCCGCTTCCCGCGAGCAAGACCTGGACGAGAACGGTGCAGGGCAACGATGACGAACATTCGCTGCTCACGCTGTGCCTGTGCCTGGCGGCCGGGGCCCCCAAGAAGACGCTGCTGACCGAGAAGACCGCCGCGAGCCTCGTCCGAAAGATCCGCAAATCGGGCCTGCAGCCCGCGCTGGCGGCCGACTTCATCCGCGCCCATGCGCCCGGCGTGCACCAGCAGGACTACATCGCCCTGTGGACCGGCTTCGTGCAGGACGCGGAAAAGACCCTGCTCAGCGACATGGACTACCAGATGCACGACGCCCTGGCACTGCTGCGCCGGGAGTGCAACGTGGTGGGCGACTGAGCACCAAGGAAGAGGTGGCCGGCCGCGGCCTGGGGCATGGGCGCTGGCACCGGCGGCCCGCGCCCGTGGCGCCGCCGCGTGGCCCCGCGCGATAGTTCCTGCATTTCGCAACGGCTCGGTTAACATTCAGCGCGTTTCTTGTCCTGCCGCAATCCCTTCATGCCAGCCCCGCGGGGCTCCCTTACGCCGCTGCCCCGTTCCGTCTCCGTGCACAGCCCCACACTCGTCATTCTCGCGGCCATCCTGTCGGCGCTGGTTACCGCAGTGCTGTATGCCGTGTGGCATTTCAACAAGAACATCCCGGGCCTGCGGCTGTGGACGCTGTCATTCCTGGGCGCGTCGGTGTTCTGCGCCACGCTGCTGGCGCGCGAGCGGATGCCCGAAGTGCCGGCCGTGGTGCTGGCGCAGGGGGCCAATGCGCTGGCGGCCTACCTGTGCTGGCTGGGCAGCCGCGCCTACATGGGGCGCCCGCCCATCGCCCACCGGTATGCCGCGGCCGCCATCGTGTCGCTGGTGGCGCTGTCGGTGTATTTCACGGTGGCGCAGCCCCATCCCGGCGCGCGGTTCGCCCTGGCGGGCTGGTTCGCGGGCGTGTGCTTCCTGCTCACGGCGCGCACGCTGGCGCAGGGTGGCTTTCGCCGTGTGCCGGCGCGTTACCTGCTCGCGGGCGTCATGGCCTTCCATGGGGTGTGCGTGCTGGTGCGCCCCGTGATCTTCCGGCTGGCCGCCCCTTCGGATGCCGGCCTGCTGACGCAGCTGTCGCAGTTCGTGGTGCTGGAGGCCACGGTGGCCCTCGTGATGATCGCGTTTGGCGTGCTGATGCTGACCAATGAATTCGTGACGAGCGAGCTGCGCCACCTCGCCGAGATCGACCCGCTCACCAGCGTGTTCAACCGCCGCGCCTTCATCACGCTGCTGGACAAGGGCCTGAGCAATGCCCAGCGCACCCGGGCCGCGCTGCCCGTGCTGGTGATGGACCTCGACCACTTCAAGAAGATCAACGACACCGGCGGCCACCAGTGCGGGGACGACGCGCTGCGCCACTTCGTGGACCTGGCCCACCGCTGCCTGCGCCGGGAGGATGTGATGGGCCGCCTGGGTGGGGAGGAGTTCGCCATCTTCCTGCCCAACGCGGACGGCCCTGGTGCCGCCGGCGTGGCCGAACGCCTGCGGGCGCTGGTCGAGTCCGAGCCCATGGATGCCGAACGGCGTCGCGTGGCCCTGACCGTGAGCATCGGCATCACGCTGTCCACCAGCGGGGATTCGGCCGAGGCGGTGCTGCAGCGAGCGGACGAGGCGATGTACCTTGCCAAGGCGCGCGGGCGCAACCGGGTGGAGGTCGTGGCGCTGCCGGACGATCCCGTGCCGTTGAAGTGGCCGCGCCCCGCGGAGCGGCCAGGCACCGCGCGCAGCGCGGCGGTGCTGTAGCCAGCTTCCACCAGGCGCGCGTGCGGTCGCGCCGCCGGGCCCTGCCGCTTGCCTGATGGGCCTGAAACGCTGCCTGTGTCGGCTGCCCGACCTTCGGGCGTGCCGCCGCGCAGCGCGCCGCCGCACAATGGTGGCCTTGCCTCGTCCCGTCCATTCCCAGACCACCACCATTCCCCATGGCATTGAATCCCCTCGGCAGCAACCCGCTCGGCGGCGCGGGCCCGGGCACCGCGCCCGGTGCATCGCCGTCGGCGCCCGCAGCGCAGCGCAGGGCGTTCCTGGCATCCGGCACGGGGCTGGCCGCCCTGGGTGTGGCGGCGGCCGCCGGGGCAGGCTACCTGCTGTACCGGCCGGGCAACGACCGGCAACTCGTCTTTGGCACCCTGGCGCGCGCCATGCAAGAGGTCGAGCGCCTTGCGGGCGCTGCGGTCCAGCCGCTGGCGCCCGCCACGGCCTGGAACTGGCCGCAGACGCTGGAGCACTGCGCACAGAGCATCGAGTTCTCGCTGCGGGGCTTCCCGGCGCCCAGGTCGGCGCTGTTCCAGAACACCCTGGGTGCGGCTGCTTTCAACGTGTTTGCCCTGCGCGGCCGCATGAGCCACGACCTGGCGGAGCCCATCCCGGGCGCGCCCGCGCTGGATGCGTCCACGCCCGGGGCGTCGGCGGCCCTGGCCCGGCTGCGCCAAGCCGTGCAGGACTTCTCCGTGCACGCGGGGCCGCTGCACCCGCACTTCGCCTACGGGGCGCTGGACAAGGCGCAGTACGAGCAGGCGCACGCCATGCACCTGGCCAATCATCTGTCGGCGTTTGACGCAGGGGGCTGAGCGCGGGCTGCGCGGCCCTGTGCAGTTCCATGCCATGCGGATGCCGGCTGGATGCTATTGAAGTTATAGCTATTGGCGCTTGTCCAGAAAGCGCCAGAGGCATATTTCACCCGAATGTGCCCATTCTCTCTCAGCCCAGATCGTCAAAATCCCATTGGGCGCAGAGGGCGTCAAAGCGCAGGGCGTCCAGCACGCTCAGGAACACACCGGGTTCCGCAAGCTCCCCCTCGGAGTGCAGGTACCACACCAGCGCCTGCGGGCCCACGGTGAAGATGCGCAGCCCCGCCATGTCCACGACGGGCCGCGCCCGCAGGGCGTCCAGCAGCGACGCCAACTCGCCGGGCGTTGAGAACGCCCCGCACGTGCGCATGCCGCAGAACGGATAGCCGCCCTGTGCCATCTGGTAGTAGGAGACGGTGTGCAAAAACGCCTCCAGGCCCACGGCTTCCTCGAACCAGTCCGGGGAATCCAGGTCGGTGGTCTGCCACACCCGCTGCCGGGCATCGGTGGCCCACCAGCACACGCCCTGGTTCTCTTCCAGAAACAGCAGCTTGTCGCCCAGGCACTCCCAGTCTTGCGGCGGCGCAAACCGCTGAAAACCGGCCATCAAATCGGCACGCCTGCCCACGGCGGCGTAATAAGCGTGCAGGGCAGGGGGCACTGGGCCACCCAGGCGATGGCTTGCGGCGGCCAGTTCATCTTCCGGCAGCCCGTCTTCGGGGCTGACAGGGCGGCCCAGCAGCCAGGCCAGGGTGTCTGAAAGGGGCGGGGTGGTGAGGGCAGTCATGGGTGTCGGTTCAAGGGGCCGCCACGCGCGGCAGGTGCAGGCCGGATGTTCGGGTGGCGATTGATGCAGGTCAAGGGAGGGCGTGCTGCGGCTTGGGGTAACGCGGGGTGCAAAGCTACCATCCCTCGACGGGCCCAAGTGCCCACAAGGATGGACCATGAGCAAGCAATGGAAGATCGCTGCGGCTTTGGCCGTGGTGCTGCTGGGGGGAGGGCTGCTGCTGCGCTGGGCGCCCTGGCAGGCCAAGTGGCCAGGCCCCGGCTTCGTGAGCGGCAACGGCCGCATCGAGGCCACCGAGATCGCCGTGGCCACCAAACTCGCGGGCAAGGTGCTCGATGTGCTGGTGGCCGAGGGCGATTTCGTGAAAGCCGGGCAACCCCTGGCCCGCATGCAGATCGACAGCCTGCAGGCCCAGCGTGAAGAGGCGGTGGCCCGGCTGCAGCAGGCGCAGCTGGCCATCGGCAGTGCCCAGGTGCAGGTGGCCCAGCGTGATAGCGACTACCAGGCCGCGCTGGCCGTGGTCGCGCAGCGCGAGAGCGACCTCGACACCGCCCGCCGCCGCCTGCCGCGCTCCGAGCAGCTGGCGCGCGAGGGCTTTTTCTCCAGCCAGTTGCTCGACGACGACCGCGCCAAGGTGCGCAGCCAGCAAGCCGCTGTGACCGCTGCAAAAGCCCAGGCGAAGGCCGCGCAGGCGGGCATCGGTGCGTCGCGCACGCAGGTGACCAGCGCCGAGGCCAATGTGCGCGCGCTGCAGGCCACGCTGGCCCGCATCGATGTGGAGCTGGCCGACAGCGAGCTCAAGGCGCCGCGCGATGGCCGCGTCCAGTTCCGCGTGGTGCAGCCCGGCGAGGTGGTGGGTGCGGGTGCGCGCGTGCTGCAGCTGGTGGACCTGAGCGACGTGTACATGACCTTCTTTTTGCCTGAGACCGTGGCGGGCCGCGTGGCGCTGGGCAGCGAGGTGCGCATCGTGCTCGATGCCGCGCCGGGCTTCGTCATCCCGGCCACCGTGTCGTTCGTGGCCAGCACCGCGCAGTTCACCCCCAAGACGGTGGAAACCGCGAGCGAGCGCCAGAAGCTCATGTTCCGCGTGCGCGCGCAGATCGACAAGGCGCTGCTGCTGCGCCACCAGGAACAGGTCAAGACCGGACTGCCCGGCGTGGCCTGGCTGCGGGTGGACCCTGCGGTGGAGTGGCCCGCAGAACTCGCCGTCAAGGCTGGCCAGTGAACCCAGCGGCCGGCGCTGCACCCGTGGCCCGCCTGCGCGGCGTGGGCCAGCGCTACGGGCGCACGGTGGCGCTGGAGGGCATCGACCTGGAGGTGGCCGCCGGCCGCATGGTGGGCCTGATCGGGCCGGATGGCGTGGGCAAGTCCAGCCTGCTGGCCCTGGTGGCGGGCGCGCGGGCGGTGCAGCAGGGCACCGTGGAGGTGCTGGGCGGCGACATGGCCCAAAGCCGCCACCGCAGCCGGGTGTGCCCCCGCATCGCCTACATGCCCCAGGGCTTGGGCAAGAACCTGTACCCCACGCTGTCGGTGGAAGAGAACCTGCAGTTTTTTGGCCGCCTGTTCGGGCACGACGCGGCCGAGCGGCGCCGCCGCATTGACGAACTCACGCGCAGCACGGGGCTGTATCCATTCCTGGCGCGGCCAGCGGGCAAGCTCTCGGGCGGCATGAAGCAGAAGCTGGCCCTGTGCTGCGCGCTCATCCACGACCCCGACCTGCTGATCCTGGACGAGCCCACCACCGGCGTGGACCCGCTGGCGCGCGCGCAGTTCTGGGATTTGATCGGCCGCATCCGCGCCGCGCGGCCGGGCATGAGCGTGATCGTGGCCACGGCCTACATGGAAGAGGCGCAGCGTTTTGAATGGCTGGTGGCCATGGACGAAGGGCGCATCCTGGCCACCGGTACGCCTGCCGAGCTGATGGCCCGCACCGGGCACGATGCGCTGGAGCAGGCTTTTGTGGCCCTGCTGCCCGAGGCCAAGCGCCGGGGCCACCGGGCGGTGCAGATTCCGCCGTTGGACCGGTCGCAGGCAGACGACGCTGCCAACGTCGCCATCGAGGCGCGCGACCTCACCATGCGCTTTGGCGACTTTGTGGCGGTGGACCATGTGAGCTTTCGCATCCAGCGGGGCGAGATCTTTGGCTTTCTGGGCAGCAACGGCTGCGGCAAGTCCACCACCATGAAGATGCTCACCGGCCTGCTGCCCGCCAGCGACGGGCAGGCCTGGCTGTTTGGCCAGCCGGTGGACCCCAAGGACATGGCCACGCGGAGGCGGGTGGGTTACATGTCGCAGGCGTTTTCGCTGTACAGCGAGCTGTCGGTGGAGCAGAACCTGGTGCTGCATGCCCGGCTGTTCCACGTGCCCGAGGCCGAGGTACCCGCGCGCGTGACGGCCATGCTCGAGCGCTTTGACCTGCAGGCCGCGCGCGGCTCGCTGCCCATGAAGCTGCCGCTGGGCATGCGCCAGCGCCTGTCGCTGGCCGTGGCCATGGTGCACCAGCCCGAGCTGCTGATCCTGGACGAGCCCACCTCGGGCGTGGACCCCATGGCGCGCGACAACTTCTGGCGCCTGATGGTGGAGCTGGCGCGGCGCGACAAGGTCACCATCTTCATCTCCACCCACTTCATGAACGAGGCCGAGCGCTGCGACCGCATCTCGCTGATGCACGCGGGGCGTGTGCTGGAGAGCGCCGCGCCGCAGGACATCGTGGCCAAGCGCGGTGCTGCCACGCTGGAGGAAGCCTTCATCGGCTACCTGGAAGATGCCGCGGGCACGGCCCAGGCCCCTGTACCCGTGGAGGCTTCGGACCACACCAGGCTATCGGCTGTACCCACACCCAACGCCTCCACCTGGCCCACTCGTTTGCGCCAGAGCCTGGCCCGCATCCACAGCACCCAGTGGCGCGAATCTCTGGAGCTGCGCCGCGACCCCGTGCGGGGCGCCATGGCGCTGCTGGGCTCGCTGATCCTGATGTTCGTGATGGGCTACGGCATCAGCATGGACGTGGAGAACCTGCGCTTTGCCGTGCTGGACCGCGACCAGACCGCGCTGAGCCGCGCCTACACCCTGAACCTCGCGGGCTCGCGCTACTTCACCGAGCAGCCGCCGATTGCCACCTACGCCGAGCTGGACGCGCGCATGCGCTCCGCCGAGATATCGCTGGCGCTGGAGATCCCGCCCGGCTTTGCGCGCGACGTGGCACGCGGCCAGCCGGTGCAGATCGGTGCCTGGGTGGACGGGGCCATGCCCCAGCGCGCCGAAACCGTCATCGGCTACGCCCAGGGCCTGCACCAGCAATGGCTGGTGGAGCAAAGCCGCAGCCGCACGGGCGTGGTGCCCCGGGGCCTTCTGGAGGTGGAGCCGCGCTACCGCTACAACCCCGACGTGCGCAGCCTGCCGTCCATGGTGCCTGCCGTGATCCCGCTGCTGTTGCTCATGCTGCCCGCCATGCTCACGGCCCTGGCCGTGGTGCGCGAGAAGGAACTGGGCTCGATCATCAACCTGTATGTGACGCCCACCACGCGCACCGAATTCATGCTGGGCAAGCAGCTGCCCTATGTGCTGCTGGCGCTGTTCAACTTTGGCTTGATGTGCCTGGCGGCGGTGACGGTTTTTGGCGTGCCGATGACGGGAAGTTTTGCCACATTGACGCTGGCCGCCGTGGTGTTCAGCCTGTGCTCCACGGGCATGGGCCTCTTGGCCTCCACCGTCACGCGCAGCCAGATCGCGGCGATGTTCTTCGCCATGGTGGGCACCATCATTCCCGCCGTGCAGTTTGCGGGGCTCATCAACCCGGTGTCGTCCATGACGGGGTTTGCGCGCTGGGTGGGCGAGGTCTACCCGGCCAGCCACATGTTCACCATCAGCCGGGGCGTGTTCAACAAGGCGCTGGGATTGCAGGACCTGCAGGCCGAGTTCTGGCCCATGCTGGTGGCGGTGCCGGTCATCGTCGGTGCCGCCATTGCCTTGCTGAAGAAGCAGGAGACCTGACATGGCGTTGCGTGGACGGTGGTCCAACATCTTTCGGTTAGGCATCAAGGAGCTTTGGAGCCTGTGGCGCGACCCGGCCATGCTGTTCCTCATCGTCTACACCACCACACTCGCGGTGTACTCGGCGGGCATGGCGCAGCCCGAGACGCTGCACCACGTGCCCATTGCCATCGTGGACGAGGACGACTCGGCCTTGTCCCAGCGCATCGCCACCGCGTTCTACGCCCCCCAGTTCACGCGCCCCGCCATGATCAGCATGCGCGAGGTGGACCCGGGCCTGGACGCCGGCCGCTTCACGCTGGTGCTGCACATCCCCGCCCACTTCCAGCGCGACGTGCTGGCAGGCCGGGTGCCGCAGGTGCAGCTCAACATCGACGCCACGCGCATGGGGCAGGCGTTCGCGGCCAATGGGGCGGTGCAGCAGATCGTGCAGCTGGAGGTGGCCGAGTTCGTGCAGCGCGACCGCTCCGTGGCCGAGCAGCCCATCGAGCTCACGGTGCGCTCGCGCTTCAACCCGGCGCTGAACCCCGCGTGGTTCGGCTCGCTCATGGAGCTGATCAACATCGTGACCATGCTCTCCATCATCCTCACCGGCGCCGCGCTGATCCGCGAGCGCGAGCATGGAACGGTGGAGCATTTGCTGGTGATGCCCGTCACCCCGGGCGAGATCATGCTGGCCAAGGTCTGGGCCATGGCGCTGGTGGTGCTGGTCGCCACGTGGATTTCGCTCACGGCGGTGATCCGCTGGGCGATTGGCGTGCCCATCGAGGGTTCGGTGCCGCTGTTCCTGCTGGGGGCCACGCTGCACCTGTTTGCCACCACGTCCATGGGCATCTTCATGGCCACGGTGGCGCGCAGCATGCCGCAGTTTGGCTTGCTGATGGTGCTGGTGATGATGCCGCTGCAGATGCTGTCGGGCGGCGTCACCCCGCGCGAGAGCATGCCGCTGTGGGTGCAGTACGGCATGGCGCTGGCGCCCACCACCCACTTCACCGAACTGGCCCAGGCCATCCTCTACCGGGGCGCGGGCTGGGCGGTGGTGTGGCCGTCGCTGGTGTGGCTGCTGGGGATTGGGGCCGTGCTGTTCAGCCTGGCGCTGGCGCGGTTTCGCAAGACGATTGCGCGCATGGCGTAGATGCTTGTAATGCTATGGAATGTGTAGCTGCCTGCGCTTGATACATAAGCGCGAGAGGCTAATTTGATGTGAAATTCACGTTGTCGGGCCGCCCCGGCAGGTGCAGTTGGGCCACGGGGGGCGGGCTGCTGGCCAGTAGCTTGCCGCGCCGCCACACGCCCAGGCGCGCGGCGCGCAGGCGGATTGCTTCCACGGGATTGCGTGCGTGCAGCAGCACGAAGTCGGCATATGCGCCCGGCTCGATGCCGTAGCCCTCCAGCCCCAGCAGCTTGGCGGGATTCACCGTCACCGCATCAAAACACTGCCGCATCGCGGCCTGGCTGGTCATCTGCCCCACGTGCAGGCCCATGTGCGCGGCCTCCAGCATGTCGGCGCTGCCGCCGCTGTACCAGGGGTCCAGCACGCAGTCGTGGCCGAACGCCACGGTCAGGCCCGCGGCCATCAGCTCGGGCACGCGGGTCATGCCCCGGCGCTTGGGGTAGGTGTCGTGGCGGCCCTGCAGCGTGATGTTGATGAGCGGGTTGGCCACCACGCCCAGGTCGGCCTCGGCCATCAGCGGGATGAGCTTGCTCACGTAGTAGTTGTCCATGCTGTGCATGGAGGTGAGGTGCGAACCCGTCACGCGGCCCTGCAGGCCCAGGCGCTGGGTCTCAAAGGCCAGGGTTTCGACGTGGCGTGACAGCGGATCGTCGGATTCGTCGCAGTGCATGTCCACGCGCTTGCCCTGGCTTGCCGCCAGTTCGCAGAGGACCTTCACGCTCTCGGCGCCCTGGGCCATGGTGCGCTCGAAATGCGGAATGCCGCCCACCACCTCCACGCCCATATCCAGAGCCCGTTTCAGGTTGTCGAGCCCCCCCGGCGCGCGCAGCACCCCGTCTTGTGGGAAGGCCACGAGCTGCAGGTCCAGGTAGGGCGCCACGCGCTGTTTCACATCCAGCAGGGCCTGCACGGGCAGCAGGCTGGGGTGGCTCGTGTCCACATGGCTGCGAATGGCCAGCAGTCCGCGCGCCACGGCCATGTCGCAATAGCGCAGGGCGCGCTCTACGATGGACTCGTGCGTCAGCATCGGCTTGAGCTCGCCCCACAGTGCAATGCCTTCGAGCAGCGTGCCACTCTCGTTCACGCGCGGCTGGCCGTAGCTCAGGGTCGAGTCCATGTGGAAATGCGCGTCCACGAACGGTGGGCTGACGAGCAGGTCGCCCGCATCCACTGTTTCGTGCGCGGGGGCTTGCAGGCCCTCGGTCACCTCGGCGATGCGGCCGTCCTGCACGGCAATCGACATGTTCTGGCGGCCGTCGGGCAGGGTGGCGTGGGTGATGAGCAGGTCGAGCATGGTGGGGGCGTCTGGTGTCGGGGTGTCGGGTTTTTTCAAGACCGTGGCGGGCTTTGTGCCTAAGCTGGGTGTCTCACAGGGCGCATCTATTTCAGCGCATTTTTGCAAAGGCAGTCTTCATGCAATTTGGCTACACCATTCTCTACGTCGAAGATGTTCCCAGGACCATCGCTTTTTATGAGGCCGCCTTCGGCTTCACCCGCCGCTTCGTGCACGAGGCCGGCGACTTCGGCGAGCTGGACACGGGCGCCACCGCGCTGGCCTTCTCGTCGCTGCGGCTGATGGCCGAGCTGGGCAAGAACCCGCAGCGCGCGTCGGCAGAGGCGCCCAGTTTCGAGATCGCGTTCACCACCACCGACGTGGCTGCTGCCGTGCAGCGCGCGGTGGATGCCGGTGCCCGGCTGGTGCAGGCGCCCGGGCAGATGCCCTGGGGCCAGACGGTGGCCTATGTCGCGGACATCAACGGTGCGCTGGTGGAGCTGTGCACGCCCATGGGGCCGCCCGCCGTTTGAACGGTCGTGGTGGCGCAGGCGTAGACGGTGGTGCCGGCCCCGGGGCGTGGGTTTCACATGAAATTCAGCCATAGCCCGCCTGCGCCACCGTGGCCAGCAGTTGTGGTGTGCGGCGCAGCGCTGCAGGCGTCTGCCCGAGCCAGCGCAGACAGTCGCGGTGGAAGTGGGCTTGGTCGGCGTAGCCGTTGTCGGCTGCAATCTCCGCCAGCGGTTTGGCCGTGCCGAGCGCCTGCGCTGCACGGCGCACGCGGGCCAGCGCGCGCCAGAAGCGGGGCGATTGGCCGGTGGAGCGTTGGGTCAGACGCTCCAACGTGCGTTCGGACACCCCTAGGCCGTGTGCTGCCGCGCCCACCGTGGCTGCATGCGCCAGCGCGTGTAGCGCCTCTTGGACGCGTGGGTCCCTGTCGGTGTGGTGGTCGATGGCCTCCAGCAGCAAGGCTTCCAGCGCCGTGGTGTCGTGGCCCAGGCCGCAGGAGCGTGGCCCAGCGCGGCGCCTGTGCTGGTGCCAGATGGCCCGTGCGGACTGCAGCAATGCTGCTGCATCGATGGTGGTGCCGGGACACAGGCGGTAGCCCAGCCACTGCTCGCCAGCGCGTCCGGGCACCTCCATGGCAGCGTCGGCCAGTGGTGAGACATGCCAGGCGGAGTGCCCGCAAGCCTCCACATGCAGGATGAGGTCGCTGCAGCCATCGGGCAGCACCGTGGTGGCACTGGCATCGGTGGTGTCGAACTGCCAGCGCGCCAGCACGGTCAGTGGCAGCAAGGGGCTGGTGCTGAGAGAAGGCGGCACGTCTGGCATGGCAGGCCCGCCGTCAGCGCTTTTGTGTGGTGCGAAAGCGCACCTCGCCCGGGTTGTGTCCAGCGTCGATGGTGATACGGAACACACTGTCGTCATGGCCAGACTGCGCCCGCGCTGTGAAGCGAATGCCCCGGCGCGTGGGCAGGCAGCTCATCTGGCTCAGGGTGATGGCGGCATGGTCGTTGTTGATCTGCGCAAAACCCTCGGTGTGAACCGCGGCGGCGCTGTCGGTGCGGTCCCGCGCGATCCACTGCAGGTAGAGAAAAGACTGCGCGTAGCGCGTGGCGTGCACGATGCGGTACGTGCCGCCGCCTTCACCCGGCTGCACCGGGGCGGGCCACTGACCGCAAACCTTGACCCAGTCCACATCGGGCGCGGCGGTGAAGGATTCATACGGCATGTCTTGCCCCAGCGCGTGGGCATGCCCCGCACAGGCCAGCAGCGCGGCCGCCAGCCAAGGCGCGATGGGGCTGGGCGCGCGCCTCACCGCTCGCCCTTGCGGTAGGGCTTCATCAGCGCCTGCGGGTACGCTGCCTTGCGCGCCACCAGCACCAGGGCCAGTATGGAGAGCAGGTAGGGCAGCATCAGATACACCTGGTACGGAAGCCACGCGCCGCCCGCCTGCTGCAGCCGAAGCTGCAGCGCATCGAAAAAAGCGAACAGCAGCGCGCCCAGCAGTGCCTTGCCGGGGCGCCACGAGGCGAACACCACCAGCGCGACGCAGATCCAGCCGCGCCCGTTCACCATGTTGAAGAAGAAAGCGTTGAACGCCGACAGCGTGAGGAAGGCCCCCGCCACACCCATCAACGCCGAGCCCGCCACGATGGCCCCCGTGCGCGTGGCCGCCACCGGGATGCCCTGGCCCTCGGCGGCCTGCGGGTTCTCGCCCACCATGCGCACGGCCAGGCCCAGCGGCGTGCGCATGAGCACCCAGGCCAGTATCGGCACCAGGGCCAGCGCCAGCAGCGTGAGTGGCGTCTGCGCTGAGAGAATGGGCACGCCCAGCCAATCCATGGCGGCGAAAGGCTCGATGGTGGGCGGCGTGTTCACCTTCGGAAAGCTCACGCGGTAGCCGTAGTAGCTGAGCGCCGTGGCCAGCAGCGTGATGCCCAGGCCCGAGACATGCTGCGACAGCGCCAGCCCCACCGTGAGCCAGGCATGCAGCAGCCCGAACACGCCCCCCGTGAGCGCCGCCACCAGCACCCCGGTCGACAGGCCGTGCCCGGCGTACACCGTGAGCCAGCCCGTGAAGGCGCCCGCCACCATGATGCCCTCGATGCCCAGGTGGAGCACGCCGGCGCGCTCGCACAGCAGCACCCCGAGCGTGCCCAGGATGAGCGGCGTGGCCACGCGCAGCGTGGCGATCCAGAAGGCCGGATTGGCCAGGATGTCGAGGAGTTCGGTCATTTCCACCTCACCCGGTACTGCGTGAGCAGGGTGGCGACGAGCACCGCGATGAGCGAGGTGGCCACGATCACGTCGGCGATGTAGGTGGGCACGCCCACCGCGCGGCTCATGCTGTCGGCACCCACCAGCACGCCGGCCACGAAGGTGCCCGCCGCGATCACGCCCAGCGGGTGCAGCCCGGCCAGCATGGCGATCACGATGCCGCTGTAGCCATAGCCCGGCGACATGTCGAGCGTGACGTAGCCGGTGCGGCCCGCCACCTCGATGGCACCGGCCAGCCCCGCCAGCCCGCCCGAGAGCAGGGCCACCAGCACCACGGTGCGGGTGATGGGCACGCCGGCAAACGCGGCGGCCCGCGCATTGGCACCGGCCGCGCGGATGTCGAAGCCCGGCACCGTGCGCCGCAGGATGGCCCAGAGGATCAGTGCCAGGCCGATGGCCCACAGCAGTCCCGTGTGCAGGCGCGTCTGCGGCACCAGCCTGGACAGCTCCAGGTCTCCCTGCAGCGCCACGCTCTGCGGCCAGCCCATGGACAGCGGGTCTTTCATGGGACCGTCGAGCAGGGCCGAGACCAGCAGCAGGGTGATGAAGTTGAGCAGCAGCGTGGTCACCACCTCGTCCACCCCCAGGCGCGACTTCATGAGCGCCGGGCCCAGCAGCAGCAGGGCGCCGGCCAGGGCCGCCGCCAGCATCATCGCCGGGAACAGCAGCCAGGGCGACCATTCCAGCCCCGTGCCGCCATGCAGGCCGCCCACGGCCACGGCGGCCAGCGCACCGGCATACAGCTGCCCCTCGGCACCGATGTTGAACAGCCGGGCGCGAAAGGCCACGGCCGCGGCCAGCCCGGTCAGGATCAGCGGCGTGGCGCGCGTGAGGGTTTCGGTCAGCGCGAAGACCGAGCCGAAGGCGCCCTTGACGAGCAGTGCATAGGTCTGGCCCACGGGCGCGCCGGCCCACAGCACCAGCAGGCCGCTGATGACGAGGGTGAACACCACGGCGCCCACCGGCGCCGCCACGTAGGCGGCGGGGGAGATGTGGTTGCGTTTTTCAAGCCGCATGGGTCGGCGCTTCGTGGGGAATGGAGGGCATCGGATTACCATCCGCGGCGGAGAGGTTCGGCTTGCTCCACGCAGGCCGCCAATAACGGGAGAGAGAGATCATGCAAAACCTGGTGTGGGGATGGCTTGGGCGCATGTTGCTGTGCGGCGCGCTGGCGCTGGGCTGCGCAGGTGCCATGGCACAGGCATTGACCGGCGAGGGCCCGGCAACGGCTGCGCCGGTCGCCCCGCCGGACCTGCCGCTGAAGAACGAAGCGGAATACACCGCCGACATCAACGAATGGCTGGACCACACACGCAGGCTGCAGGAAGAAGGTCGGGTGCGGCACAGGCGCATCACCATCGGCGTGGTGTCGGCCCTGGTGGCAGGCTTTCTCGGCCTGCTGCTGCATACCTGGCGCAGCGGCCGGCCCATGGCCTTCAAGATCAGCCGCGTGCTGCTGTGGGCGCCCCTGTTCCTGTTGGCGGGGGTGTTGTTCTTTCCATCCATCATCCTGATGGTGATGGGGTGTGCGCCCGTGATGCTCGGCGTGTGGTGGCGGCGCGCCCTGTCGTGGTGGGAGCTGTCCATCGCCTCCGCGCTGTACCTGCCGGCCCTGGTGTTCACCTGGCTTGTCTTCAGGACACTGGCTGGCATGGGCGGCGGGTAAGGGCCCGGGCGCTGAATCGGCGCCTGCGCAGTCACGGGGTTTCCTCCGCGCTGCTGGCCGCGCCCGCCATCGCCAGCCCGATGGCCTCGCGCGTCCAGCCCTCTGCGGGCCGCGCTGCGCTCAGGTGCCCCTCGTGCATCACCGCCACGCGGTCGCCCAGGGCCAGCACCTCGTCGAGATCGTCCGAGATCAGCAGCACGGCGGCACCGCCGTCGCGCGCGTTGATGAGCTGCTGCTGCACGAAGGTGACGGCGCCGATATCGAGCCCCCAGGTGGGCTGGTGGGCCACGATGAGGCGCGGCGCAGGGGCGCTCTGGCTGGCGTCGTAGGGCGGCAGCAGGGCGCGGCCCAGGATGAGCTTTTGCATGTTGCCGCCCGAGAGCGCGCGGGCAGGGGTGTCGGGCCCGCCGCCGCGCACGTCGAAGGTCTCGGCCACGCGCTGGGCATGCTGGCGCGCGGCGCCGCGCTTGACCCAGAAGGCCCGGAACCAGGGGTGGGCGAACCAGTGGCTGCGCAGGCGTTCGGACACGGCGTTCTCCCACACCGGCAGGTCGCCCACCACGCCCACGGCATGGCGGTCCTCGGGGATGCGGGCCACGCCCTGGTCCACCACCCAAGCCGGGCGGGCCTGCAGCGGCGTGCCCAGCAGCGTGATCTGGCCGGCGGTGGCGGCGCGCACGCCGCACAGCACATCGGCCAGCGCCACCTGGCCATTGCCCGAGACACCGGCGATGGCGACGATCTCGCCGGCGTTCAGGGTGAGCGACACCCCCTGCAGCCGGTCGCGCCCGGTGGGGGCGGTGGACACATCGGCCAGCGTGCACACCGGCGCACCCACGCTCCGGGCGGGGCGGCGTTCGCTGGCCTCGATGGTATGGCCCACCATCCACTGCGCGAGCTGGCCTTGCGTGGTGCCCTGCGCGGGGGCCTCGGCCACGAGCTTGCCCTGGCGCAGCACGGCCACGCGGTGCGAGACGCGCAGCACCTCGGCCAGCTTGTGGCTGATGAAGATGATGGACAGGCCCTGCGCCACCATCTGCGCGAGCGTGTCGAACAGCGCTTCGCTTTCCTGCGGCGTGAGCACGGCGGTGGGTTCGTCCAGGATGAGGATGCGCGCGCCCCGGTACAGCGCCTTGAGGATCTCGACGCGCTGGCGCTCGCCGACCGAGAGGCCGCCCACCAGCGCCTCGGGCCGCACGGGCAGGCCGAACTGGCGGGACACCGCCAGCAGGCGCTCGCGCGCACCCGCGCGCCGTGAGAAGGGCTGCCACAAGGGTTCGGTGCCCAGCAGCACGTTGTCCAGCACCGTGAGGTTGTCGGCCAGGGTGAAATGCTGGTGCACCATGCCGATGCCCGCCGCCAGCGCCGCGCGTGGCTGGCCGGGCGGCAGCGGCTGGCCGAAGACCTCGATGTGGCCCGCGTCGGCCACGTAGTGGCCGAACAGGATGGACATCAGCGTGGACTTGCCCGCCCCGTTCTCCCCCAGCAGTGCCAGCACCTCGCCGCGCTGCAGCGCAAGGCTGATGCCGTCGTTGGCTACCAGCTTGCCGAAGCGTTTGGTGATGCCCTGCAGCCGCAGGACGGGGCCGGAGGGGTCCGTCATTTCCAGTTTGAGAGAAAGGCCAGCAGCACCTTGGCGGAATTGGCCGCCGCCAGGCCCATGAAGGTGCCCATTTCATTCTCGCCTTCGCCACCACCGGCCAGATCGCTCAGCGAGCGAAAGGCGATGTAGGGCACGCCGTTGCTGTGGGCCACCATGGCGGTGGCGGCGGTCTCCATGTCGAGCACATTGGCCTCGAAGGTCTTGAACGCGTATTCGCGGAAAGCCTTGTTGTCCACGAAGGCCTGGCCCGACACGCCGTTGCCGCCCACCACGAGCTGCGGACGCTGTTTCAGGCAGGTGCTGGCCAGGCAATGCGCCAGGCCCACGTCCTGCAGGCCGCGCGCGGTGGCCAGCATTTGGGGGTCCGCCTCAAACCAGAACTGTCTGGTGATGCCGGGCTTGGCCGCCGACCTCACCTCGACCGGGCGCGGGTGCATCATGCCGAAGGCGGGCATCGTCAGTTCGCTTTTCATCCACGCGGGGGCGCTGTACTGGCCGGGCTGGTCTTCACGCGCCATCAGCCATTCCATGTACTGGCCCCACTGCGCGGGCACGGTCACGTCGCCAATGTGCAGGCCGGGGTTCACGCCGCCGGCAATGCCGGAAAAGACGATGTGGCTCACGTTGAAGCGGTCCAGCACCAATTGCGTGTTCATGGCCGCGTTGGTCATGCTGATGCCCGACAGGAACACCACCACGGGCTTGCCCGAGAGCGTGCCGGTGGTGAATTCCACGCCGTTGACGCTGTGCCTGGCCGGCTGCTGCACCTGGGGCAGCAGCACCGTCAGCTCGGGTGCAAAGGCCGAGATGACGGCGATGCGCGGCGTGCTGTCCAGCCGTGCCGCCTGGCCCGGCGCGACCGCGGCGCAACCCGCCACCAGCGTGGCCAGGGCCAGGGCGCCCAGCAGGCGCATGCACCGCGCGGCCAGGGCGGTTGTCTCGGGGCGGTGGGAAAGCGGTGCGGGCATGGCGCTCCTTGTCGGGAAAAAGAAGAAAAGGAAAAATCGTACAGCGCAGCGCAGCGCACGGCGGCGCAGGCCACAGCGCAGCCGGTGCCCGCGCGCCGGGGTGCCTACCTGGCCGTGGACTTGGGCTGGCTGTCGTCCACCTTCACGCTGAACTTGCCGGCCAGGATGTCGGCCTCCTTGGCCTTGACCTTGGCCACGATGTCGGCGGGCACCTTCTTCTCGAACGTGCCCAGCGGCGCCAATTCAGAGCCCTTGTGCTTCATCATCGAGTAGGGGCCGTAGTCCTCGGCCGTGAACTTGCCGTCCTTGACCAGCTTGAGGGCGCGTTCGATGCTGGGCTCCATGTGCCACAGCGCGGAGGCGACCACGGTGTCGGGGTACTTGTCCTGGGTGTTGATCACGTTGCCGATGGCCAGCTTGCCCTTTTCCTTGGCCGCGTCGGACACGCCAAAGCGCTCGGCATAGAGCACGTCGGCGCCCTTGTCGATCATGGCGAAGGTGGCTTCCTTGGCCTTGGGCGGGTCGAACCAGCTGTTGATGAAGGTGATGGTGAACTCGACCTTGGGGTTGGTCTCCTTCGCGCCGGCCATGAAGGCGTGCATCAGGCGGTTGACCTCGGGAATGGGGAAGCCGCCGACCATGCCGATCTTGTTCGTCTTGGTCATGCCGCCCGCGACCATGCCGGACAGGTAGGCGGGCTCCTGGATGTAGTTGTCGAACACGCTGAAATTGGGCGCCTGCGGCTTGCCCGAGGAGCCCAGCAGGAACGAGGTCTTGGGGAAGTCCTTGGCCACCTTGCGGGCGGCGGTCTCCACCGCGAAGGCCTCGCCCACGATGAGCTGGTTGCCGCCGGTGGCGTACTCGCGCATCACGCGCTCGTAGTCGGCGTTGGAGACGTTCTCGCTGGCCTTGTATTCGATCTCGCCGCGCGCTTCGGCGGCCTTCAGGGCCTTGTGGATGCGGCTCACCCACTGCTGCTCGTAGGGCACCGTGTAGATCGCCGCGACCTTGAGCTTGGACTGCGCGTGGGCCAGCGAGGGTGCCAGGCCCATGGCGGCCGAAAGGGCCATGGAAGTGCAGAGCAGGCGTCCGGTGAAGATGCGGCGAGTGGTCATGGTGGAGTCCTTTGCGTCGGTGAGTGGGCGGGAAAATGGCTGTTTGGCAGTCCGAGTGCTTGTAAGCAAAAAATATGCACGCTCATGATAGGCGCTGTCTGTGTTGTCGGTGTGGGTTGACATCCCGTTTCAAAAAATGGGCAACCGTTGCATATAGAGTCGCGGCAAGTTACGCCTCTTACGCCTAGCATCCCGGTCACATAAGAAAAGAGGGGATGCAATGATCGAGCAGCAGGGGAGTGGCGCGGCCGCGCCGTGTGGGGTTGTTGGTGAATCGGCAGCACGGGATGGCAGGGGTAAACAGGAGGCAAACCCGGCCGATTCCCTTGCATGTCTGTGCGTCCTGGCCCGCTTCCACCAGATCCCCGCAGACCCGGCCACGCTGGCCCACCAACTGGGCCTGCAGCCCAGCCAGACTACCAGCACCGAAGACCTGCTGCGCGCCGCCAAGCATCTGGGCCTCAAGGCCAAACTCTCGCGCACGACAATCGAGCGGCTGCAGTTGTCGCCCTTGCCCGCCCTGGCGCTGATGCGTTCGGATGATGGTGCTGTCCGCACAGTGGTCCTGGCCCAATGCGATGGCCAGCGCGTGCTGATTCAAGACCCGGCCGCTTCTGGTGGCGGCTCCCGCCCGGTCATCGAATCCCTGAACACATTCGCCGCCCAATGGAGCGGCGAACTTGTTTTGGTGACCAGCCGCGCCAGCCTGGCGGGCGAACTCGCCAAGTTCGACTTCTCCTGGTTCATCCCCAGCCTCATCAAACACCGCAAGCTGCTGGGCGAGGTGCTGCTCATCTCCTTCATGCTGCAGCTGTTCGCCCTGGTCAGCCCTTTGTTTTTCCAGGTGGTGATGGACAAGGTGCTCGTACACCGGGGCGTCACCACGCTGGATGTGCTCGTCATCGGCCTGGTGGTGGTCGTGGTGTTCGAGAGCCTGCTCAATGCCCTGCGCACCTACGTCTTCAGCCACACCACCAGCCGCATCGACGTGGAACTGGGCGCCCGGCTGTTCCGGCACCTGGTGCAGTTGCCCCTGGCGTACTTCCAGGCGCGGCGTGTGGGCGACTCGGTCGCCCGCGTGCGCGAGCTGGAGAACATTCGCAGCTTTCTTACCGGCAACGCCCTCACCGTGGTGCTGGACGTGTTGTTCTCGGTAATCTTCATCGGCGTGATGCTGTTCTACAGCGTGCCGCTGACCCTTATCGTGCTGGTGAGCCTGCCGCTGTACTTTGGCCTGAGCCTCGCGGTAGTGCCCATCCTGCGAAGGCGGCTCGATGTCAAATTTGCCCGTGGTGCAGAGAACCAGTCCATGCTGGTGGAGACCGTCACCGGCATCCAGACCGTGAAAGCCAGCGCGCTGGAACCCAGCTTCGCCCGCCGCTGGGACAACCAGCTGGCCGCCTACGTCAGCGCCAGCTTCAGAACGCAGAACCTCGCCAGCTGGGCCCACGAAGGTGTCAACCTCATTGGCAAGCTGGTGAACGCCGCCACCCTCTGGTACGGCGCCCACCTGGTCATGGGCAACGAACTCACCGTGGGCCAGTTCGTGGCCTTCAACATGTTTGCCCAGCGCGTGGCCCAGCCCATCATGCGCATGGCCCAGCTGTGGACCGACTTCCAGCAGACCGGCATCTCCATGGCCCGCCTGGGCGACATCCTGAACACCCGCACCGAGGTGCCCCCCAGCAGTGCCGCCCAGTTGCCGCCCATCAAAGGCCGCATCACTCTGGACGGCATCCACTTCAGATACCGCCCCGAAGCCGCCCCGGTGCTCGGCGGCGTCAGCCTGGACGTGCGCGCCGGCGAAGTCATCGGCATCGTGGGCCGCTCCGGCTCCGGCAAAAGCACCCTCACAAAACTGGTGCAACGCCTGTACACCCCCGAGCAAGGCCGCATCCTGGTCGACGGCATCGACATCAGCCTCATCGACGCTGCCCAGCTGCGCCGCCAGGTGGGCGTGGTGTTGCAGGAGAACCTGCTCTTTAACCGCAGCGTGCGCGAGAACATCGCCATTGCCGACCCCGCCGCCCCCATCGAAGCCGTGGTGCACGCCGCCCAACTGGCCGGCGCCCACGACTTCATCAGCGAACTGCCCGAAGGCTACGACACCCTGGTGGGCGAGCAGGGCGGCAGCCTCTCTGGCGGGCAGCGTCAGCGCGTTGCCATTGCCCGCGCCCTGTTCACCAACCCCCGCATCCTCATCCTGGACGAAGCCACCAGCGCCCTCGACTACGAGTCCGAAGCCATCATCCAGCGCAACATGCAGCACATCTGCCAGGGCCGCACCGTGCTCATCATTGCCCACCGCCTGAGCGCGGTCAGACACGCCCACCGCATCATCGTCATGGACAAGGGCCGCATCGTCGAAGCCGGCCCGCACGACGCCCTGATCCAAAAGCAGCAAGGTTTGTATGCCCACCTGTGGCGCATGCAACACGGCAGCCGGGCGGAGCCACCACCAGCCCCCAGTGGCGGCAGCAACCCTGCCCAGCAAGAGGTGGCGGCATGAACAGCACCACAACAACCGTGCACACGGCGGCAAACCTGGCCGCACCGGCAGCCCCGCGCCACCCCGCCACCGAACTGCTGTCCCGCTACCGCGCCATCTTCAAAGCCGCCTGGCAGCATCGCCATGAGCTGGCTGGCCCCGCCCGGCTGGCCGACGAGCAGGCCTTCCTGCCCGCCGCCCTGAGCCTGCAAGAAACTCCCGTCCACCCCGCACCCCGGCGCATTGCCTTTGTGCTCATGGCGCTGTTCCTCATCGCCCTGGCCTGGGCCATCTTCGGCAAGATCGACATCGTGGCCGTGGCCCCTGGCCGCATCATCGTGAGCGACCGCACCAAGGTCATCCAGCCGCTGGAGCGCAGCGTGGTGCAGCGCATCCTGGTCAAAGACGGCGACCACGTAGAAGCAGGCCAGCCCCTGGTGGAGCTGGATCCCACCACCGCCCAGGCCGACAAAGCCAGCCTGCACGAGACCCGCAAGGCCGCCCAGTCCGACTGGCTGCGCGCCCGGGCTTTGCAGCAGGTGCTATTAAAACAAGAGCTGGTAGCGCACACCCATCAAGCGCTAGATGCCAAAAAAGCTCTAAACCAAGACACCCCGGCAGACTGGACAGCCGCCGACAAAGCCGACACCCAGGCCCAACTGGCCGCCGAGTGGAGCGACATCACCGCCCGCCTGGCCAAGCTGTCTGCCGAACATCAGCGCCGCCAGGCCGAGATGGCCACCGTGCGCGCCATGATCGGCAAGCTCGAAGCCACCGTGCCCATCGCCCGCCAGCGCGAGCAAGACTTCCAGGCCCTCACCGCCCAAGGCTTCATGTCTGGCCACGCCAACCAGGACCGCACCCGCGAACGCATCGAGCTCGAACGCGACCTGGCCACCCAGCAGGCCCGGCTGCAGGAAGCCCAGGCCGCCCTGCGCGAAGCCGAGCACACCCGCAGCGCCTACCTGGCAGAAAGCCGCAGAGCCCTGAGCGAACGCCAGGCCCAGGCTGACCTCAAGCGCCACCAAACCGGCCAAGAACTCACCAAGGCCACCCAGCGCGAGCAACTCGCCACCCTCACAGCCCCCGTGGCCGGCACCGTGCAGCAACTGGCCCTGCACACCGAAGGCGGCGTGGTTACCGAAGCCCAGGCGTTGATGGTCATCGTGCCCGATGCGGCCAGTATGAGCGCCGAGGTGACGCTGGAGAACAAGGACATCGGTTTTGTGGCACCGGGGCAGGACGTGGCCATCAAGCTGGAGACGTTTCCGTTCACCCGGTACGGCACTGTCAAGGCCAGCGTGGACAAGGTCACGCGGGACGCGGTGAATGATGAGAAACGGGGCGCGATCTTCCCGGCGACCCTGAAGCTCAACCAGACCAGCATTGATGTGGACGGTAAACAAATCAAGCTGGCGCCGGGGATGAATATCACAGCGGAGATAAAGACCGGGCAACGGAGAGTTGTCGAATACCTGCTCAGTCCGATTCAGCGGGCGGGCAGTGAGAGTTTGAGGGAGCGGTGAATATTATTGTTAATGATGTGGTCAATGCGAAAATATCAATGAAAACGAATGACATAACTTTTAAATTCAAGGATTTCTATCTTGCATGGACGAGTTTTATTATTGCTTTTGTACTCGTGGTGCACGTGCTTGCAGAGATTGCAAAGGGCGAAGTCCGGATGGCATGGGTCGCCTTCGCGATTTGGGGTGGTGTATTGTTGTTGAGACTATTTTTGGTCGTTACTTCGCCAAAAGAAATTTCTATATTCGCATTTAGTAGGATGATAAGAATAATGCCCAGAAGACGTTGGCAGAGAACGATTGACCTATCGTTGTGTGGCTTGCTGTGTGTTGATCGATCAATAACCGTTGGAAGATTCCCCATGGTTCGTGTTTGCCTAAAATTTTATGACGGTCGAGTGGAGGAGATTTATTTTAGACCGAGTGTAAAAAGGCTGGGATTTTTCTCTTTTTCTAGTGAGAGTATTCCAGTGGAGGTAGAGGATCTTGTTGTTGAACTGAAGCATTATGAGGAGCATGGTGTATGAGTAGCGTGATTAACGTTGGAGCAATATTTGGTGGCGGAAGAGATGTCTATGATGGTGTGTCAAATATTGTTAATGGACAATCAATTGTTCGGGATAACAATTCTATCGGAGGGAATGCTTACGGTGTTTTTTCCGGGGCTCTTGGAATTGTTCAGGAGCTGACCAAACCGGGGTCGCCATTTAATTCGGCAGCAGCAGCGACATCTCCAATATTGGCTGTGGTAAACGTTGCATCAGCGCTAGATGATTATAGGAGTGCGGTAAATTCGGGGCAATCTGATGCGATAATTAGTTCATATCTCGGATTTGCTGCAGCGCTTGGCGACTTGCTTGCAACGATTCCCACGCCTCAAACCAAAGGGCTTGGCATTGCCTTAAAGCTGATGGCTACCTTTGCTAAGGATGCTTGGGATTCTGGCTATCGTCCCAATGGGGATAATCCCATTGATGCGCCGCCAGGTGCGTATATACCAAACGGTGAATATGAATTCGATTTCTGGCGAATCCCTGGAAGCCAGCTTTCGAAAAATGGCTGCATATCAAACGTAGTCCTCAGTAACCCCGACCCCCTCGTCAAAGACATCAAATACGTCATGGTCGACCCCCTGGTCCTGGACCTGGACGGCGACGGCCTAGAAATCACCCCCCTGTCCCGAGGCGTTCAGTTCGACGGCAACGGTGACACCATCCGCACTGCGACCTCCTGGGTGCAAGCCGACGACGGCCTGCTGGTGCTGGACCGCAACGGCAACGGCGTCATCGACTCTGGCCGGGAACTCTTTGGCGACGAAACCCTGCTGGCCGATGGCAAAAAGGCTGCCCACGGTTTTGCCGCCCTGGCCGAACTGGATGTGGGTGGTGCTGCAAACGCCACTGGTGGCGCAGGCGATGGTCTGTTCGACGCCAAGGACGCCCAATACACCAACGTGCGCATCTGGCGCGACCTGAACCAGGACGGCATCAGCCAGGCGGGCGAGATGCAGACCCTGGCCGAGGCGGGCATTGCCAGCGTCAAGCTGAGCAGCACCAAAACAGCCACCAGCTATGGCGATGCGCAACTGGTGCAGTCCGGCAGCTTTACCCGCACCGACGGCAGCGAAGGCCAGGCGGGCAGCTTCATCCTGGCGCAGAACAACGCGGTGACCACCCACCCGCCAATCGCCATCAGCGCAGAGGCGGCGGCACTGCCCGGCCTGCAGGGCAGCGGCTGGGTGCGCGGGCTGCAAGAGGCGGCCACGCTGGACCCGGGCTTGATCGCCCGGTACACCCAGGCCCAGGGCGCGGGCAACCGTGCGGGCTACGTGGGCAGCGTCAGCGAAATGCTGCTGGAGTGGGGCGGCCGCTCGGACTACATGACAGCAAGCAAGGTGGCGATGGAGGAAGACGGCGTGGGCCTGATCCTGCGCAACCCGGCGGACGAGCAGGAGGCGGCCTGGATGTACGTGGCCGTCAAGGCCGACCGGCTGACGCGCGAGACATTCCGCAGCGGCCTGTCGACCGAAGACAGAGCCAAATTCGACGCCATGCGCTCGGGCATGGTGGGGCAGTTGGAAAAGCTCTACACCTACGAAGCATTTACGGGCTACACCTTCCTGAGATGGTCCGACATCGAACCGCGTTACGCTCCCCCCAGCAACGGGGCGGGCACGGGGCGGCCTGTCACCGTCGATACGCCACTGTCGCAGGTGATCCAGGAGAAGGCCCACGGCCTGCCGGCCAGCGTGCCGGGCTACAGGATCGTGGTGATCCCGCCCCCCCTGGTAGGCAAGCCGCACATTGAAATGCTGTGGGACCGGCTGGTGGAGGATGCGAGCAAGAACATGATGCCCTCCGTGCGGCTGTCGCAGTATGCGGACATGGTGCAGCTGAACGTGTCGGAAGCAGGGGTGGAGCTGGACTTCTCGCAGATGGACGCGGCGCTGGAGGTGGCCAGCACGGCCGATGCACAGGAAGGGGCTGCGATGTTCCTGGACCTGTACCGGGCCTATGGAGAAACCTTCACGGCGGCGGGCTGGAACGGGGCAGAGAAGCTGCGCACGCTGATGCAAACAGGGGTGGCAGGAAACACGGCGATCCATGATGCATTCAAAGCGGTGGGTTTGAACCTTGTGGGAGCGTCGGCGGTGAAAGGCACCGTCAATGACGACAGCTATGCGGGGGACGCCAATGCCAATACCTTCAATGGGGATGCAGGTAATGACTTCCTGGATGGTTTGACGGGGGATGACATTCTCTCTGGGGCGATGGGCAACGATGTGCTGCTGGGCGGTGATGGCAAAGACACCCTGAGCGGGGGGGATGGGGCGGATACGCTGGAGGGTGGAGCGGGCAACGACACGCTCCAAGGCGACTTTGGTTCGGACACATTGATTGGTGGGGAGGGCAACGACATCCTGTATGCGATGGGTGGCTTTGGCGGCGGTATTGCAGGAGATGCAGACACCCTGGATGGCGGAGTGGGCAATGACCTGCTTTGTGGTGGCTATGGGAGCCAGACCTATCTGTTCGGGCGGGGTGATGGTCAGGACTCAATCACCAACTTCGCTTACTCGCAGAGCTCGGTGGACCCCACGGT
>NZ_JBWKMU010000003.1:0-175073 GCF_059415205.1 Acidovorax sp. GW821-FHT10E03 | reverse complement strand
GTGGCGATGACAGCATCAGTGGCGGCCTGGGGGATGACACCCTCCATGGGGAAGCCGGCAACGATGTGCTGCTGGGCGATGATGGCAAAGACACCCTGAGCGGGGGGGATGGGGCGGATACGCTTACCGGCGGTATTGGCGCCGACAGCCTGTCGGGTGAGGCGGGCAACGACACGCTCGATGGTGGCGCGGGCAACGACACGATGAACGGTGGCCTGGGCAACAACACGTACCTGTTTGGCAAGGGCGATGGCAGCGACACGATCTATGGAATGAACGATGCCACGGCAGGCAAGCTCAACGTGCTGCGCTTAAAGGCCGGGGTTGCTGCCAGCGAAGTGCGGGTGACCCGTTCGGTGGATGCGCTGGTGCTGGGCATTGCGGGCACGACGGACGTGGTGAGGCTGGAGTACTTCTTTAGCCAGAACACGCCCACCAACAGCTACAACCCGGTGCAGGAGGTGCGGTTTGAAGACGGCACCGTGTGGGACCTGGCAGCGATACAGGCGCAGTTGAGTGCCCCGCCTAAGCAAGTATCTGTTGGCGACACGCACCCCGGATACACACCCGCAGCCGCGTGGACTGATAGCGCTGAGGTGATTTTCCTTGGCGGCACCCAACCCTATGCATTGCTTGGCGAAACCTGGGCCGCAGAAATGAAGCCCTTTGCCGTGGATGCCCAAATGATGCCCCTCGCACCGCAGGATGGCTTGCTGGACAGCCAGGTCAATCAGCTTCTGAGCGCCATGGCTTCATTTGCTCCCCCTGCTGGAATGGAGAAAAATGGCGCTATCGCCAGTGCTTATCAGCAGGCAGCACTAGGCACACCGGCGGTGAATTGGCAATGAGTTAGAGCTCCGTGGTGTGGCTGTTCCATGGAGCGCGTCTTTCTCTCGCTTGGTTGAGTGCCAGCCAGCCGATCTGGCTGGCAATGCAGCCCTACTTGGTGCCGAAGATCCGGTCCCCCGCATCCCCCAGCCCCGGCAGGATGTAGCCGTGGTCGTTCAGTTCGCGGTCGATGGCGGCGGTGAAGATCGGCACGTCGGGGTGGGCCTTTTGCAGCGTGGCCACGCCTTCGGGGGCGGCCAGCAGGCACACGAACTTGATGGAGCGGGGATTGAGTTTTTTCAGGCGGTCCACGCAGGCGGCGGCCGAGTTGCCGGTGGCCAGCATGGGGTCCACCACGATGATGTCGCGCTCGTCCATTTCGGACGGCATCTTGAAGTAGTACTCCACCGGCTGCAGCGTGGCCGGGTCGCGGTACAGCCCGATGTGGCCCACGCGGGCGCCGGGCACCACGTTGAGCATGCCGTCGAGGAAGCCGTTGCCCGCGCGCAGGATGGAGACCAGTACCAGCTTCTTGCCGTCGATCACCTGGCCGGTCATGGTCTCCAGCGGGGTTTCGATCTGCACGTCCTGCAGGGGCATGTCGCGCGTGACTTCGTACGCCATGAGCGTGCTGAGCTCGCCCAGCAGGCGGCGAAAGCTGTTGGTGCTGGCGTCCTTCTTGCGCATCAGCGTGAGCTTGTGCTGGACGAGGGGGTGGTTGATGACGGTGACGTTGCTCATGGCTGGGCCTGTGTTTTGGGGGATGGAAAGAGGCGCGCCCGCATTTTTACCTGACAGAGGCGCTGGCGGCAGGCACTGTCAGGGTTGCGGGCTGCCGTGCGGCCGGCCGTGGCGGGCCGCTGGCGTCGCCCTCTGGGGCTGGCGGCGGCGGCGCGGCGCATGGGTGAGTCTAATCCGACAGGAACCGCGCATAGCGCGCCAGGTCCACATTGCCGCCGCTGATGATGACGCCCACCCGTTCGCCCTGCAGCAGCTTGCCGCCGTCATCGACACCCGAGAACGCGTGTGCGCCCGCATAGGCAAGGGCGCCCGTGGGCTCCACCACGATCTTCATGCGCTCCGCGAAGAAGCGCAGGGACTGCATGAGCTGGGCGTCGCTCACGCTCAGGATGTCTTCCACCCGCTCGCGGATGATGGGAAAGGTGAGCTCGCCCAGCGCCTGGGTCTGCGCGCCATCGGCGATGGTGTGCGGCGTCGGGATGCGCACGATCTGCCCCGCCCGCAGCGACTGCTGGCCGTCGTTGCCGTTTTCGGGCTCCACGCCGATCACGCGGCAGCGCGGTGCCAGGGCGCTCGCGGCCAGCAGGCTGCCTGCCAGCAGGCCCCCGCCGCCCACGCACACGAACAGGTAGTCGAGGTCGGGCACTTCTTCAAAAAGCTCCAGCGCCGCGGTGCCCTGGCCCGCGATGACGTGGGGATGGTCGAACGGAGGCACCAGCGTCATGCCTCGCTCCAGCGCCAGGCGGCGGCTGATGGCCTCGCGGTCCTCGGTGTAGCGGTCGTAGGTGACGACCTGGGCTCCATAGGCGCGCGTGGCCGCCATCTTGGAGGCGGGCGCGTCTTCGGGCATGACGATGGCGACGGGCATGTCCAGCAGGCGGGCCGACAGCGCGATCGCCTGCGCATGGTTGCCGGCCGAGAAAGCCAGCACGCCGCGTTCGCGCTGCTCGTCGGTGAACTGGGCGAGCGTGTTGAAGGCGCCGCGGAACTTGAACGCGCCCGTGCGCTGCAGGTTCTCGCATTTGAAGAAGAGCTGGGCGCCCAGCATTTCGTCGGCGGTGGTGGAGCGCAGCACCGGCGTGCGGTGCGCGATGCCCTTGAGCCGGTGCGCGGCGGCGGCCACGTCGTCGTAGGTGGGCGGGGTCAGACTGGGCAATGTCATGGCGGCGTCCTCGGGGCAGGGGCGGGCAAGGGGTTGCCCGTGTTCGCCACATGATAGCCCCAGACGCGATCGCCGCGCGCCGAAAAGGCCTCTGCCGGTTGTCCTGTCAGCGCGGGCAGCTATCAATTTTGACTTTTCGCGCCGGTCTCGCGGCGCGGCGCTCTCAGCCCAGTTCGCTGAACCGTACCAGCGGCGCCAGGGCCGGGAAGTCGCCCGCGCGCTTTTGCTTCATGGCCGTGACCGACTCGCGCACGTGCTGGTTGCTCCAGATGGCGCCCTGCAGCCAGCCCATCTGGCGCAGGCTGTCTTCCACGCTGTGGTCGCGCGCGTAGTTCACGGCCTGCTTGGTGCCCCAGATGGCGACGGGGGGCTTGGCGGCGATCTCCTGGGCGCATTGCAGGGCGGCGGCCAGCATGGCCTCCTGCGTGTCGAACACCTCGTTGACCAGCCCGTGGCCCAGGGCCCTGGCGGCGCCCAGGCGGCGGCCGGTGTAGGCCAGTTCTTTCACCACGCCCAGCGGGATGAGCTTGGGCAGGCGCTGCAGCGTGCCCACGTCGGCCACCATGCCGATGTTGATTTCCTGGATGCAGAAGAACGCATCCGCCGTGGCGTAGCGCACGCAGGCCGCCGTCACCATGTCCACCGCGCCGCCGATGCAGCCGCCGTGGATGGCCATGATCACGGGAATGCGCAGGTTCTCGATGCGGGTGAAGGTGGCCTGCATGTCGGTGAGCAGGTCGAAGATGGCGGCGCGGCCTTCGGGGCTCTGGTCGTCCATGGTGATGGCGCCGCCGAAGGTCTCCAGCGCCATGCCCGCGCTGAAATGCTTGCCCGTGCTGCTGATGACCAGCGCACGCGCCTCGCCCGCCTGTTGCAGGTGGGCCAGCACCTCGTCCAGCTCGCGCCAGAAGGTGGGGTGCATGGTGTTCATGGCCTCGGGCCGGTTCATCACCAGGTGGGCGACATGCTGGGAGATGCCGAGGCTGAAGCAGGTGAGGGTCTTGTTCATGGGGTGCCACTGTAGACCCGCAGGCCCCGGCAGTGTCGTCGCCTGGGTGACTTTGGATGATTCTGGCTTCAAGCCCTTATCTATCAAGCGCCAATAGCTATCAAATGAGGAGCATTTGCACGAGGGTGGCAGACGGCCGTGGCATGGCCCGTCAATCGCCGCCCCCGCCGCCGCAGCCGCCGCCATCCCCTGCGCCGTCGCTCCCGCCTCCATCCGAACTGTCGGCGCCGCCGAAGTCGCCCGAGCTGCCGCTGTAGCCGCCGTCCGAGAAGCTGGTGCCGCAGTAGCTGTCGCCGCCGCTGCCGCCCGCATCGCTCTTGCGGGCGATGTCGGAGCAGTCAGGCACGTAGGCAAAGCCGCCCGGGATGGCGAACTTGGCATCCAGCGCGAACAGCAGGGGCAGGCGGCTGGGGGCCTTGGGGTCGATGGATTCCTCCTTGCACACCCAGTACCAGCAGCGGCGCAGGCCGTCGTTGTGCCGGGCCTTCGCGCCCAGCGCCTCGGCGGGCGTGTGGTGCAGGAAGAAGCCCAGCGCATGGTGGCACCAGTGCTTGTAGGCCTGGGTGTGCAGGATGAACTCATGCCACAGCACGTCGACCGCCTTGGAGGGCATGGCCACGAACTGCTTGTTGCCGCGCAGGCAGGCCATGAAGAACTGGCGCAGGCCCCGCTCCACCAGCTCGCAGTCGCGCGTGCTCAGGTGGGGGTAGGTTTCGCGCAGCTTGCGCTGCAGAAAGCGGGGCAGGGGGGCTTCGCGGATGGTGCGCTGGCGCACCGCGCGGGTCCACTGGATCGCCAGGGCCGTGATGATGACCGTGGCAAGGAAATACAGGAGCCAGGGCCAGCGCAGGCGCCAGGCGCCGCCCAGGAGCCCGGCGATGGCAACCACCCACACGGCAATCGCCAGCGGCACGACCTTGCTTGCCCACCACAGCAGCATGTTGTCGATGCGTTTCATCGTCCCTCCTTTTTTGTTGTTGTGTGGCGATTTCACGGCGGTTTTGTGACCGATTGATGACACTTCGGGTGGTGTCGCCAGGGGGCACGGCTGGTGTGCCCGCCGCACCATCACCACCCTGCTGCAGCCGCGGCGACAGTGCCGCGCCGGGGACGCAGGGCAGGGGCGGGAATCTGCGCCCCGCCCGTGGTCAACGGCGCTTGCTGCCGCCGAAGATGCTGCCCAGCACTCCGCGCAGGATCTCCTTGCCCAGCGAGGTGCCCATGGTGCGCACGGCCGACTTGGCCATGGTCTGGGCCAGGCCATCGCGTTTGCCGCCGCGCGGGCCGGTGGTGCCAAACAGCACGTCGTTGAGCCCGCCCATCAGGCCGCCGCCGCTGTCTTCCGTGTTGGCGGGCGTGCCTTTGCTGCCATTGGCTGGCGCCTGGGCACTGGCTTCGGCCGCGCGGCCCTTGAGTTTTTCGTAGGCCGACTCGCGGTCCACCACCTTTTCATACACGCCCGCGACCAGCGAGTTGGCCACCAGCATCTGGCGCTGCTGCGGCGTGATGGGACCGAGCTGGCTGCCGGGCGGCAGCACGAACACCCGTTCGGTGATGCTCGGGCGGCCCTTGGCATCGAGAAAGCTCACCAGCGCCTCGCCCACGGCCAGTTCGGTGATGGCGGTCTCGATGTCGAGGCCCGGCTTTTGCCGCATGGTGGTGGCCGTGGCCTTCACGGCCTTCTGGTCGCGGGGCGTGAAGGCGCGCAGCGCATGCTGCACGCGGTTGCCCAGCTGGGCGAGCACGCTGTCGGGGATGTCCAGCGGGTTTTGCGTCACGAAGTACACGCCCACGCCCTTGGAGCGCACCAGGCGCACCACGAGTTCGATGCGCTCGATGAGCACCTTGGGCGCCTCGTTGAACAGGAGGTGGGCCTCGTCGAAGAAGAACACCAGCTTGGGCTGCTCGGGGTCGCCGATCTCGGGCAGTTGCTCGAACAGTTCCGACAGCATCCACAAGAGGAAGGTGGCATACAGCCGCGGCGAATTCATGAGCTTGTCGGCCGCCAGGATATTGACGACACCGTGGCCATCGACGGTTTGCATGAAGTCCTGGATATTGAGCATGGGCTCGCCGAAGAACTCGCTGCCGCCCTGCTGCTCGATCTGCAGCAGCCCGCGCTGGATGGCGCCCACGCTGGCGGCGCTCACGTTGCCATATTCGGTGGTGAACTCCTTGGCGTTGTCGCCCACGTACTGCAGCATGGCGCGCAGGTCCTTGAGGTCCAGCAGCAGCATGCCGTTGTCGTCGGCGATCTTGAACACCAGGTTGAGCACGCCCAGCTGGGTTTCATTGAGGTTGAGCATGCGGCCCAGCAGCAGCGGGCCCATGTCGGACACGGTGGCGCGCACCGGGTGGCCCTGTTCGCCGAACACGTCCCACAGCGTGGTGGGGCAGGCCAGGGGGGCGGGCAGGGGAAGGCCGCGCTCCTTGAGCACGGCGGCCAGCTTGTCGCCGATCTTGCCGGGCTGGCTGGCGCCCGTGAGGTCGCCCTTCACATCGGCCATGAACACCGGCACGCCGATGCGCGAGAAGTTCTCGGCCAGGGTCTGCAAGGTCACTGTCTTGCCCGTGCCGGTGGCGCCGGTGATGAGCCCGTGGCGGTTGGCCAGCCCTGGAAGCAGGTGGCATTCGATGGTGTCGTGCTTGGCAATCAGCAGGGGTTCGGCCATTTGGGGTTTCCTCGGGGGTACAGGTTCGGCAAAAAGTAAAATCGCGCTCAGTAGATTAAATCAATACAAAAGGATCTCTCGTGGCAGGACACAGCAAATGGGCGAATATCCAGCACCGCAAGGGGCGGCAGGATGAAAAACGCGGCAAGATCTGGACCCGCATCATTCGCGAAATCACCGTGGCTGCCCGCTCGGGCGGCGGCGACCTGTCTGCCAACCCCCGCTTGCGTCTGGCGGTGGACAAGGCCAAGGCGGCCAACATGCCCGCCGACCGCATCAAATACAACATCGACAAGGCCACGGGCAACGCCGAAGGCCTGACCTACGAGGAAATCCGCTACGAAGGCTATGGCATTGGCGGCGCGGCCATCATGATCGACACCATGACCGACAACCGGGTGCGCACCGTGGCCGAAGTGCGACACGCGTTCAGCAAACACGGTGGCAACATGGGGACCGAAGGCTCGGTGGTGTTCCAGTTCAAGCACTGCGGCCAGCTGATCTTTGCCCCTGGCACCAGCGAGGACAAGGTGATGGAAGTGGCGCTGGAGGCGGGCGCCGAAGACGTGGTGACCGACGATGATGGCGCCGTGGAGGTGCTGACCGCTCCGGCCGACTTCGAGGCCGTGAAGAACGCGCTGGAGGCGGCGGGCCTCACTGCCGAGGTGGCGGGCGTGACCATGCGGCCCGAGAACACCATTGAACTGACCGGCGACGACGCCGCCAGGATGCAAAAGCTGCTGGACGTGCTGGAAGACCTGGACGATACGCAAGAGGTCTACCACAACGCCGCGCTCTGACCTCTGCGCCCCTGGATCGCCGATTTTTTCTTGCGCTGACCTGTTTTCCGACTGATATTTCCCCGAACCCCGCCACGCAGCCCGGTGCTGCGGGCCGGGTTCACCAAAGGCTCCTATGAAAGTACTTGTGATTGGTGGCGGCGGCCGTGAACACGCGATGGCGTGGAAACTGAGCCAGTCCCCCAAGGTGACCAAGGTGTATGTGGCGCCCGGCAACGGCGGCACCGCGCTGAACCCCAAGCTCGACAACGTGGCCATCTCCGACGTGCGCGAGCTGCGCGTGTGGGCGCAGGCCGAGAAGATCGCGCTGACGGTGGTAGGCCCCGAGGCGCCGCTGGCCGCCGGCGTGGTCGATGAGTTCCGTGCCAACGGCCTGCGCATCTTCGGCCCCACCAAGGCCGCTGCGCAGCTCGAAAGCTCCAAGGCCTTCTCCAAGGCCTTCATGCGCCGCCATGGCATTCCCACGGCCGACTACGACACCTTCACCGACCCGGCCGCCGCCCACGCCTTCGTGGACCGCCTGGGTGCCCCCATCGTCATCAAGGCCGACGGCCTGGCCGCTGGCAAGGGCGTGGTCGTGGCCATGACGCTGCAGGAGGCCCACGATGCCGTGGACTTCATGCTCGTGGACAACAAATACGGCGTGACGCACAACGAAGGTGGCGCGCGCGTGGTGATCGAGGAATTCCTCGAAGGCGAAGAAGCCAGTTTCATCGTGCTGTGCGATGGCAAGAACGTGCTGGCGCTGGCCACCAGCCAGGACCACAAGCGCCTCAAAGACGGCGACGAAGGCCCCAACACCGGCGGCATGGGGGCTTACTCGCCCGCGCCCGTGGTCACGGCCGACGTGCACGCCCGCGCCATGCGCGAGATCATCCTGCCCACCATCCGGGGCATGGAAAAGGACGGCATTCCCTACACCGGTTTTCTGTATGCCGGGCTGATGATCGACGCCAAGGGCCACCCCAAGACGCTCGAATTCAACTGCCGCATGGGCGATCCCGAGACCCAGCCCATCCTGATGCGCCTCAAGAGCGATTTCAGCGATGTGATGGCCGCCGCGGCCGATGGCAAGCTCGACCAGATGGAGCTGCAATGGGACCGCCGCACCGCGCTGGGCGTGGTCATGGCAGCCCACGGCTACCCGGAGAACCCTCGCAAGGGCGACCCCATCACCGGCCTGCCCGCCGAGGCCGACGATGCCATGGTGTTCCATGCGGGCACGCAGCTGAAAGACGGCGTGGTCAGCGTGACCGGTGGCCGGGTGCTGTGCGTGACGGTGCTGGCCGACAGCGTCAAGCAGGCGCAGCAGCGTGCCTACGACGTGGCGCGTGGCATCCAGTTCGATGGCGCGCAGTACCGCCGCGACATTGGTTTCCGCGCGGTGAAATAGCCCCCTCCTGAGTCGCCTGCGGCGCCTTCCCCGCAGGGGACGACGCCCACGCGGAGGCGGCCCTTGCTGGGCGTCCCTGGCCTGGGCCGCGCCAGTTTTACCGGCAGCGCATGGCGCCGATGGCAATGGACAACTGAAATGCAACAACCTGGATTGAATCCGGCCACGACCGTGGCGACTGTACGCAGCTACTTGCAGGGCCTGCAGGCGCGCATCACCGATGCGCTCGAGGCCGTGGAAGGAGAGGGTGGTGCACGCTTTCTGGCCGATGCCTGGAGCAAGCCGCCCGGCGAGCCGCTGCAGGGTGACGGCATCACCAAGATCCTGGAGGGCGGCCGGGTGTTCGAACGCGCGGGCTGTGGCTTCAGCCATGTGCGCGGCCCGCAGCTGCCACCCTCGGCCACGCAGCACCGGCCCGAGCTGGCCGGTGCGCCGTTCGAGGCCATGGGCGTGTCGCTGGTCTTCCACCCGCGCAACCCCTATGTGCCTACCGTGCACATGAATGTGCGCATGATCGCGGCGGGCCATCCGGGGCAGGCGCCGACCTGCTGGTTTGGCGGTGGCATGGACCTCACGCCGTACTACGGCTTCGAGGAAGACGCGGTGCACTTTCACCGCACTTGCCGCGATGCGCTCAGCGCCTTTGGCGACGACAAGTACCCACGCTTCAAGCAGTGGTGCGACGAATACTTCTACCTCAAGCACCGCGGCGAGCAGCGTGGCGTGGGCGGGGTGTTCTATGACGACTTCTCGGAGCTGGGCTTTGACCAGAGCCTGGCCATGACGCAGTCGGTGGGCGACGCCTTCCTCAAGGCCTACCTGCCCATCGTGGAGAAGCGCCAGAACCTGCCGTTTGGCGAGCGCGAGCGCGACTTCCAGCTCTACCGCCGGGGCCGCTATGTGGAGTTCAACCTGGTGTGGGACCGGGGCACCCACTTTGGCCTGCAGTCGGGGGGGCGCACCGAGTCCATTTTGTTGTCCATGCCGCCGCTGGTGTCGTGGTCGTACCAGCGCTCCGATGCCGCCGATTCGGCCGAGGCGGCGCTGTTGCAGAGGTTCCTGGTGCGCCGCGACTGGCTTGCCGAAGGTGCCGCCCCCACCGCCTGAAAGCCGGTCCCAAGGGTGTGAACACCGCAAAAGCTATAATTTCAATAGCTGCCCGCGCTTTTCACACCAGCGCAAGAGGCCAAAAACACCTCAAACTGCTGCAGCGCCAAAGCACAACACCAGCGCAACACCCAAGGCTCAGCCCGCTGGCTGTGCGCTGCGTTGCACGCTATATTGATTCCATTCCCTCTCTATTCACCGCCTGATGACCACCTCCACCAAATCGGAAACCGCCGCCAAGAAAGACGTCACCAAACTCCAGCGCGCCATCGTCGATGGCCTGGAGGACGTCAAGGCGCAAGACATCCAGGTCTTCAACACCGAGCATCTCTCGCCGCTGTTTGAACGGGTGATCGTGGCATCGGGCACCTCCAACCGCCAGACCAAGGCCCTGGCCGCGAGCGTGCGCGACGCGGTGAAGGAAGCCGGTTTCACCAAGCCGCGCATCGAGGGCGAAGACAACGGCGAATGGATCATCGTGGACTGCGGTGCCGCCGTGGCGCACATCATGCAGCCCGCCATCCGCCAGTATTACCGCCTGGAAGAGCTGTGGGGCGACACGCCCGTGCGCCTGAAGCTCGGCGCGGCCAAGCCGGTCTCCAGCGCGGCCACCGAGCTGGCCGAGAAGAAGTCGGCCCAGAAGGCGGCGAAATCCGACGCCAAGGCCGCTGGCAAGGCGCCTGCAAAAAAGACGGCGGCGCCCACCGTGGCGGCCCGTTCCGGCAAGGCCACGGTGAAGGCCGTGGCCAGGACCGCCGCCAAGACTGCCGCGGCTGCGCCGGCCAAGTCTGCTGCCGCCAAGCCGGCTGCGAAGACCCACGTTGGCAAGCCCGCCGCCAAACCCGCCAGCAAGACCGCGGGCAAGGTTGCCGGCACGGCAGCCGCCAGGAAGCCTGCAGCGCCCAAGGCACCCGTCAAGACCGTGGTCGTGAAGCCAGGCGGCGCGAAAAAGCCCGCAGCCAAGAAATCATCGGCCCCCGTGGGCAAGGCGCCTGCGCGCGCCGCCGCCAAGCCGGCGTCCAGGACCGCTGGCGCCGCCGCAGCGGCCAAGCCCGCGGCCAAGAAGGCTCCAGCCCGCAAGGGCTGATGCGTGGGCGGGGCTGTGTGCTGGCCGCTACGCCTGCGCACGGCGCCCCCTCTGAACCCCAGGTGCACATCACATGAAGCTGCTTATCGTGGCGGTCGGGCAGCGGGTGCCTGACTGGGCGCAAACGGCTTACGACGACTACGCCAAACGCTTTCCGCCCGAACTCAAGGTCGAACTCAAGGCCGTCAAGACCGAACCGCGCGGCTCCAAGACCCTGGAGACGCTGTACGCCGCCGAGCGCGAGCGCATCGAGGCGGCCATCCCGCGCGGCACGCGCGTGGTGGCGCTGGACGAGCGCGGCACCAGCCTCACCACCAAGGCCCTGGCCGAACGGCTCAAGGGCTGGCAGCTGGGTGGCGACGACGTGGCACTGGTCATCGGCGGCCCGGACGGGCTCGATCCGGCGTTTCGCCAGGGCGCGCACGAGCGCATCCGCCTCTCGGACCTGACTTTGCCCCACGCCATGGTGCGCGTGCTGCTCATCGAGCAGCTGTACCGCGCCTGGTCGGTGAACGCCGGGCACCCCTACCACCGCGAGTGAGGGCTGGATCGGCGTGCGGGCGAAATACTATATTTTTTATAGCTGCTAGCGCTTGATGGATAAGCGCTAGAGCCGGTTTTCTTCTCAAAATCCGTTCATGCCCGACTTCATCTACCTTGCCTCCCAGAGCCCCCGCCGGCGCCAGTTGCTCGAACAGCTGGGCGTGCGCCACGAACTGCTGCTGCCCAACGTGGACGGCGACGAGCCCGAAGACGCCGAGGCCATCGAGGCGGTGCTGCCCGGCGAGGCGCCCACGGCCTATGTGGAGCGCGTGACCGGCCTCAAGCTGGATGCCGCCGTGGCCCGGCGCGCGCGCCGGGGTTTGCCGGATGCGCCCATCCTGTGCTCCGACACCACCGTGGCCCTGGGCCGCACGATTTACGGAAAACCCGACGACGCACAACACGCTGCGCGCATGCTGGCCGAACTGGCAGGGCACGAGCACCGCGTGCTCACCGCCGTGGCGCTGCAGGTGGGCCCCAGGCGCCTTTCTGCGCTGTCGGTGTCGCGCGTGACCTTCGCCGCCATGACGCCCGCGCAGATTGATGCCTACGTGGCCACGGGTGAGCCACTGGGCAAGGCCGGGGCTTACGGTATTCAGGGCCGGGCTGCTGCCTATGTGGAGCACCTGGCTGGCAGCTATTCGGGCATCATGGGGTTGCCGATGTACGAGACAGCGCAACTCCTGCGCGCCGCCGGGTTTCAGATATGACCCTCCTGAGTCGCTTGCGGCGCCTTCCCCCCAGGGGGATGCTGCCAGGGGCCTGGCAAAGCCAGTTCCCCGGCGGCCCTGGCGTAGCGCCCCGGTGATTCCAACAGCAGCAAGAACGCGACCGATTTCAGAAAAGAAGAAGCCATGCAACAAGACATCCTGATCAACTGGTCGCCCCAGGAAACCCGCGTGGCCGTGGTGGAGCATGGCGCCGTGCAGGAGCTGCACATCGAGCGCACGCTGGAGCGCGGCCTGGTGGGCAACGTCTACCTGGGCAAGGTCTCGCGCGTGCTGCCGGGCATGCAGTCGGCCTTCATCGACATCGGGCTGGAGCGCGCGGCCTTTTTGCACGTGGCCGATGTGTGGCAACGCCAGCCCGATGGCGAGCCGCCGGCATTCGCCCGCAAGAACGAGCCGCAGGTACCCATTGAAAAGCAGGTGTTCGAAGGCCAGTCGCTGATGGTGCAGGTCATCAAGGACCCGATCGGCACCAAGGGCGCACGCCTGTCCACGCAGATCAGCGTGGCCGGGCGCCTGCTGGTGTTTCTGCCGCAGGACGACCATGTGGGCGTGTCGCAAAAAATCCCCGGCGCGGAGCGCGATGCGCTGCGCGCGCGGCTGCAGGCGCTGGTGGGCGACAAGGCCACGGGCGGTGGCGGCGGCTTCATCCTGCGCACCAACGGAGAGGATTCGACCGACGCCGAGCTGGCGGAGGACATCGCCTACCTGCGCAAGACCTGGGCGCGCATCAAGGAGGCATCGCTCAAGCTGCCCGCGATGTCGCTGCTGCACCAGGACCTGGACCTGCTGCAGCGCGTGCTGCGCGACCTGGTGGGCGACCACACGCAGACCATCCGGCTCGACTCGATGGAGCAGTTCCAGCGGCTGCGGGCGTTTGGTGTGGAGTTCATGCCCGCCGCCGCCGGCAAGCTGCAGCACTACAAGGGCGAGCGCCCGATCTTCGACCTGTACTCCATCGACGAGGAAGTGGCGAAGGCGCTGGGCCGGCGCGTCGATCTGAAATCCGGCGGCTACCTCATCGTGGACCAGACCGAGGCGCTGACCACCATCGACGTGAACACCGGTGGCTACGTGGGCGCGCGCAATTTCGACGACACCATCTTCAAGACCAACCTGGAGGCCGCGCAGGCCATTGCGCGCCAGCTGCGTCTGCGCAATCTGGGCGGCATCATCATCGTGGACTTCATCGACATGGTGCGCGAGGACCACCAGCAGGCCGTGCTGGCGGAGTTCCGAAAGCAGCTTGGCCGCGATCGCGTGAAGACCATGGCGGGCGGCTTCTCGCAGCTGGGCCTGGTGGAGATGACGCGCAAGCGCACCCGCGAATCGCTGGCCCACATGCTGTGCGAACCCTGCGAGGCCTGCCAGGGCAAGGGCAGCGTGAAGACCGCGCGCAGCGTGTGCTACGACATCTTGCGCGAGATCCTGCGCGAAGCCCGCCAGTTCAACCCGCGCGAGTTCCGCGTGGTGGCCTCGCCGCGGGTGGTGGAGCTGTTCCTGGACGAGGAAAGTCAGCACCTGGCCGGTCTCTCGGACTTCATCAAGAAGCCGATCTCGCTGCAGTCCGAAAGCGCGATGGGGCAGGAGCAGTACGACATCGTGCTGCTCTAGCCCTGGCCGCCTTTTTCGCCGCCAGCTCAGCTTTCGATCTGCATCGCCGGACGCGCCTGCACGCGCGCCAGCCAGGCCTGCACGTGGGGGTGTGCGTTGACGGGCGCACCCAGGTACACGCTGTAGCCCAGGACCGAGCCCACCACCAGGTCCACCAGCGAGTAGTCCGCGCCCAGCATCCAGGGCTGCGCGGCCAGCCGTGCATCCAGCAGCGCCAGCAGTTCGTTCAGCCCCCGGGTGGCGGCCTCGGCGTGCGCGGGGCTGCGCAGGGCCTCGTCGCCTTGCGTGGCCACCTGCAGGCGCACCAGGACCGTGCCGTAGGTGACATACGCCCAGACGCACCACGACAGGGCCTGCAGCGCCTCTGGCGTGCCCGCGGCGGGCCACAGCCCCCGCTCGATGCCGTAGCGGTGGCCCAGCCACAGGTGGATGGCCAGCGCCTCGAACATGGGGGCGCCGTCCACGGTCAGGGTGGGCACCTTGCCGTTGGGGTTGAGGGCCAGGTACTCCGGGCGGCGCTGCTCGCCAGTGCGGATGTCGATCTTCACGCGCTCGTGGGGCACGCCCAGTTCGGCAAGGGCGCAGGCAATGGGGCTGGCGCTGGACATGGGGTGCCAGTAGAGGACGATGGACATGGAAAACTCCTTGGTGGTGGTGGAAGAAAAGGTGGTGCCACTGTAGATTCCATTGCGGACAGTTTCGGTCCTCAATAAAAAGTACAGTCGCACCATGCTCACGTCATCGACCCGCCTTTTGCGCCTGCTGTCGCTGCTGCAGACGCGCAACCACTGGATGGGGCCAGAACTGGCCGAGCGCCTGGAGGTGCACCCGCGCACCCTGCGGCGCGACATCGACCGCCTGCGCCAGCTGGGCTACCCTGTGCATGCCAGCAGCGGGGTGGCCGGCGGCTATGCCTTTCGCGCCGGACAGGCGCTGCCGCCCCTGCTGCTGGACGACGACGAGGCCCTGGCCGTGTCGATCGCGCTGCGCACCGCCACGGCCGGCGCGGTGGGCGGCATCGAGGAGCCCGCGCTCCGGGCGCTGGTCAAGCTGGAGCAGGCCATGCCCGCGCGCCTGCGCAAACGCGTGGACGCGCTGCGTTCGGCCATCCTGCCGCTGGACCGCACCGGACCGGTGGTGGAAGCATCGCTGCTGGCCACGCTGGCGTCCGCCTGCCGCGACCAGCTGCGCATCGAGTTCAGCTACGAGGACGGCAAGGGCCGCAGCGCACAGCGCCAGGTGGAGCCGCAAGGCGTGGTGCACACCGGCGAGCGCTGGTACCTGGTCGCCTGGGACCGGGTGCGCACCGACTGGCGCACCTTCCGCATCGACCGCATCGTGGGCGACCCCCAGGTGGGCGCGCATTTCGCGCCCCGGGCCTCGCCTGACGGCGGCGATCTGAAGGGCTACGTTGCGCGCTCCATCTCGGCGCCGCACCACGCCGAGCAGGCGCGCGTCGTGCTGCATGCGCCGTATGCGGTGATGTCGCGCCGCATTCCCAAGTCCGCGGGCGTGGTCTCCACCCTGGGCAAGGGGCTGCGGTGCCAGCTGGAGTGCGCGGCCAATGACTCCCTGGTCTACTGGCTGATGGCGCTCGATGTCGAATTCGAGGTGCTCGCGCCGGCATCGCTGAAGGAGCGGCTGCGGGTGGCGGGCGAGCGGGCGTTGCGCTGCACGGCATGAGCCTTTGGGGGCTGTGGCAGGCATCGATGGCCGATCCCGCTCCGGCCACCAGAGCCGGGCCCTTCCTGGCAACTGCTGCACCCGTTGCAGGAGTCAACTGCATGCCCCCCGATTGCTGGATACGGCACCACAATTTACGCTCTGTGCATGGAATCAACCGACAAGGAAAAACCCATGCACCACCGCGTGCGGATCGATGCAGCCGGAGGGCCCGATGTCCTGCGGCTGGAAGGGGTGGAGCCCCAGGCGCCCGGCCCAGGCCAGGTGTGGCTCGCGCAGGCGGCCATCGGCGTGAACCCGCTGGACGTGAGCCAGCGCAAGGGCGCGGTGCCCATCCCGTTCCCGTCGGGCCTGGGGCTGGAAGGCGCGGGGCAGGTGGCGGCCGTGGGGCCGGGGGTGCTGAATGTGGCGGTGGGAGATCGCGTGGGCTACGCCACCGGGCCGCTGGGGGCCTATGCCAGCGCGCGCCTGTTCCCGGCCGAGCGGCTGGTCAGGCTGCCCGATGCGCTGGGGTTGGACGAGGCGGCGGCGGTGCTCTTCAAGGGCATCACGGCGCAGTACCTGCTCAAGACGACATATTCCGTGGCCCCGGGCTCGAAGGTGCTCATCTATGGCGCGGGCGGCGCGCTGGGCCAGCTGATGTGCGCCTGGGCCCGTCACCTGGGCGCCTTTGTGATGGGCGTGGTCTCCCGGCCCGGGAGCGTGGAGCGCGCCCGGGCGGCGGGCTGCGACGCGGTGTTCGTGTTCGACCCCGCCACGCTGGCGGGCCAGGTGCGCGAGGCCACGCATGGCAGCGGGGCCGACGTGGTGTACGACCCCATCGGGCGGGCCACGCTGGAGGCCTCGCTCGACAGTCTGCGCCCGCGCGGCCTGCTGGTGTCCTTCGGTGCCACCTCGGGCGTGCCGGCGCCCATCGCGGTGGGCACGCTCAATGCCAAGGGCTCGCTGTTCCTCACGCGCCCCTCGCTGGCCGCGCACACGGCCACGGCGGCGGAGTACCAGGAGCGCGCCCAGGACGTGCTGCGGGCCGTGGCGGACGGCGTCATCACGCCGCGCATCTGGCGCCGCTACGCGCTGGCCGATGCGGGCACCGCGCATGCCGACCTGGAGCAGGGGCGCTCGCAAGGTGCGATCATCCTGGCTCCGTAGCCTCTGCGCTCCCATGGCGCTTTTGATACCCGATGGACCTGCTCGACAGCCAGCACGCCGATGAACTGGCCACCCTTATTGCCCTGAGCGACGCGGGTTCGTTCGCGGCGGCGGGCCGCGCGCTGCAGCGCCACCCCTCGGTGCTGTCCAAGCGCCTGAACGCGCTGGAGCGCCGCCTGGGCGTGAGGCTGGTCGAGCGCACCACGCGCCAGCTGCACCTGACGCACGAAGGCCAGCGCCTGGTCGAGAAGGTGCGCGAGGCGACGGACTTGATCGCACAGGCCCAGAAGGAAGCGGCCGATGGCGCGGCGCAGGTGCGCGGGCGGCTGCGCGTGTCGGTGCCCGCCGCCATGGGGCGGCGCCTGCTCAGCCCGATGGTGGCCGAATTTGCGCTGGCCCATCCGCAGGTCACGCTGGAGCTGGAGTACGCCGACCGGCTGGTGGACATCGTGGGCGAGCGCTTCGACGCCGCGATCCGCATCGGCCAGCTGGCCGACAGCCGGCTGGTGGCCACGCGGCTGTGCAGCCACCGCCGCATCATGGCGGCGGCGCCGGGCTACTTGGCGAAGAACGGCACCCCGCAGGTGCCCGCGGACCTGGCGCAGCACAACTGCCTGGGCTTCACCGGCCTGCAGTCCTACCCTGAATGGCAGCTCACGCAGGCGGGGGCGAGCCACAGCGTGGTGGTGCGCGGATCGCTGGTCAGCAACGACAATGAGGCACTGCTCGCGGCCGCCATCCTGGGCGTGGGCATCCTGGCGGGCGGCGACTGGCTGATCGACCCCGGCATCGCATCGGGCCAGCTGGTGCAGGTGCTGCCGCAGTGGCAGCTCAACACCGACGCGGGGATCTATCTGGTGCGGCCCTCGGCACGCTTCAGCACGGCGGCGATGGCGGCCTTTCGCGCCTGGGTGGTGGACTGGTTTGCCGCGCGGGCGGACAACGGTCGTGACCAGGCCACCGTGGATGTGCCCCCGTGAGCTTGGCGTCCTTGTGTTGTCAACTTCGTCTTGTTTCGGCTGCGATGCCGGTCCGCGCTTTTTCCTCTATTGACATTCCATGACCCAGGCAACGCCCCAGCCCCAGCAGCACCCCACCGCCACGCCGGGCACGCTCGACGCGCTCATTCCCCTGCTCTTCGTCGCGCTGTGGAGCACCGGCTTCATCGGCGCCAAGCTGGGGCTGCCGTATGTGGAGCCGCTCACCTTTTTGGCCATTCGTTTCGCGATCGTCGCCGTGCTGATGCTGGCGGTGGTGACGCTGGTGCGTGCTCCGTGGCCGCCATCGGGCAGGGCCTGGCTGCACATCGGCGTGTCAGGCCTGCTGGTGCACGGGGTGTACCTGGGCGGGGTGTTCATCGCCATCGGCCACGGGCTGCCGTCGGGCATCACGGCGCTGGTGGTGGGGCTGCAGCCGCTCTTGACCGCGCTGGTGGCGGGCGCCCTGCTGGGCGAGAAGGTGCGGCCCGCGCAGTGGGCGGGCCTGGCGCTGGGGTTTACCGGCGTGGCGCTGGTGGTGGCCGGCAAGGTGGCCACCGTGCCGGGCGGCGCGCTGGTGGGCATGCTGCTGCCGGCCGTGGTGGCGCTGCTGGGCATCACGGCCGGCACGCTGTACCAAAAGCGCTTTTGCCCCGCGTTCGACCTGCGCACCGGCTCGGTCATCCAGTACCTGCCGTGCGTGGTGGCCATGGCCGTGCTGGCGTACGCGACGGAAACCATGGCCGTGCAGTGGAGCGGCGAGTTCCTGTTCGCGCTGGGCTGGCTGGTGCTGGTGCTGTCCCTGGGCGCCGTCAGTTTGCTGAACCTGCTGATCCGCCGTGGTGGCGCGGTGAACGTGGCCAGCCTGTTCTACCTGACCCCGCCCACCACCGCGCTGATCGCCTGGGCCGTGTTTGGCGAGACGCTCGGCGGCTGGGCGCTGGCGGGCATGGCGCTGGCGGTTCTGGGTGTCTGGCTGGCCCGGCAGACCCGGTAGGGCCGGGGGCCGTGGCCTGGTCAGAGCTTGCGCAGCCGCTCCAGCGCGGCGCGCAGCGTGTCGTCCTTCTTGGCAAAACAGAAACGCACCACGCGCTGGTCAAACCCGTCTCCGTAGAACGCCGACAGCGGAATCGCCGCCACGCCCACCTCGCGGGTGAGCCACTGGCAGAAGTCCGATTCGTTCAGGTCGCTCACGGCCGAGATGTCCACGCACTGGAAGTAGCTGCCGGTGCTGGGCAGCAGCTTCAGGCGCGAGCCCTCCAGGCCCTGGCGGAACAGGTCGCGCTTGGCCTGATAGAACGCGGGCAGCTGCAGGTAGGGCGCCGGGTCCTGCAGGTAGGCGGCCAGGCCGTGCTGCATGGGCGTGTTCACGGTGAACACGTTGAACTGGTGCACCTTGCGGAACTCGGCCGTCAGCGCTGCGGGGGCGGCCACGGTGCCGACCTTCCAGCCGGTGACGTGAAAGGTCTTGCCAAAGCTCGACACGATGAAGGCGCGTGCCGCCAGGCCGGGAAAGCGTGCAGCGCTTTCATGCTCGGCGCCGTCGAACACCATGTGCTCGTACACCTCGTCGCTGATGAGCAGGATGTCGGTGGGCGCGAGCAGGTCTTCCAGCTGGCGCATCTCCTGGGCCGTCCAGATGGTGGCGCTGGGGTTGTGCGGGCTGTTGATGAGGATGGCGCGCGTGCGCGGCGTGATGGCCGCACCGATCTTGCCGAAGTCGGGGCGGAAGGTGCCCGGCGTGAGCGGCACGCGCACCGCCTTGCCGCCCGCCAGTTCGATGTTGGGCACGTAGCTGTCGTAGCAGGGGTCGAGCACGATGACTTCATCGCCCGGGTGCACGATGGCCAGGATGGCGGTGATGATGGCCTGCGTGGCGCCGGCCGTGATGGTGATCTCGGTGCCCGGGCTGTACCGGCGGCCGTGCAGCGCTGCGATCTTGCTGGCGACCGCCTCGCGCAGGGCCGGGATGCCGGGCATGGGCGGGTACTGGTTGTGGCCGGCCTGCATGGCCCGCGTCACGGCATTCACCAGCTCCGGGGCGCATTCGAAGTCGGGAAACCCCTGGCCCAGGTTGACCGCGCCGTGCTCGGCCGCCAGGGCCGACATCACGGTGAAGATGGTGGTACCCACCTGGGGCAGCTTGCTGGGGAAGGCGGGTGTGCGGGCGGTGTCGGTGGTCTCAGTCATGGCGCTGTGGCGGAAGGTCAGGCTGGGAAGCAATGGGGTGGTGCAATGGGCAATCGGGTGGGTGCCGGTGTCAGAGTTCGTAGTCGTTGACGTGGCCGGTCATCGCGCGGGCGATGAGCTCGCGGCTCAGACGGTCGCTGAGCAGTTCGGCGAACTTGTAGACGAAGTTGCGCAGGTACGCACCCCGCTTGAAGGCCACCCGCGCCACGCTCTGGCCGAACAGGTGCCCCACGGGACGCACGGCAAGGTCACCCACGGGGTCGTCGCGCATGGCCATTTCGGCCACGATGCCGATGCCCAGGCCCAGGCGCACGTAGGTCTTGATCACGTCGGAATCGATGGCCTCGAGCACGATGCGGGGCTGAAGCTTGCGTGCGGCAAAGGCATGGTCGATCTTGCCGCGGCCGGTGAAGGAGGGGTGGTAGGTGATCAGCGCCTCGTGGGCCAGGTCGTCCAGCCCGATGCGCTCCTTCTGCGCCAGCGGGTGGTCGTTGGGCACCACCAGCACGTGCTGCCATTCATAGCAGGGCAGGGTGACGAGTTCGGGGTAGTCGGCCAGGGATTCGGTGGCCATGCCGATCTCGGCCACTTCATCGATCACCATGCGCGCCACTTCGTGCGGTGTGGCCTGGTGCAGGCTGATGTTGACCTTGGGATAGGCCTCGCGCAGGCGCGCCACGGGCACGGGCAGCACGTAGCGGGCCTGGGTGTGGGTGGTGGCGATGCTGAGGGTGCCGCTGTCCTGGGCGCTGAACTGCTCGCCGATGCGCTTGAGGTTGCCCACCTCCCGCATGATGACCTCGATGCTCTTGAGCACGTGCTGGCCGGGTTCGGTGATGCGCTTGAGGCGCTTGCCATGGCGCGCGAAGATGTCCACTCCCAGTTCTTCTTCGAGCTCGATGATGGCCTTGGACACGCCCGGCTGGGAGGTGTGCAGGGCCTTGGCCGCTTCGGTCAGGTTGAGATTGCGGCGCGCAGCCTCTTGAACGAAGCGGAATTGGTGCAGATTCATATCTGATATCGCCTAAAGAGTTGCATCATTATGCTGCAGCTATCTAAGGGATTTCAGCGGAAGGCACCTCACAGGCAATTTCTGCCATCAAAGCCGTCATGCGCGGGTCTTCGCCAATGGCGGGCTGCACATGGAACCGCACGGCGGGATGGGCCGCTCGCAACTCCTCCACCAGCAGCGGCAGGTCGTTCCGCGCATGCTTGCCCGTGCCAAGGAACATGGGCACGACAGTGACATGGGCCGCTCCCTGCGCGACGAGCTGGTCCGTGGCCTGTGCCAGCGTGGGGGTGCACAGCTCCAGGTACGCGCAGGCCACAGGGCGGTCCGGGTGCTGCCCGCCGATGCGGGCGGCCACGGCTTCCATGGGGGCGCGCCACAGGGGGTCGCGCGAGCCGTGGGAGAACAGGACGATGGCGCGGTGGTTCATGGGTTGCAGATCGGGGCAGGGTGACAGCCGGGGCTAGCGCCGGAGCACCAGCCATCCAAAGGCCGCGAGCGAAAGCACGGAGTAGATCAGCCCGGGCGCGGCCGCCGTGAGCCACGGCGACCAGTTCTGCAGGTTGCCCGCATAGCCAAACACGTTGTTCAGCAGGAAGAAGCTGATGCCGGCCATGACGCCGCCAAACACATAGCCCGCGATGCCGCCCGAGCGGAAGTGCAGGTAGGCAAAAGGCAGGGCCAGCACCACCATCACCAGGCAGCTGAGGGGATAGAACACCTTGCGCCAGAACTCGATCTCGTAGCGCTGGGCGGACTGGCCGTTGGCGTCGAGGTGGCGGATGTACTGGAACAGGTCGATGGTGGCCATGCGGTCGGGTTTGAGCAGCGAGGCGGCCACCATGTCGGCGCTGATGCGGGTGGGCCATTGCAGGGTGGGGGCATCGAAGTGCTCCACGCGCGCTTCGTCGCCGCCGCGCTGCTCGAAGCGGCTGCGCTGCACCTTCTCCAGATTCCACGCGCCGTCCGGCCCAAACTGGCCCGCCGCCGCTCGTGTCTGCGATGCCAGCCGGCCCTTGGCATCGAACTCGAAGATGCGCACGTCCAGCATGCCGCCGTTGGTCGTGAGCGCGCGGACGTTCACCGCATAGGAGTGGTCGTCCTGGCGCTCCTTGAGCCAGGCGCCGGTGGCGCCCGTGGTCAGGCGCCCGAGGTACCGCACCTTGACCAGCTGGGCGGCGCGGTCGGTCAGCGGCGCGATGTAGTCGCCCACGGCGAAGGTCAGAAGCACGAAGAAGCCGCCCAGCGCCACCAGCGTGCGCAAGGCACGCCAGGGGCCCATGCCGCTCGTGCGCATGATGGTGAACTCGGAGCTTTGGGCGAGCCGCGCCATCACGAAGATGGTGCCGATGAGCACCGTGATGGGCAGCAGCTCGTACAGGTGGCTGGGAATGCTCAGCACCACGAACAGGAACGCGTGCGAGAGCTGGTAACCCTCGGCGCCGGTGCGGCCCACCCAGCGCAGTTCGTCCACCAGGTCAAAGAAGAAGAACAGCGCCAGAAACCCGGCGGTGACGAAAGCGACCGCGAACAGGGCTTCGCGGTGGATCAGGCGGCGGATGGTTTTCATGCGGGGCTCCCTGGCGGCGTGGGCTGCCAAAGCCGCCGCAGCGTCCAGTGGTTGTGGCGCGCGGCCAGTACCAGCAGCGACATGAGCAGCATGCCGCCGTGCAGCAGCACCATGAAGCTCACCAGGCCGAGCCGGCCTGCGCCCACCCAGCTTTGCCCCAGCGTCATGAGGTTGTAGTACACGATGAAGGCAAAGAGCGCGAACACCAGGCTGGTGCTGCGCGCGGCGCGCGGGTTGACGCTGGCCACGGCCAGCCCCAGCACCACGAAGTTGAGCGCCGCCAGCGCCAGCCCCAGGCGCCAGCCCAGCTCGGCCCTGTAGGCGGGCAGGGGCTGCATGAGCAGCTCGTGCGTGGCGCGGGTCTTGACGGAGAGCTCTTCGGCCGAGCCCGCGGGCGCGGAGCCAATGCGGGTGCCGTATTCGACGAACTCGCTGATTTTCACGCCGGGTTTGTCGCGTGAGGTCTCCAGCCGCTGGCCCTCGCTCAGCACGGCCATGCGCTCGCCGCCCCGTGTCTCCAGCCGGGCGCTGCGCGCAGAGGTGACGGATTCGCGGGCACCGTCGGTGGCGGCGATGAAGATGTTGTTGCCGGCCTGGGTGTCCGGGCTGTCCTTGTCGATGAAGAACACCCGGCTGCCATTGGAGGATTCCTGGAACTCGCCGGGTGCGATGCGGTCGATGTCGCTGCGCTGTTCATAGCGCGTCTTGAGTTCCTGGATCTGGGAATTGGCCCAGGGCCAGACCAGCAGCGACAGCACGGCGATGATGACCATCACCGGCCAGGCAAAACGCAGCAAGGGCCGCAGCAGGCTGACCAGCCCGCGGCCGCTGGCGAACCAGATGACCATTTCACTGTCTCGGTACATGCGCGACAGCGTCCCGACCACGGCGATGAAGAGGCTCAGGCTCAGGATGGTGGGCAACTGGCCCAGCACCGTGAACCCCATGACCAGCATGACATCGGAAGGGCTCACGCTGCCCCGCGATGCCTGGCCCAGGGTGCGGATGAGCATCATGGTCATGACCACGGTCACCAGCACCACGAGGGTCGCACCGAAGCTGCGCGCCAGCTCCTTGCGGATGGATGAATCGAATAACATTGGCTAGGAGCGCGCTATGCACTTTTGCGTGCATGTCAAAGTGCATAGCACGCTCAAAAGGAAAACACCGATTATGAACTTTGATCTCAAGACCCTTGACCTTGCTGCGGCAGCTTCGGAAAAATGCGACCTGCTGGTCGTCCTGCTTCCCGAGGGCTTCAAGCCCGGCAAGGATGCGCTGTCTGCCCTGGCGGCGCTGGCGCTCAAGAACGGAGATCTGTCCACCAAGGCAGGCAAGCACCTGCAGCTGTACCAGGTGCCTGCCGTTGCGGCCCGCCGGGTGGTGCTGGTCGGGCAGGGCGACGGCGCGGCCCGCGCCACGCGCCAGGCCCTGCAGGCGGTGGGATCGGCCATCAAGGCGCCGCAGACCAAGCGGGTGGCGCTCTGTTTTGCGGGTGCTGCGCAGCCAGCGGCCGTCAGTGCCGCCGTGCAGGCCGTGGCCGAAGCGAGCTACGTCTATACGACCACCAAGACAAAGGTGGAGGCGCGCAGCCTGAACCGCTGCGTGGTGGGCGTGCACAGCGTCCCCGAGGTGCGCGAGGATTTCGATGCCGGCGTGGCACTGGTCGCCGGGGTCGAGTTCGCGCGGGAATGGGGCAACCGCCCCGCCAACCACGCCACGCCCAGCCTGCTCGCCGATGCGGCCAAGACACTGGCCAAGCTGCCCCGCATTCAGTGCAAGGTCCATGGCCCGGCCGAGGTGGCCCGCCTGGGAATGGGCGCCTTCCTCGCCGTGGCGAGGGGGTCCGAGGAGCCTTTGCGGTTCATCGAGCTGCGCTACAGCGGCGCGGCCAAGGACCAGGCGCCTGTCGTGCTGGTGGGCAAGGGCATCACGTTCGACACGGGGGGCATCTCGATCAAGCCCGCGCCGGAGATGGACGAGATGAAGTTCGACATGTGCGGCGCCGCCAGCGTGCTGGGAACGTTCCGCGCGCTGGGCGAGCTGCAACCCGCCATCAACGTGGTGGGGCTGATCCCCGCCTGCGAGAACATGCCCGACGGCCGTGCTGTCAAGCCCGGCGACGTGGTCACGAGCATGAGCGGCCAGACCATCGAGATCCTCAACACCGACGCCGAAGGCCGGCTGGTGCTCTGTGATGCGCTCACCTATGCGTCCCGCTTCAAGCCCGCCGCCGTGGTGGACATCGCCACGTTGACCGGCGCGTGCGTGATTGCGCTGGGTGGCGTGCGCAGCGGGCTGTTTGCCAACAACGATCCCCTCGCAGCCGCGCTGCAGGAGGCCGGGGAGTCCGCGCAGGACCCCTGCTGGCGCATGCCGCTGGACGACGATTACGCGGATGGCCTCAAAAGCAATTTCGCGGACATGGGGAACGTGGCGGGCCGCGCGGGCGGTTCCATCACCGCGGCCAAGTTCCTGCAGAAATATGTGGGTGACCTGCCCTGGGCCCATCTGGATATCGCGGGGACGGCCTGGAAGGGTGGGGCCGCCAAGGGGGCCACGGGGCGGCCGGTCGGGCTGCTGGTGCATTACCTTCTGAGGCAGGCGGCCAACACCAAGCCCGCCTCCAAGGCATCTTCGGCGGCGCGTGCGGCCTCCCCCAGGCCGGCGACGGTGAAGGCGCCGCGCGCCAAGCTCGGCTGATCTCGCCATGACCGAGGTCGCGTTTCACTTCAATGCGCCGGACAAGCTGGCCTATGCATGCCGCTTTGCGCGCAAGGTGCAGCGCAGCGGTGCACGGCTGGTGATTGCAGCACCGGCCGAGACGCTGGCGGTGCTGGACCGCATGCTCTGGGTGCTGGCGCCGCAGGATTTTGTGGCCCATTGCCTGGGCGGTGCCGACGAAGAACTGGTCCATGCATCGCCCGTGCTGCTGACGGCCGACGCGCGTTCCGCCGCGCACCACGAGGTGCTGTTGAACCTGCACGCCGAAGTGCCGGAAGGGTTTGGCCGGTTTGATCGCCTGGTCGAGGTGGTGAGCGCGCAGGATGAGGCCGATCGCGGCGAGGCGAGGTCGCGCTGGCGCCACTATGCCTCACGCGGGTATGAGATCACCCGCCACGACCTGGTGCTGAAAGCCGGCTGATGGCGCTGCCCCCCAAGACGCCTCCGCGCTTTGTCCCCACCCTCACCGAAGTGGTGCGGGCGCCGGATTCCGCCCCATCGCAGGCCGCGGCCGCTGCACCATCGCGCACCACGGTCATGCATCCCTCCATGCTGCCCGAGGCGCGGCCGGTGGCGAACGCCGTGCACCAGGCGGCGCAGCCGCCGGGTTCCTTCGTGTCCGGTGCCCATCGGCCCGCCGTGGTCCCGCCAAGGCCCGCCGCCCCGCCGGGCATCGTTCCCGCGCCGGCCCGCAATGCTCCGGCAGCGGGCACCGTGGCGCCGCCCGTGTCCGTGGGGGCCGTGAGTCCGGTTGCGCTGACCCGACCATTGCCGGAGGGCATGGAGGAATATATGGTGCACAGGGTCATGCAGCGCGTGGACGTTGTGCTGGATCAACGTTTGCGCGAAGCGATCGCCACGGTGGTGCAGGAGCAGACACGATCGGTGCTGCCACGGCTGCGCGAAGAGATTGAATCGGTGGTCCGGCACGCTGTGTACGAGGCGGTGGCGGATGAGCTGGCCAGCGGGACGCCCTCGGTGCCAAAGGGATGACAGGGTATTCCCCTGTGGTTTCTCTCGCTTTTAATCGTGTTCCCTAATGATCTGGCCCGTAAATTGCGATATGTTCGCCTGCGTTGAGACACAAGAATATTCTCAGCGTTTATCTTTACTGGAGATTGATATGCAATTGAAGTTGAAACTGACCGTGGTTGCTGCTATCGCGGCTGCTGCTGGTGTGGCCTCTGCACAAGAGCAGGTGGTCAAGATCGGCCACGTGGCTCCGGTTTCCGGTGCCCAAGCCCACTACGGCAAGGACAACGAAAATGGCGCCCGCATGGCCATTGAAGAGCTGAACGCTCAAGGCGTCACCATCGGCGGCAAGAAGATCAAGTTCGAGCTGCAGGCCGAAGACGATGCAGCCGATCCAAAGCAGGGCACGGCCGCTGCACAGAAGCTGTGCGACTCCAAGGTCGCAGGCGTTGTCGGTCACCTCAACTCCGGTACCACCATCCCCGCATCCAAGGTCTACAACGACTGCGGCATTCCGATGGTGACGGGCGCTGCGACCAACCCCAACCTGACCAAGCCAGGCTACAAGACCACCTTCCGCATCATCGCCAACGACAACGCCCTGGGCGCTGGCCTGGCTTTCTACGCGGTCGACACGCTCAAGCTCAAGACCGTTGCCATCATCGACGACCGTACCGCTTACGGCCAAGGCGTGGCAGACGTGTTCAAGAAGACGGCCACGGCCAAGGGCATGAAGGTGGTGGACGAGCAGTTCACGACCGACAAGGCCACCGACTTCATGGCCATCCTGACCGCCATCAAGTCCAAGAACCCTGATGCCGTGTTCTACGGCGGCATGGACCCACAAGCCGGCCCCATGCTGCGCCAGATGGAACAGCTGGGCATGGGCAACGTGAAGTACTTTGGTGGTGATGGCGTCTGCACGTCGGAAATCGCCAAGCTGGCCGCCGGTGCCAAGACCCTGGGCAACGTGATCTGCGCCGAAGGCGGTTCTTCGCTGGCCAAGATGCCTGGCGGCACGGCCTGGAAGGCCAAGTACGACGCCAAGTACCCCAACCAGTTCCAGGTGTACAGCCCCTACACCTATGACGCCACGTTCCTGCTGGTGGACGCCATGAAGCGTGCCAACTCCGTGGACCCCAAGGTGTACGTGAACGAACTGGCCAAGGCCAGCTTCAAGGGCGTGACCTCCACCATCGCCTTCGAACCCAACGGCGAAATGAAGAACCCCGCCATCACCCTGTACGTCTACAAGGACGGCAAGAAGACCCCGCTGTAATTAGTCAGCGCGGTACCGCGCTGCAGGGCCCCTGTGCCCTGCAGGGCTCAAAAAAGGCTTCCCTCGGGAAGCCTTTTTTATTGGGCGCCCGCCCCGCCGATGGCGCAAGCGGCCCGGTTGTTGGCCTGCTGGCTAGCGCCTTACCTGAAGCGAGCCTGGATTCACGATATTGGTGGGCGTGCCCTTGATGAAATTCACCACGTTGTCGAATGCCGCGCCAAAGTACAGCTCATAGCTGTCCTGCTCGACATAGCCAATGTGGGGCGTGCAGATGCAATTCTCCAGCCGCAGCAAGGCGTGGCCCTGAAGGATGGGTTCGCTCTCGAACACATCGACCGCCGCCATGCCGGGACGGCCCCGGTTCAACGCTGCGATCAGCGCGTCGGGCTCGATCAATTCGGCCCGCGACGTGTTGACGAGAAGGGAGGTGGGCTTCATGCAAGACAGGTCTTCCAGCGAGACGATGCCGCGCGTTTCATCGTTGAGGCGCAGGTGCAGCGAGATCACGTCACACTGCGAGAAGAACTCCTCGCGCGTGGTCGCGGCCTGGTAGCCGTCCGTCAAGGCCTGGGCGCGGGACGCCTCGCGGCCCCAGATACGCACGTTCATGCCGAAAGCGCGTCCGTAGCCAGCCACGAGCTGTCCGATGCGGCCATATCCCCAAATGCCCAGCGTTTTGCCGCGCAGCACGTTGCCAAGGCCGAAGTTGGCGGGCATGGATGCGGTCTTCAGCCCGGACTGCTGCCAGGCGCCGTGCTTGAGGTTGGCGATGTACTGCGGCAGCCTGCGCATGGCTGCCATCACGAGGGCCCAGGTCAGTTCGGCCGGGGCCACCGGGGACCCTATGCCCTCGGCCACGGCAATGCCCCGCTCCGTGCACGCCGTCACGTCGATGTGACTGCCGATCTTGCCGGTTTGCGCGATCAGTTTGAGGCGGGGAAGCTTTTCCACCAGTTGGCGCGTGATCTGTGTGCGCTCCCGCACCAGAACGATGATGTCGGCATCCTTCAGGCGGACAGAAAGCTGCCCAAGTCCTTTGACGGTGTTGGTGTAGACCTTGGCGGTGTACGCGTCGAGCCGGGATGCGCAGTGCAGCTTGCGGACTGCGTCCTGGTAGTCGTCGAGAATCACAATGTTCATCCCGATATTGTGCCTTGGTGGCGCCACCGGCATTCACCGGGCCGCCGTCCTGGGGCATCAAAGTACGGGGCTTTTGGTGACGGAGTGTTGGCGCATCCCGCAAAACGCTGCTGACCATGGCAGGACGGGGCGGGGCCGTGCCATCGCTCCCCGGCCGTTTTTCTCACGCCCGCAGATCCATCTCTTTCGAGAAGGAACGCCACACGCCAACGAGGACCGTGCCGTTGGCGCCGTTGGCCCGTGATGAAGGAAGTATCTTGGTCTCAAGAGGCCTGCAGGGCTCCCTCGCAGGCCACCATGCGGTCCAGTTCCGCGCACACGTCGGCCATCCTGCCGGCGATCACCAGCCGGCCCGTGCCGGGGGCTGAGATCCTGCGCAAGACCTTGGCGGTCCGGCGGCCCGATCCATCGGTGGGCCGCGGCGCGGCGCAGGCGCTGCGGCTTCCTGCGGGCGGTACCGGCATCGCGGGCGGTGCTCTGCGGGTGCCGGCCTGCCGCCCGGGGCCTTCGGCGGGGGGCGTCTGGGGCGTGTTGACCGTGAAGGGCCAGTTGCCGCGCAGCGGACGTGGGCCAGGGAGACCCTGCGGGCGGTGGATGCTCCTGGAGCCGGCCGTGCCCCGGCCGTCGCTGCGGTCCGTGTCATCATGGTGGGAACGGGGTGGGGGCGAACCTGCCGCAGACGGCACCGCGAGCGCGGCGGTCGAGTGAAACCAGCGCGTCAGCGAGCGCAGCGGCATGGGCAAGGTGGAAAAGGTGATCAAGGCAATTCCCATGTGAAAACTCCGAAGGTCGGGGGTTGGACATAGGCAGGATTGCAAATTGAACCCGCACCGCAGGGCTGGCGTGCCGGTTTGCCCGGCACACCAAACGCCCGCCACCTGCAATGCGGTAGTGAATGGACCAGCAGCCGGAGCCGGCTACATCAGCATGGTGTTGCGAATGAGGCCTACCGCGAGACCTTCGATTTCGAAAGGTTCGCCAGGCTGTACCACGATGACCGGGTAGTCCGGGTTTTCAGGCAGCAACTCGATGGCCGTGGCGGTGCGCCGCAGGCGCTTGACCGTCACGTCGTCTCCCAGGCGGGCCACGATGATCTGGCCGTTGCGCGCCTCGCGGGTGGACTGCACGGCCAGCAGGTCGCCGTCCATGATGCCGGCATCGCGCATGGACATGCCACGCACCTTGAGCAGGTAGTCGGGCTTGTGCTGGAACAGGCTGTTTTCCACGCTGTAGGTCTGGTCGACGTGTTCCTGCGCGAGAATGGGCGAACCCGCCGCCACACGCCCCACCAGGGGCAAGACCAGCTGGGAGAGCCCGGGAATGGGCAGGTGGAACTGGCTGCCGCGCGCTGCATTGATGGAGCGCAGCGTGTCGCTGCGCAACCGGATGCCCCGCGATGTGCCGCTCACCAGTTCGATCACGCCCTTGCGTGCGAGGGCCTGCAGATGCTCTTCTGCCGCATTGGCCGACTTGAAGCCCAGTTCAGCCGCGATTTCGGCGCGGGTGGGAGGCGCCCCTGTGCGTGCAATGGCGGTCTGGATGAGGTCCAGGATCTGTTGCTGGCGGGCCGTGAGTTTGGGGTTGTCGAGCATGGTGGTTTCCGGTGGAGGCGGCTACAGTGAAGGACAACTGTTTTTTAATCCAGTAACTGTATTTTTCACCAGTTTTTCGGAGTATGCAAGTGAGTGGGCAAAAAATTGTGGTTTTGGGCACTGGAGGAACCATTGCCGGCACGTCGGCACAGGCGGGCGACAACATCGGGTACACCGCCGCGCAGGTCGGGGTGGAGCAGCTGCTGGCAGCGGTCCCCGGATTGCAGGAGGCGGCCGGTGGCATGCTCGTGGCGGAGCAGGTGGCTCAGATCGACAGCAAGGACATGGATGGCGGGGTGTGGCAGGCCCTGGCGCTGCGCTGCGCCCACCACCTCCAGGATGCTTCCGTGCGCGGGGTGGTCATCACCCACGGCACCGATACGCTGGAGGAGACGGCCTGGTTCCTGAACCAGGTGCTGGATACCCGGCTGAAACCCGTGGTGCTGACCTGTGCCATGCGCCCGGCCACGGCGCTCACGCCCGACGGGCCGCAAAATCTCCTGGATGCCGTGGCGGTCGCGGTGGCTGCGGGTGCCCGCGGCGTGCTCGCAGTGGCCGCTGGCGAGGTCCACGGCGCACAGCAGGTCCAGAAGGTGCATCCGTACCGTGTCCATGCGCTCAGTTCGGGCGAGGCCGGGCCTTTGGGGTGGGTGGAGGAGGGCGCCATTCGCCTTGCGCAGGATTGGCCGATACCGCCCGCCAAGCATGCGTGTGGTGCTCTGCAAAATATAGCAAATGCAGCGGCCTGGCCCCGCGTGGAGGTGATCATGAGCCACGCGGGCGCCACGGGCGCCATGGTGGATGCGCTGGTGCGTGACGGCGTCCAGGGGCTGGTGGTGGCATGCACCGGCAACGGCACCATCCACCACCTTCTGGAAGCCGCATTGCTGCGCGCGCAGGAGGTGGGCGTGCGGGTGGTCCGGTCCACGCGCTGCACCGAGGGGCGGGTGCTGCCCAAGCCTGGTGACGTGCTGCCTGATTCCGGCGGGCTGCCGCCCCTGAAGGCCCGGATCTCGCTGATGCTGGACCTGATGCGCTGAGCGCGAAGGCTGTCCGGTGTTGTTTGCAGCCCTCAAGACACACGCCTGGGCCTACCCGGCGCTGGAAGTGGTGCACATCGTTGGCATTGCCCTGCTGCTGGGCAACCTGGTGCTGCTGGAGTTGCGCGTGTTTGGCCGGGGGGCGGCGCTGCCCGTCAAGGACATTGCGCGGCTCAGCCTGTCGCTGGCATTGTGCGGCTTTGGCCTGGCGGCGGCATCGGGCCTGCTGATGTTCGCCACCCAGCCTTCCGAGCTGCTCGCCAGCCGCGCATTCACCTTGAAGATGCTGCTGTTAATGCTTGCGGGCTGCAACGCCGCGTGGTTCCATGGGCGTGGATCGCTGGCGCGCCTGGACGCCCTGGCCCGGGTGCAGATGCTGGCGTCCACGCTGATCTGGCTGGCCGTGGTGGTCTGTGGCCGCTGGATCGCCTATCTGTGACCTGACAAGGAGAGAACCGATGAGTCTGCAACGCCGCCGCCTGCTCCTGGCCACTGCGATGGTTCCGCTCTGGGCGCGCGCCCACCATGGCTGGAGCAGTTTTGATGCCGAGCGCCCCATCTATCTGGAAGGCACGGTGCGCAAGGTGCGCTGGCAAAACCCCCATGCCGAGCTGGAGCTGGAGCTTCCCGCGCAGCTACGGCTTCCCGCGGACCTGGCGCAGCGCGCGGTGCCCGCCCAGGCCTCGCCCGTGGACGGCAAGGCCTTGCTGGCCAAGGCGGTGCTGCCCACCCGCAAGGACCGCCGCTGGGAGATCGAGCTGGCGCCCCTGACACGCATGCAGGCCTGGCAGGTGCAGGAGATCAAGCCCGGCACGGACCTGTCGGTGGTGGGCTTCACCCTGCGCGATGAGAAGGGCGATGCGGTGCTGCGCGCGGAATACCTTTTCGTGGACGGCAAGGCCTACGGCCTGCGCTCCAGTCCGGCCTGAACAAAACCAGGATGGGTGGCAAGGCCGGGGCCATGAGGGTCTGGCCCGCTGGTGCCACGGCGCGCCTGACGGGGCCACCGGCACCTCCCAAAAGAAAAGCGACGCCCTGGTGCCCCATGGCGTCGCTGGTCCTGGGGCGTGACCCTCGCGCTCAGCTGGCCAGCGCCTGGAGCGCGCGCGCGGTGATTTCTTCCACGCTGCCCGTGCCGCTGATGGCGCGGTACTTGGGGGCGGCGTCGGGCTCGGCCTGGGCCCAGCTGCTGTAGTAGTCCACCAGGGGGCGCGTCTGGTCGCTGTAGACCTGCAGGCGCTTCTTGACGGTTTCTTCCTTGTCGTCTTCGCGCTGGATCAGTTCCTCGCCCGTCAGGTCATCCTTGCCTTCCACCTTGGGGGGGTTGAACTTGACGTGGTAGGTGCGGCCGCTGGCAGGGTGCGAGCGGCGGCCGCTCATGCGTTCGATGATGGCGTCAAAAGGCACATCGATTTCGAGCACGTAGTCGAGCTTGACGCCCGCCGCCTTCATGGCGTCGGCCTGGGGAATGGTGCGGGGAAAGCCGTCGAACAGGAAGCCGTTGGCGCAGTCCGCCTGCGTGATGCGTTCCTTCACGAGACCGATGATGATGTCGTCGCTGACCAGGGCACCCGAATCCATCACGGCCTTGGCCTGCAGGCCCAAGGGCGTGCCCGCCTTCACCGCCGCCCGCAGCATGTCGCCGGTGGAGATTTGCGGGATGCCGTATTTCTGGCAGATGAACGTGGCTTGCGTGCCCTTTCCGGCGCCAGGCGCGCCCAACAGAATCAGTCTCATGGAAGTCCTCGAAGGTTAGAAATCGGTTGGCGCCGCTGGCGGGGACGTTCGAAGGGCGCCTGAAGCCGTTCTGTGCGCCCGGGATGCGGTGCTCTCGTTGCGGGCGAGGATAGCATGCGACCACCTTGCGCTGACTTACACGCCGTACCGCGCGGCGGCCAGGGTGTCGCGGTGCGGATAGTGCCCTGCACGGTGGCGCGGGCAGGTCCCCGCGCCACGGGGCTGCCGGGGCGTCCGTCAGCGGAAAAGGCTGCGGACCCGCTCCAGATCCTCGGGGGTGTCCACGCCAGGCCCCGGGGCGGTGCTGGCCAGGTGCACCGCGATGCGGTGGCCGTGCCACAGCGCGCGCAACTGCTCCAGCGCTTCCACGGCTTCGGTGGGGGCTGGCGCCAGCGCCGGAAATTCCCGCAGGAAGCCGGCACGATAGCTGTAGATGCCCACATGCCGCAAAGGCGCGAACCCCGCCAGGGCGGCGACGCCGGGTGTGGCCGCCTGGGCGGCGCCTTGCCACCAGGGCGTTGCGGCATGGTCGCGGGCGAAGGGGATGGGCGCCCGGCTGAAGTAGTGCGCCAGGCCCCGCGCGTCCAGCACCACCTTCACCACGTTGGGGTTGGCGTAGTCGGCTTGCGACGCAATGGCGTGAGCGGCCGTGCCCATGCTGGCCTCGGGGCGGGCCGGCAGCAGTTGCGCCACGGCATGGATGAGGCCGGGGTCCATCAGGGGTTCATCCCCCTGCACGTTGACGACGATGTCGGCGCCATCCAGCCCCAGCTGGACGCAGGCCTCTGCCAGCCGGTCGCTGCCGCTGGCATGGTCGGCGCGGGTCAGGATCGCCTCCACGCCGTGGGCCGCGCAGGCCTGCAGGATGCGGTTGTCGTCGGCGGCCACCACGACCCGGGTGGCGGCGCTCTGGGCCGCGCGGCGGGCAACCCGCACCACCATGGGCAGGCCGGCGATATCGGCCAGGGGTTTGTCGGGCAGCCGGCTCGATGCCATGCGGGCCGGGATCAGCACCGTGAAGCGGCAGTCCGGTGCCACGGCGCCGGGGGCGGGCACAGCGCTCACTGCTCCAGTTCCTCGTCGGTGAGCGTGCGGGCTTCGTTTTCGAGCAGCACCGGGATGCCGTCGCGCACCGGGTAGGCCAGCCGCGCGCTGCGGGAGACAAGTTCCTGCGCCTCGCGGTCGTAGGTCAGCGGGCCTTTGGTGACAGGGCAGACCAGCAGTTCAAGCAGTTTGGGATCCATGGTGGCGGTGCTTCCGGGAGGTTCGTTCGGGCAGGCAGCGATGATAGCGGCGGCCAGCCCCGCGGGACCTCCGGTGCGCGCTAAAGATCACCCGGTGCCGGCAGGCGCGCATCCAGGGCCGCGAAAAAGGCTGGATCCATGTGCAGTTGCAGGGGCACGGCCAGTGCGTCCGGGTGGCGGGGCCACAGCTTGACGGCATCTTTTTCAGTGCAGATCAGCGTGTAACGGTTATCTGGTGAGCGGTTCCAGCTATCAAAATCATAGTGATCCGGCAGGGCCTGCGCGTGCGCCAGTTGCAACGCCTGGGCCTGCAGCATCGCAAAGAAGTCCCCGGGGCGTGCGACGGCCGCCACCGCGTGCAAAGGCTGCCCCCGCAGGCTGGACAAGGGCACGCGGGTGCCGTCCGAGCGCACGGCCCAGGGGGCCAGGCGCCGTTGCAGCGCATAGGCCTCGAAGTCTCCGCGGGGCGGTACGCCACCCGCATGGAGCACCAGGTCCACCGGCCGCGGCCAGGGCTCGCGCAGCGGGCCCGCAGGCAGCAGGAAGCCGTTGCCGACGCCCTGGTCGTTGAAGATGCAAACCTCCACATCGCGCGCCAGGGCCAGGTGCTGCAGCCCGTCGTCGCAGACGATCACGTCGGTGTGCGGGTGCGCCGCCAGCAGGGCGCGGGCCGCGGCGATGCGGCGCGGCGCGACGAAAACCGGCACCCCGCAGCTGCGCGCGATCAGCGCGGGCTCATCGCCCACCTCGCGGGCGGGGCTGTCGGGCGCCACCGCCCGGCAATCGGTGGTGCTGCGGCCATAGCCGCGCGAGATCACCCCGGGGCGCAGGCCGCGAGTCTGCAGGTGTTTCACCACGGCGATGACCACGGGCGTCTTTCCGGCGCCTCCGGCGATCACATTGCCCACCACGACGACGGGACGGCCCGGGTGTTCGGCCTTGAGCACGCCAGCGCGGTAAAGCCCCCGGCGCAGGGCCACCAGCGCCTGGTACAGCAGGGAGACGGGCCACAGCGCCCAGGCGGCCGGGCCGCGTGCCTGCCAGATCTTCTGCAGCCCGGAGGCCGGGGAAGGGGCGCCGCCGTGCGCCGCGGACCGGGGGGGCGGGGGCGGCTGCGGCCCGGGGCCAGCCATGCCGTGTCAGCGGCCGGTGCTGCGCGCCGCGGCCGACGACTGCGTGGCAAACGTGATCTGCGTGAGGCCCACGCGGCGCGCCGCCTCCATCACCGAGACCACGGACTGGTGCGGGGACATGGCGTCGGCGCTGATGATCACGACACTGTCGCGCCCGGCGGTGGCGGCGCCGCGCAGGGCCTGCGCGATGGCGTCCACGCTCTTGCCGTCCACGCCGTTCTTGTTGACGGCATAGCGGCCGTCGGCGGCTACCGAGACGATCACTTCCTTGGGATGGTCGCGCTGCTGCTCGGCGTCGGCCACCGGCAGGGTGAGCTGCAGCTCCGTGAACTTGCTGTAGGTGGTGGTCAGCATCAGGAAGATGAGGATCACCAGCAGCACATCGATGAACGGGATCAGGTTGATCTCCGGCTCTTCCTTGGCGCGGGGGCGAAAATTCATGTCGACGATCCAATGGGCGGTACGCGTTGCCCGCGAAGTTTGGAAACCGGCGGCCTCAACGCGGGCGGGCGTGGCGCAAGGGCCGCCCCACCGCACGGGCGGCGTTCCCCTGCCCGCGGTGCATGGCGCTGCGAGAAGCAGGGAAGGGCGCGGCCGCGCCTCAGGGGGGAGTTCACTTCTTCCTCAGGCGCAGGATGTGGCGGACGAACTGCTCGGAAGCCAGCTCCAGCGTGAGCAGATAGGCATCGACGCGGGCGCGGAAGTAGCGCCAGAAGATCAGCGCCGGGATCGCCACGATCAGGCCGAAGGCCGTGTTGTACAGCGCCACCGAGATGCCATGCGCCAGCTGCGCGGGGTTGCCGCCGCCCATGGCCTGGCCCACGCCGCCGCTGCCGGCCTGCGAGCCGAAGATCTCGATCATGCCGATCACGGTCCCCAGCAGGCCCAGCAGGGGCGCGGCCGATGCGATGGTGGCCAGCGCCGCGAGGTACTTCTCCAGCCGGTGGGCCACGGCCCGGCCGGCGCCTTCCATGGCCGAGCGCAGGTCGGTCTCGCTGCACTGGGGGTTGCTGTTGAGGGTGCGCAGGCCGCTGGCGAGCACCTCGCCCAGGGCGGAGTTCTGCGCGAGCTGGTTCACCACGTCGGGGGTGGGCACGGCCTTGGAGGACACCGTGATGGCTTCATCGAGCAATTTCGGAGGAGCGACGCGGGCCGTCTTGAGGGCCACGAACCGTTCGAAAATCAGCGCCATTCCCAGGATGGAACACGCAATCAGGGGCCAGATCGGCCAGCCTGCGGCTTGTATGATGGACAGCAAATCTCTCTCCGCGCAGATGAAAGCAATCGGCGATTATGGCCCAGCTTCCTGCCGCCTCCGCGTCACAAACAGTTACCTTGCCGGGTGGCCACCGCATCGGCGGTGTCACCCACAAAAACTGTGGATAACTTTGTGGGAAACCCGGTTCGCGCGCCGCGCAAAGTGGCGTCCCGCCGTGCTTGCAACAGATTGATGAAAAATTGCGCAGTGAAAAAATCATATAAATCAATAACTTGCACGTGCAACCGTGTTTTGCGGCCAGTTTTGCCGGGCGCGCTGCCGTCCTGGGTCGCTCGGGCGGTTCTGTGGAGTACTCGCCCCTGGAGCGCGCCGCGGAAGCCCGCCGTATCTCATGTTTGAGCGCCCGGGCCTCGCGGCGGCGCCGCGCGTATGGGAAGTTGGCGCGCTATGCCGCGCCATTGCTGATGCGCTGGAGGCGCGGTTCAATCCTGTCGCGGTGCGCGGGGAGATCACGGGCTTCTCGCGCGCTTCCAGCGGTCATTGCTACTTCTCGGTCAAGGACGCGAATGGCCAGTTGCGCTGTGCCATGTTTCGCCGCGCGGCCAGCCTGCTTGACTTTTCTCCACGCGATGGCGAATTGGTGGAAGTGCGCGGCCGCCTTGGCGTGTACGAGGCGCGTGGCGACCTGCAGTTCATCGTGGAAAGCATGCAGCGGGCGGGGCAGGGTGCGCTGTTCGAGCAGTTCCTGCGTCTGAAGGCCCAGCTGGAGGCCGAAGGCCTTTTCAGCGGCGACCGCAAGCGTCCGCTGCCGCTGCAGCCGCGCGGCATCGGCCTGGTCACCTCCACGGGGGCGGCGGCCCTGCACGACGTCGTCACCGCCTTGCGCCGGCGCGTGCCGCACATCCCGGTGGTGCTGGTGCCCGCGCAGGTGCAAGGGGGTGCCGCACCGGCCTCGCTGGTGGCGGCGCTATCAAAACTGTATCTGCTGGCGCAGGCTGGACAAGCGCCAGGGGCTGATCTGACCCGCAACCCGCCGATCGACGTCATCCTGCTGGTGCGGGGCGGGGGTTCCATCGAGGACCTCTGGGCCTTCAACGACGAGCAACTGGCCCGCACCATCGTGCGCAGCCCCGTGCCGCTGGTCAGCGGCGTGGGGCATGAGACGGACTTCACCATCGCCGACTTCTGCGCCGACCTGCGCGCGCCCACGCCCACCGCGGCCGCCGAGCTGGTGGCCCAGCCCCGCGACGTGTGGCTGGGCGCCCTGGGCCTGCTGGGCGGGCGCATCGCCGACGCGGTGCAGCGCCAGCTCGATGCACGCCACCAGCGGCTGGACCAGGCGGCGGCGCGGCTGGGCCGCCCGTCCGGCCTGGTGGCGCGCCAGCAGATGCAACTGGCGCGTCTGGCCCAGCGCATGCGGCATGGAGTGCTCCTGAAATTGCAGCGCCTGGCGCAGACGCAGGAAGCGCTGGAGGCCGATTTGCCCAACAAGCTGCTGCGCTGCGCCGCGCGGCAGTCGGACCGCCTGGACCGCGCGGCCCTGCGGCTGGAGTTGCTGGACCCGCGCCTGGTGCTGCAGCGCGGGTACGCGCTGCTGACCGATACCGGAGGCCAAGCCGTGACCAGCGCGCGGCAGGCGCACCCCGGCGACGCCTTGCGCGCCACGCTGGCCGACGGCGTGGTGGATGTGACGGTGTCCCAGCCGCGCCTGCTCTGACGGGGGTGCCTGTAGGACAGTGGCGGGTTGTGGCGCTTCGGCACCGATCCGTGTGGCCTCACGCTGCACAGGTCACCTGATCTTCCTACAATGCCCCCTTTGTGCTGTGTCCGACTGCATTGCTCAGGAAAGATCGCGGTGCAGATGGCATCCCAGAATTTCAAACCACGAGGAAACCACCATGGAACATACCCTTCCCCCGCTGCCTTACGCCATCGACGCCCTGGCGCCGCACTACAGCCAGGAAACCCTGGAGTACCACCACGGCAAGCACCACAACGCCTATGTGGTGAACCTCAACAACCTGCAAAAGGGCACTGAATTCGAATCCATGACGCTCGAAGAGATCGTCAAGAAGTCCAGCGGCGGCATCTACAACAACGCCGCCCAGATCTGGAACCACACCTTCTTCTGGAACTGCATGGCACCCCAGGGTGGCGGTGAGCCCTCCGGCGCGCTGGCTGCGGCCATCAACGCCAAGTGGGGCAGCTACGCCGCCTTCAAGGAAGCCTTCGTCAAGAGCGCCGTGGGCAACTTCGGCTCGGGCTGGACCTGGCTGGTGAAGAAGGCCGACGGCAGCGTGGACATCGTGAACACCGGCGCCGCCGGCACGCCGCTGACCACGGCCGACAAGGCACTGCTGACGGTGGACGTGTGGGAACACGCGTACTACATCGACTACCGCAACATGCGCCCCAAGTTCGTGGAGACCTTCCTCTCCAGCCTGGTGAACTGGAAGTTCGCGGAAGCCAACTTCGCCTGACGGATTGCTTGCGCGGTGCCGCGGCAGCCACCTGCCGCGGACAAGAAAAAACGGCCCCGCGGGGCCGTTTTTCTTTGCGGTCCCTCTGGCCCAGGGGCGGACCTAAGGGCGGCGAAACAGCGCGCCCGAGAGCTTGGCCCCAGCCTTGATGCCCTTCTGGGCAAACCAGCCCTGGTTCATTTCCAGCACATAGCGCACGGGCTTGGCGGAGCAGTGGGAGTCCAGTGTCTGCGGCTTCATGTCCGCCAGGTTCACGATGGTGCCGTCATCCTCCACGAAAGCCGCGGTGAGGGGCAGCAGGGTGTTTTTCATCCAGAAGCACTGCTGTGCCGGCTGCTCGAACACGAACAGCATGCCTTCGTGCTGCGGCATCTCCTTGCGGTGCATGAGGCCGGTCTGGCGTTCCTGGGGTGCAAGGGCGACCTGGGCGTCGATGCGGTGCATGCCCGCCGTCAGTTCGACGCGCCGCAGATTCAGCTGCGGTCCTTCCTGGGCGGCAACCCCGCCCGCATGCAGCAGGGCGGTGGCGGCCACCAGGGCGGCGCGGCGCGCGAAGGACATCACGCGGGCGATGCGGGCCTGCGGGGCGCGGGCCGGGTGAAGATCGGTCATGGGCAGGGCTTTCATGAAGGCAACACGGACGATGGCAATGAATGGGCAGCGGAAAAATCACGCTGTGGACGATGGCAGATTAGCGCAAACATGCGGGCATGGCGGCACAACGGGGCATTGCACGGCCCCCATCAACAAAAACGCCCGCGGCAGCGGGCGATCTTGAAGCGGTGGGCCCTGGCCCCGCGCGGGCCTGGCGCCCGGCGTTTCAGGCCACCTTCTTGGTGGTTTTCTTCTTGGCGACCTTCTTGGTGCTGTGCGTCTTCTTCTTGGCCGTGGTGGCGGCCTTGTGGGTCTTGGCTACCGGTGCGGGAGCCGCGGCGGGCGCAGCCATGGGGGCTGCGGGGGCAGCAGGGGCGGGAGCGGTTGCTGGCGCTTGCTGTGCGAAAGCACCCGCAGCAAACAGACCAGCCACCAGTACAGCGAGGAGTTTTTTCATATGTGCCGTTTCCAGTGTGAACAAGGGTTGAGGGCCATGCGAAACCCCGCATGGCTCCACCCCCAACGATAGCAGCGGCAGCCGCGTTGACAGGGTCTTGGCCATAAATATTTGTCATTAGAATTGACCGGCTTCAGAGCGCTTTGCCCAATTCGCTGAATCCTGTTTCAGCCACCCCAGGAGACACCCGCCCATGACCAGCTACCAGCACATCAAGGTGCCCGCCGAAGGCGAGAAAATCACCGTCAACGCCGACATGTCGCTGAACGTGCCGGACCAGCCCATCATCCCTTTCATCGAAGGCGACGGCACGGGCCTGGACATCACGCCGGTGATGATCAAAGTGGTGGATGCCGCAGTGGCCAAGGCCTATGGCGGCAAGAAGAAGATCCACTGGATGGAGGTCTATGCCGGCGAGAAATCCACCAAGGTGTATGGCCCCGACGTGTGGCTGCCCGAAGAGACCCTGCAGGTGCTGCGCGAGTATGTGGTTTCCATCAAGGGCCCGCTGACCACGCCCGTGGGCGGCGGCATCCGCTCGCTGAACGTGGCGCTGCGCCAGGAGCTGGACCTGTATGTCTGCTTGCGCCCCGTGCAGTATTTCAAGGGTGTGCCTTCGCCCCTCAAGGAGCCCGAGAAGACCAACATGGTGATCTTCCGCGAGAACTCGGAGGACATCTATGCCGGCATCGAGTTCGAGGCCGAGTCCGACAAGGCCAAGAAACTCATCAAGTTCCTGCAGGATGAGATGGGCGTGAAGAAAATCCGTTTCCCCAACACCTCGGGCATCGGCGTCAAGCCCGTGTCGCGCGAGGGCACCGAGCGCCTGGTGCGCAAGGCCATCCAGTACGCCATCGACAACGACAAGCCCAGCGTGACCATCGTGCACAAGGGCAACATCATGAAGTACACCGAAGGCGGATTCCGTGACTGGGCCTATGCCCTGGCGCAAAAGGAGTTCGGCGCGCAGCTGATCGATGGCGGCCCGTGGTGCAAGTTCAAGAACCCCAAGTCGGGCAAGGACATCACCATCAAGGACAGCATCGCCGATGCCTTCCTGCAGCAGATCCTGCTGCGCCCCGCCGAATACTCGGTGGTGGCCACGCTCAATCTCAACGGCGACTACATCTCGGACGCGCTGGCGGCCCAGGTCGGTGGCATCGGCATCGCGCCCGGGGCCAACATGTCCGATTCGGTGGCCTGCTTCGAGGCCACGCACGGCACGGCGCCCAAGTACGCCGGCAAGGACTACGTGAACCCGGGCTCAGAGATCCTCTCGGCCGAGATGATGCTGCGCCACATGGGCTGGATCGACGCTGCCAACCTGATCATCCGCTCGCTGGAAAAGTCGATCGCCTCCAAGAAGGTGACCTACGATTTCGCGCGCCTGATGGATGGCGCCACGCAGGTGAGCTGTTCCGGTTTTGGCCAGGTGATGATCGACGCGATGGACTGACCGCCGCCGCGCCGCGCGGGGCCGCGCGGCACGGATGGAGCCCCTGATTTCCGTGAGGATTTCAGGGGTTTTTGTTTTTTCGGCCTCCCACGGCGGATGGCGAAGATGGGTCGGGGGGGGGCGCATCGCGGCTTGGGCCGCGCGGTCCCGGGGCGGCCCGCGCCCAGGCGGCCGGGGCGGGTGATCCGCGGGGCAGTTGAGTGTTGGCTATTTGGAGATTTCCCGCCTAAGATGGGATCAACCATTGGCGAGGGCAATGAGGGCGAAGGCCGCTGCCGTCTGTGCGCGTTGGGCGCGCTGCGCAGGGAGATGGCCTCACACAGGGAGGGCTGCATGGCATCTGATTTTTCCGCCGCATACTGGGAGCAAAACCCCGATGCGCTGCTGGTGCTGTCGCCCGAGGGCATGGTGCTCAACTGGAACCCCGCCGCCGAAGCGATCTTTGGCTACGCGCTGGCCGAGGTGCAGGGCCGGTCCCTGATGGATCTGATCGTTCCCGAGGGGCGGGCCCATGAGGAAGACGAGATCCGCGCCGAGGCATTGCGCGGCGTGACGGCGGTGCATGAGTCGGTGCGCCGCCGCAAGGACGGCTCGCTCGTGCACGTGAATGTCTCCACCAAGGCGGTGCGCGATGACGGCGGGCAGCTGCTGTACTTCCTGTCCAGCAAGAAGGATGTCACCCAGCTCAAGGTCCAGCGCGAGGCCAAGTTGCTGGAGGCACGGTTTCGCGACCTGCTCGAATCCACGCCGGATGCCATCGTGATGGTCAATGTGACCGGCCGCATCGTGCTGGTGAATTCGCAGGCCGAGCGCGTGTTCGGCTACGAGCGGGCCGAGCTGCTGGGGCAGGCGGTGGAAGTGCTTCTGCCCCATCGCTACCGGGGCGCGCACCTGGGGCACCGCAGCGGCTTCTTCGGGGCACCGCGCACGCGCACGATGGGAGCGGGCCTGGAGCTGTATGGCCTGCGCAAGGGGGGCACCGAGTTTCCGGTGGAGATCAGCCTGAGCCCGATCCACACCGAGGAAGGCGAGATGGTGATGAGCGCCATCCGCGACATCACCGACCGCAAGCGGGCCGACCAGAAGTTCAAGGACCTGCTCGAAGCCGCGCCCGACGCCATGGTCATCGTCGACCGGGATGGCAGCATCGTGCTGGTCAATTCCCAGGCCGTGAAGCTGTTCGGCTGGAGCCGCACCGAGTTGCTGGGCCAGAAGATCGAATTGCTCGTGCCCGAACGTTTCAATGCCCGGCATCCCGAGCACCGCCACCGCTTCTTCGTCGAGCCACGCACCCGCTCCATGGGGGCGGGCCTTGATCTGTACGGACTGCGCAAGGACGGCTCCGAGTTCCCGGTCGAGATCAGCCTGAGCCCGCTGCAGACGGAGGAAGGCCTTTTCGTCTCGAGCGCGATCCGCGACGTGACCGAGCGCAAGCGGATCGAGCGGGTCTTGCGCGACAAGAACCTGGAGCTTGAAAATGCGGCCTTGGTCAAAGACCGCTTCCTGGCCAGCATGTCCCACGAACTGCGAACCCCGCTCAACGCCATCATCGGTTTCACGGGCACATTGCTGATGAAGCTGCCGGGCCCGCTCAATCCCGAGCAGGACAAGCAATTGCGCATCGTGCAGACGGGGGCGCGGCACCTTCTTTCCCTCATCAATGACCTGCTGGATGTGGCCAAGCTCAGCGCCAACAAGGTGTCGCTCAACATCGAGGCGCTCGACTGCCGGAGCATCGTCGCGGAAGTCGCGGCCACGCTGGAGCAGGAGGCCGGGCGCAAGGGGCTGGCGTTCAGCGTGCGCGCGCCCGCCCAGGCCGTCACCCTGCACACCGACCGCCGGGCGTTCAGCCAGATACTCATCAATCTGGTGGGCAATGCCATCAAGTTCACGCCGGAGGGGTCCGTGGAGGTGGTGCTGGAAGAGACGCTGTCGCCGCAAGGCCGCACCGTGCAGGTCCGGGTGCGGGACACGGGGCCCGGGATCGCGCCGCAGGAGCAGTCCCGGCTGTTCGAGGCGTTCTCGCGCGTGGAGACCGCCGACCGGCGCCACCACGAAGGCACGGGCCTGGGCCTGCACCTGAGCCGCAAGCTGGCCGAGGCGCTGGGCGGCAGCGTCGGCTTTGAAAGCACCGAAGGGCAGGGCAGCACGTTCACCGTGGAATTCCAGGAGACCAGCGCATGAAAGCCACCATCCTCGTCATCGAGGACGATGACGCGAGCCGGGAACTCGTCACCTACCTGCTGGAGGCCGCGGGCCACCGCGTGCTGGCCGCCGAGAATGGCGCGCTGGGCATGGGGCTCGCGCTGGCGGAATCGCCCGACCTGATCCTGTGCGACCTGCAGATGCCCGTCATGAACGGCTACGAGGTGGCGCAGAGCCTGCGCTCCCACCACGCGTGGCGCGTGGTGCCGCTGGTGGCCGTCACGGCGTTCTCCATGCCGGGCGACCGCGAGAAGGCGCTCGACGTGGGTTTCGACGAGCACCTTTCCAAGCCCATCACGCCCGAGACCTTCGTGAAGCAGGTCGAGGCATTTCTGGGCTCCTCGTTCCACGCGCCGCCTGCGGCGGCCTGAAGCAGCTACGGCGGCAGCATGGCCAAGATCCTTGTCGTGGATGACCTTCCGGCCAACCGGGCGCTGGTGGCCACGCTCATAGGACACAGCGGCCACCAGGCGCTGGAGGCGGCGGACGGCGCCCAGGCGCTGGACGTGGTGCGGGCAGAACGCCCGCAGCTGGTGATCTCCGACATCCTGATGCCCACGATGGACGGCTATGAGTTCGTGCGGCAGTTGCGTGCCGATCCCCAGCTCGCCGCCACGCAGGTGGTTTTCTACAGCGCGCATTTCCGCGAGCAGGAGGCGCGCAACCTGGCCCTGGCCTGCGGGGTCGCCCAGGTGCTGGTGAAGCCCTGCGAGCCGCAGGACATCATCGCGGCCATCGAGCAGGCGCTGTCGCAGGTTCCGCCACAGCCCGTGCTCCCGCTGGAGCACAGCTTCCAGACGCGGCACCTGCAGCTCATGGCGGACAAGCTCACCGGCAACGTGGCCGAGCTGGAAGCCATGAACCGCCGGCTGGCGGCGCTGACCGACCTGAACCTGCAGCTGGCGTCCGAGCGCGACCCGCAGGTGCTGCTGGCCAGCGTCTGCCGGGGTGCGCGGGACCTGGTGGGCGCGCAGTACGTGGTGCTGTGCGCCGTGCGCAAGGATGGCCATGCGGCCCTGGTCTGCACCAGTGGCATCGATGCCGCCGCGACGGGGGTGCTGGACCTGCCCGTGGTGTCGCACGGCCTGCTGGGCAGCGTGCGCGCCGAGCGGCGGGCGCGGCGGGTGGCCAACGCCAGCGGCGACCCCCGCGAGGTGGGCTTGCCGGCGGGCTATCCGGCGCTGCACTGCGGCCTGATCGCGCCCATCACATCGCTGTCGTTCTCCTATGGCTGGATCTGCCTGGCCAACAAGCCCGGGTCGCACGAGTTCAGCGCCGAGGACGAGAAGATCCTGTCCATCCTGGGGGCCCAGGTGGGGCGCATCTACGAGAACGGAAGCCTGTACGCGGAGGTGCAGCGCCATGCCGACCAGCTTCAGTTCGAGGTGATCGAGCGCAAGCGGGTCATCGAAGAGCTCCGGGCCAGCGAGGCGGGCCTGCACCGCGCGCAGGTGCTGGCCAAGATCACCCATGTGATCAGCAGCCAGGACGGCGTGTTCGAGAGCTGGCCCGACACTTGCCCCCAGATGCTGGGCGTGGAGCCGTCGGCGATGCCCCGGTCCGCGCGCGAATGGCTGGCCCTCGTGTATCCGGACGACCAGCCCTTGTTCCGTGAGCGCGCGCTGGAGGCTGCCACCGAGGGCGTGCGCCTGGATTTCAACTACCGCCTCGTGCGCGCAGACGGCGCGGTGATCCACCTGCGCCAGGTCATGGAGCCTTTGCTGGCCGACGATGGCGTGGGCAGCGACACCGTCCGCTGGTTCAACACCATCCAGGACATCAGCGTGCAAAAGCGCGCGGAGGAAGAACTGCGCGAGAGCGACCGCCGCTTCAACGACATGCTGGACAAGGTGGAGATGATCTCGCTGATGCTCGACTGCGAGGGGCGCATCACCTATTGCAACGACTACCTGCTGCGCCTGACCGGGTGGCGGCGCGACGAGGTGTCCGGCCAGAACTGGTTCTCGCTGTTCGTGCCGCCCGAGCAGGTGGATGTGCGCGACGTGTTCGCCGACCTGCTGGCCGACCGCCCTTCTGCCTGGCACTACGACAACGAAATCATCACCCGCGGCGGCGAGCGCAGGCTGGTGCACTGGAACAATACCGTGCTGCGGTCGGCGGGCGGCCAGGTGACCGGCGTGGCCGCGCTCGGGGAGGACATCACCGAGCGCAAGGAGGCCGAGCACAAGATCAAGCGGCTCAACCGCGTGTACGCCATGCTCAGCGGCATCAACACGCTGATCGTGCGCGTGCGCAAGCGCGAGGAGCTGTTTCACGAGGCCTGCCGCATCGCCGTGGAGGAAGGGCAGTTCAAGATCGCGTGGCTGGGCAAGGTGGACGCGGCCCGCCAGCAGCTGGTGCCGGTGGCGCTCTCTGGCGCGGGAGAGGACTTCCTCGCGCACATCCGGGACCGGCTGCGGCTGCACGACAAGCCCACCCCGGGCGAGAGCCTGAGCGCGGAGGTGGTTCGCACCGGGCTGCCCGCCGTGTGCGACGACGTGGTGGGCGACCCCCGGATCTTGCTGCCCGGCCTGCTGGCGCAGCGTGGCGTGGCGTCGCTGGCCATGCTGCCGCTGGTCGTGGCCCACGAGGTGGTGGGGGTGCTGGCCCTGTTTTCCGAAGAGGTGGGGTTTTTCGACGAGGCCGAGATGAAGCTGCTGACCGAGCTGGCCGGCGACATCGGCTTCGCGCTCGACCACCTCGACAAGGAAGACCGGCTGAGCTACCTGGCCTACTACGACGAGATCACCGGCCTGCCCAACCGCACGCTTTTCCTGGAGCGCGCCGGCCAGCACCTGCGGCCCCGCGAAGGGCCGCGGCCGCTGCTCGGGATCGCGCTGATGGACATCAGCCGGTTCCGGTTCGTCAATGACACGCTGGGGCGGCAGATGGGGGACGAGCTTCTCAAGCAGGTGGCGCAGCGGCTGCAGCATGCGGCGGCCGATGTGCACGGCGTGGCGCGCATCGGGATCAACAGCTTCGGCATGGCCGTGGCCGGCGCCCGCGATGCCGGGGCCGTGGCGCTGGTGGTGGACCATCTCATGCGCAGCTGCTTTGATGCGCCCTTCCTGCTGGGGCAGACCGAGCTGCGCATGGCCGCCAAGGCAGGGGTGGCCCTGTACCCCATGGACGGCGTGGATGCCGAAGCGCTGCTGCGCAACGCCGAGGCCGCGGTCGGCAAGGCCAAGGCATCGGCCGACAGCCTGCTGTTCTACACCTCTGAAATGAACACCCGCGTGGCCGAGGCGCTGAGCCTGGAAGGCCGCCTGCGCGAAGCGCTGGAGCAGGGCCAGTTTGTTTTGCACTACCAGCCCAAGCAATGCCTGGCCAGCGGCGTCGTGGCGGGCGCCGAGGCGCTGATCCGCTGGAACGATCCGCACCGGGGCCTGGTGCCACCGGGGCTCTTCATTCCCATCCTGGAGGAGACCGGCCTGATCTACGACGTGGGCCGCTGGGCCCTTCGCCAGGCGCTGGCGGACAACCGGCGCTGGCGGCAGGCGGGCCACGCGCCGCTGCGCGTGGCGGTCAATGTGTCGTTCCTGCAGCTGCGGCACCGCAACTTCGTGGCCGAGGTGCGCGAGGCCCTGGCCCTGGACCCGGGGGCGGGCAGCGGGCTGGAGCTGGAGATCACCGAAAGCATGGTGATGGAGGACGTGGAGCACAGCAGGCGCAGCCTGCACGCCCTGCGCGAGATGGACATCACGATCGCCATCGACGATTTCGGCACCGGGTTCTCATCGCTGAGCTACCTGGCCACGCTGCCGGCCGACACGCTCAAGATCGACCGCTCCTTCATCCTGGGCATGGACACCGGAGCCCAGGGGCAGGCGCTGGTGTCCACCATCATCAACATGGGGCACTCGCTGGGGCTCAAGGTGGTGGCCGAGGGGGTCGAGACGGACGACCAGTGCCGCCGGCTCGCACTGCTGGGCTGCGACGAGATCCAGGGCTACCTGCTCAGCCGGCCCCTGCCCGCGGACGTGTTCGAGGCCCAGTTCCTGGCGGGTTCCGCCGGCGTGCCCGCGCATTGAGTCCGGCGGCGGTCCCGTGGCGGGCCCCGCCGCCGCGCCGCCGCGTGGTGTCAGTGTTTTTGCACCAACTTGATGATGCTGGAGAAATCCAGCGCGCCATGGCCCGCCAGGCTGTGCGCGGCATACAGGCTGCGCGCCAGGCCGCCGAGCGGGGTGGAGGCCTTCACGGCCGCGGCGTTCTCCTGCGCCAGCCCCAGGTCCTTGAGCATGAGGTCGGTGCCGAAGCCGCCCGCATAGCCCTTGCTCGCCGGCGCGGTCTCCATCACGCCGGGCATGGGGTTGTACTTCTCCAGCGCCCAGTTGCCGCCCGAGCTGCGGCGCATGATCTCGGAGAGCACCTTCGGGTCCAGGCCATTGGCCACGCCCAGGGCGATCGCCTCGCTGGTGCCGGCCATCAGGATGCCCAGCAGCATGTTGTTGCAGATCTTGGCCGTCTGGCCCGCGCCCACGGCGCCGGCGTGAAAGATGTTGGCGCCCATCTTCTCGAGCACGGGGCGCGCGCGTTCCAGTGCCGGGGTGTCGCCGCCCACCATGAAGGTCAGCGTGCCGGCGATGGCCCCGCCCGTGCCGCCCGAGACGGGCGCGTCGATGAAGTCCATGCCCCGTGCCTTGGCGGCCTCGGCCACCTTGCGCGACGTGGCGGCGGCGATGGTCGAGCAGTCGATCACCAGCGTGCCCTCGGCCAGCAGCGGCAGCAGGCCGGGTTGCCGGTCGCTGCCCAGATAGAGCGTTTCCACGTGCTGGCTGGCGGGCAGCATGCTGATGACGACCTCGGCCCCTTGCACGCAGGCGCCGGCGTCCGTCGCGATGCGCACGCCATCGGCGGCGAGCTTGTCGCAGGCCGGCTTGGAGAGGTCGAAGGCGCCCACGTCGTGGCCCGCCTTGTGCAGGTTCAGGGCCATGGGGCCGCCCATGTTGCCGAGGCCGATGAATGCAATCTTCATGGTGTGTTTCTCCTGGATGTCGTTGTGGTGGTGAATCGGGTTGGTATGAAATTGATAGCTGCCAGCGCTTTTTTTCAAAGGGCTACCGGCCGAAAAGGCTTGAAAATCACTCGGCGAAATCTGCGCCGCGGGCTTTCAGCTCCGCGCGCAGCACCGAGCGGTGACAACGCGATTCGTCCTCGCAGTAGCAGCCCAGCGACATCCCGGCATGGCGCGAGAGCGCGGCCAGCAGGTCCAGCGTGCGGCTGGCCTCGGGCTGGGCCAGTTCCTTGCGGAACTGCTTGACGAACGCTTCCCACTCCTTGTCCGTCTGCGCCTGCTGGCCCTGGGCCATGAGTTCGGCCGTGGGGGACAGCAGGGGGTACCACACGTCGTAGTAGTCGCGGCTGGCGAACTCGGTCTTGGGCACGCCACGCGGCGGGCGGCGCACGGTGCCGATGCGGGTGCCTTCCCCGGCGGCGCGCGGGGTGCCGAGGCGGACGATGCGAAGGGGCATGGTGGTGGGCTCCGGGTAGGGTGGGGCAGATCAGTCGTCGGCTTCGAAGATGCTGTGCTTCTTCGCCGTGGCTTTTGTCTTCGGCTTGGTGCCGGTGCTGGCGGGTGCTTTCTTCGCTGCAGCCGGAGTGTTGGTTGTTTTCTTCTTGCGCGGCGATGCCTTGGCCAGCGGGTTGTAGGCCAGGGCTGCTTCGAGCCAATGGTTCCACTGTGCCCGTGTGGCGTAGCCGTTGGGTTCTACCCAGAAGTAGCCTTTCATGCCGCCGCCGGGCGAGAGCTCGCGGGTGTTCTGCATCTCCTGCACCTCGCCATGGCGCTCCGGCGGCAGGCGCACCAGCAGTTCCTCGCCCTTGACGGCGACACACATCTTGCCGTCCACAAAAAACGCATGGGTGCCGAACAGCGGGCGCTCCTCCACGTCGCTGCGGTGCGCGAGCGCCGTGCGCACGGCGTCGATCAGGTGCAGGGTTTCGTCGGAGAGGGGGCGGGCGGGCATGGTTTCAGGTCAAATAGGCCGCTAGCGCTTGATGGATAAGCGCTGGCAGCTATAAAAATAGGAGTTATTGCCTAGCGGATGGCCTCCGTCGCATCCCCGTCCAGCATGCGCCGCGCAATGATCACGCGCATGATTTCGTTCGTGCCTTCCAGGATCTGGTGCACGCGCGCGTCGCGCAGCAGGCGCTCCAGCGGGTATTCGCGGATGTAGCCATAGCCGCCGTGCAGCTGCAGGGCGTCGTTGATGACGGTGAAGCCCGCGTCGGTGGCGAAGCGCTTGGCCATGGCGCAGTAGGTGGAGGCGTCGCGAGCCCCCGCGTCCAGCTTGCTGGCGGCCAGGCGCACCATCTGGCGCGCGGCCACGAGTTCCGTCGCCATGTCGGCCAGCTTGAACTGCAGGGCCTGGAAGCTGGCGATGGGTTTGCCGAACTGCTTGCGGTCCTGCATGTACTGCTGGGCCGCGTTGAGCGCGCCCTGCGCCGCGCCCACCGAGCAGGTGGCGATGTTGATGCGGCCGCCGTCCAGGCCCTTCATCGCGATCTTGAAGCCTTCGCCCTCGCGGCCCAGCAGGTGGTCGGCCGGGATGCGCACGTTGTCAAAGCTGATGGTGCGCGTGGGCTGGCTGTTCCAGCCCATCTTGTGTTCCTTCTTGCCGTAGCTGATGCCGGGCGTATCGGCGGGCACGGCAAAGGCGCTGATGCCGCCCGCGCCCGAATTCGCGTCGCCCGTGCGCGCCATGAGCACCAGCACGTCGGTGCTGCCTGCGCCGCTGATGAAGGCCTTGCTGCCGTTGATGACATAGTCGTGGCCCACCAGTTCGGCACGCGTCTTGAGCGAGGCGGCGTCGGAGCCTGCGCCGGGCTCGGTGAGGCAGTAGGACGCGAGCTTCTCGCCCGTGGTCAACAGCGGCCCCCAGTGGTCGCGCACGACGGGGGTGGCCCAGGTGCCCAGCATCCAGGTGGCCATGTTGTGGATGGTGATGAAGGCGGTGGTGCTGGGGTCGATGGCGGCCATTTCCTCGAACACCAGGGTGGCGTCCAGGCGGGGCAGGGCGAGGCCACCGGCGTTCTCGGGTGCATACAGGCCACAAAAGCCCAGCTCGCCCGCCTTGGCGATGGCTTCCTTCGGGAAGATGCCCTCGGCGTCCCACAACGCCGCGTGGGGCGCGAACTCGGCTTGCGCAAAGTCGCGGGCCGTCTGGGCAAAGGCGCGTTGTTCTTCGGTGAGTTCAAAGTCCATGGTGTTCTGTCTCGTCGTCGGTTCTTGTTGTTCTGGGCGCCCGGGTCAGGGCCTGGCGGATGGGTGGTCCAGCGTCAGCCAGCGCATCAGGCCCTTGCGGCGGGTTTCGGTCTCCGTCGTCAGACACGCGTGGTAAAGGCGCGGCCACTGGGGCTGCGACTCGGCACTGCGCGTGGCCTGCTTGCAGCGCGTGGTGCGTTCGCGCTGCCAGGCGGTGTGCTCCTGGCGCAACTGGGGCCGCTCGTGGGCCGACAGCGCGCGCATCACATCACCGTAGAGGATCGCGATCTGCGTGTCTGCCGCCTGAAAGGCCTGCACGGCGCAGGCATTGGTTTCGTCCACGCTGCCGCCGGGCTTGCAGGCGGCGCCGGCCTGCGCGTGGGCATTGGTTCCCACCAGCATCACGCAAGCCGCACCGAAGACCATGGCCCATCCCCGCATCATTGTCAGATCAATTTGCATGCCCCGCTTTTACCATCGACCACAGTGGTCACGACTGGCGCGGCCTAAGGCCAGTGCCACCGTGCAAGGGCCGCCCCGCCGCACGGGTGGCGTCCCCCTTCCGCATCGCGCAGCGATGCAAGAGAAGGGGGAAGGCGCGCAGCGCCTCAGGGGGATGTCACTTCAAGCTAATCGTCGTGTTCACACCATGCGACGTGGTGCTGTCATCAAACCAGCGGGCCGTCACCGTCTTGGTCTGCGTGTAGAACATGACGACCTGCTTGCCGTAAGGACCCAGGTCGCCTAGCTTGGACGCGCGCGAACCCGTGAACGAGAACAACGGCACTGGCACGGGGATTGGCACGTTGATGCCGACCTGGCCCACATCGATCTCTTCCTGGAACTTGCGTGCAGCCGCACCCGACTGGGTGAAGATGGCGGTGCCGTTGCCGTTGGGGTTGCTGTTGATGAATTCGATGGCTTCATCGATGTCGGCGGCGGGCACCAGGGCCAGCACGGGGCCAAAGATTTCCTGGTCGTAGATGGCCATGCCGGGCTGCACGTTCGAGAAGATCGTCGGGCCCACGAAGTTGCCCTTTTCATAGCCGGGCACCGTGGGCTTGCGGCCGTCCAGCTCCAGCGTGGCGCCGTCGGCAATGCCGCGTTCGATCAGGCCTTCCACACGCGAGAGCGCCGCACAGGAAACGAGCGGGCCCACGTCCGTGCCCTTTTCGGTGCCGCCGTTGACCTTGAGCGTCTTGGCCTTGGCCACCAGATCGGGAATCCACTTTTGCGCCTCGCCCACCAGCACCACCACGGGCAAGGCCATGCAGCGCTGACCGGCGGCGCCGAACGCGGCACCGGCGATGGCGTTGAGCGACTGTTCCTTGTTTGCGTCGGGCAGGATGATCGCGTGGTTCTTGGCGCCCATCATGCATTGCGCGCGCTTGCCGGCCAGGGTGGCGCGGTTGTACACATGGGTGCCCACCTTGGTGGAGCCCACGAACGATACGGCCTTGATGTCCTTGTGGTCGCAGATCGCGTTCACGGCCATTTCGCCGCCGTGGATCACGTTGAGCACGCCGGGTGGAATGCCGGCTTCGAGCGCCAGCTCCACCAGGCGCATGGTCACCATGGGGTCCTGCTCGGAGGGCTTGAGCACGAAGGTGTTGCCCGTGGCAATCGCCATGGGGAACATCCACAGCGGGATCATGGCCGGGAAGTTGAAGGGCGTGATGCCCGCGCACACACCGAGCGGCTGCAGCAGGGTGTAGGTGTCGACGCCACCGGCCACGTTGTTGGCCAGCTCACCCAGCTGCAGGTTGCCGATGCTGGCGGCGTGTTCCACCACTTCCAGGCCACGGAACACGTCGCCTTCGGCGTCGGGCAAGGTCTTGCCTTGTTCGGCCGTGAGGATGGCGGCCAGCTCGGCCATGTTTTCGCGGATGAGCTGCTGGTACTTGAGGAAGATGCGGGCGCGCGTGCCGATGGGCGTCTTCTTCCAGGTCTTGAACGCTTCCTTGGCCGAGGCCACGGCGGCATCGATTTCTTCGGCCGTGGCAAAGGGCACGCGGGCCAGCACCTCTTGCGTGGCGGGGTTCACCACGTCGCGCCACTCGGTGGTCTTGGACTCGACGAACTGGCCGCCGATCAGCAGCTTGACGGTGGGGGCCAGTGCGGCCACGTGGGTGGGTGCGTTCATGGTTTTGTCTCCGGGGGGTTGCAAACGGCCCGCGGTGCAGGCCAACGCGTGCATGTTATGCGTGCAAATATGTAATTACAAGGCGTTGCTCTGCAATGTGTATGTGCTTATTTGCACATGAAAACAGCAAGCCCGAACCCCAGCGGATCAGGGGATGAGCAGCCGAAGGCTCCTGTCCTCAGGGTGCGGTTTTTTGTTCAGTGAAGCAGAAATGCAAAAAGGGGCAAACGCTGCCGTCGGCCCCTTTTTTCCGCCGCTCCGTGGCGGGTTGGTCCATTCAGTTTCTGGACGGGTATATGCCCTCCACGGCAATGATGTAGTTCATCCCCAAATACGGGGGCATGATGGAAAACGGTTGACTGCCACCTGCAATACCGGTCGTCGCGCTGCTCATGGGCAATTGGGTATCGGCAGTGCCGCTGGCAGCATATTGGGCATTGCGCTGATTGGACGCTGCCGGCATCGCCCCGGGACCGGGTGCCTGCAGGGTGCCCAGGGTGGTGGATGCAGGAATGGTGGGCGCTGCATGGGTGTGTGCCGGCATTTCCGTGCTGATCAGCGTGTGGGTGGGGCTGCCGCCAATTTCACCCATGGTGACTTCGGGAAGTCCCGGCCCTTGGCCTGTGCCGACGGGAGCCCGGCCACGCAGGTCTGGCAAGGCAAAGGTGGTTTGTCCATTGCCGCCGTAGGTGGTGCCCAGCAGGGAAAACAAGGCCGTATTTTGGGCAATGCTCATAATTTGACCCTGGCAGAAAGCCCACCCACGGGGGGCGAAATTGCCAGCGAACATTTTGATTTCGGCAATAAACGGTTCACTCATAGCGATTCCTCATCAAGTCAAAAAGTAGCCAGTGATCCATCCACCCTGGGCGGCAGCGGACGCACCGAGGTGGGAGTAAGCCTGGTGGCGTTGGAGCCAGGTGCCGGTGACGGAGGTCGAGCGCTCCCACAACGGCCCTGCGCTGTCGCTGGCGGAACTGGCCCAGTACCGTTGTCCGCGAGGGCCCGCCAGCGGTTTGCTCGTCAATGCCGCCCAGACGTCCTTGGTGCTGGTTCCCGGGGGAGCGGCCGCCAGGGCGCTGCCCAGGCTGGCGCCGGCCTCTGCACCCAGCAGCGCAGCGGCGGTCCACGCAAGGCCTGCCTGTGCGAATCGAGTCTTCCAACCAGTCTCTGCGATGTCTGCGGTGGGCCAGCTTGCCACGGTCCATGGACGAACGCCCGAGGTGCCATCGGAAAGCCATGGGAACCCGGCCAGTTGGGTGCGCAGCAAGGCCGGCTGGGCTTGCCACCATTGGCTGAAACGGTGCGCCTGGGGGCCGGAGAACAATGCAATCACCGCATCCGGTTGCTGCGAAACAATCGCCTGCTTCAGATCACCAAATTCCGGTGAACGCCCTGGAGCGCCTGCAATGTGGCGGCCCACGATCTGCCCACCCAATGAGCGCCAGCGGTGCTGGAAGGCCTGGACAAAGTCATACCCCGATTCGTGCCAGCCCATCGACAGGAAAGCGCGTGGACCACATTGCGCGTGCACCTTGTCGGCCAGCGCGGATGCCATGGTGCACAGTTCGAGGCTGTGGCGAACCTGCAGGGGGTGCTGTTCCGAGGGAGTGGCGATGTCGGCGCCGCTGTCGCTGATCCAGAGGGGCACACCGGCCTTCTCCGTCAAGGCAGACACCTTTTTCGCTAGCAAAGGGGGTATCCACCCCATCACGGCATCGATCTTGCCGTCCTGCAGCGCGGACCCTATGGCCCTGGCGGGGGCTGCAGGCAAAGGGCCCGCCGACAACCAGGTCAGCCTGACCTGCGAGGCGCCAGCCTGCGCCATACCCAGCTCGACGCCCCGCTGGTAGTCGTGCCCAAGCTGGGGCAGCTTTTCCGACATGGGCGCGATGCCCAGGATGTGCCAATGGGGGCTTGACGGGCCGGCGGACGCGAGAACAGGCGTCGAGAGCTGGACGCCGGTGGCCGCCACCGCACTGCCCGCGGCCAGGAAATGGCGTCGATGCAGGGGGGCGATCATGGCAGTGCCTCCTCGGCGAGATGCGAGGAGGCTGCAGGATGGTGGGACTGGCGCAGGTCCTGAAGCCTCAGGTAGTGAGGGGCGATCCATTGCGCGGTCAGGGATTGAAGATGATCGCTTGCCATGCTGTGTTTGGATTCCGTGTCTGAAACATAGACTTGATGGGGGTGCTTGCCGTGCCGTGTGACACGTTCGCGCATCCGCTCTTGATCGGTCGCCGAGGCATTCCAGCCCATGTGGGAAAGCACCCGGGTTTCAATGGCGCCGGGCAGTTCGGCGTGGTCGAGCAGCAGTGTGCGTGCGGGGTCGAACTCCTGGGTCATGGCCGCATAGATGTTCCCCAGCACGCGCGCGCAGTAAAGCTCAGGGTGCATGACGGCCAGTTCATGGACGCTGAGACCGTCCAGGCATGCGCCCAGCGTGCCCGGCACAAGGAAGAAGGCGCGTTCTCGCATCTGCGAGACCAGCACCGCCAGGGGTTCCCGGGTCAGGAATGCCCAGGGCGTTTCGGGCCAGGCTTCCGCCACGAGCGGGGCCTTGTCTGTGTTCCAGGCGTCCAGCTTGATGCTGAAGGACTCCAGCCCCGGGCTGGCATCGTCGCAGCGCTGCCCCCAGGCACTGGCCCACGCCCGTAACGCACGGACGACCTGGGTCCTGTCCAGCCACCCGCTGGGCAAGGCCTGGCGCAGCAGAAAGTCCACCGGAGCGGGCTCCGACAGTTGCAGATGGTGCGGGCTTTCCGCCAGCGCCTGCGTGATGAGCGTGGAGCCACAGCGCGACACGTGGAAGATGACGAGCGAGGGGTCCAGGCCCGGCGACCGATCATGCCAGGCCAGCAGGTCGTGAAGCGGCGTCTGGCGCCGGAACGCCAGATGGAAGGGGTGCTGCATCTGGCTCTGGATGCCGTGCTGGAAGAAGGGCTCGCGCATCGGCTCGTCGAGCATGCGGATCCAGTCCACCATCACCTGGCCCTTGGCGATGTAAAAACGGATCGGGCGCCAGCCGCTGAAGTTCACAGAATCCATTGTTCCACCCACGCGCGGCGCCCGGCCTTCATGGCCGACTCCACATCCGATGCGTCAAATTGAAAGCCGGCGTCCTGCCCCATGCGCACCGATTCCTGCACGAACTCGGCGGTGTTGGTGATGGCGCTGAGCCTTGCGGAGTGTTCCGCATCCGCTCCCACGAAGTCGCGAAACCGGATGAACTGGCTCCACGGGTCGCTGGGGTCGGGCAGGGGCTCGCCGGCATCGCTGGCGCGGAAAGCCTCGAACAGGCGCATGTCCACCGAGGTGTCCGCCACCAGGTGGACCCGGGTCTGGCTGCCACGGTTGCGAACCCGGTGCGGGCGCGATACGTCGACGTACCAGCACTCGCCAGCCCGCAGCGGGATGCGCTCGCCATCGACATGGAAGAACACCTGCTCGCCCGTCTGCAGCGGCACGTGCAGGCGGGCCTCGCCCCGCGCCGCGCACACGCCGGCATCGGTGTGCTCCTTGATTTCGCAGCCCGGCAGCAATTGCATGAGCCGCACGGACTTCCAGGGCAAGGCCATGGTGTCCAGCATGGCGCGCAGCGTGGGGCACTGTTCCAGCGCGGGCGTGTCGGCATAGCCCGATGCCGGCACATCAACAGGAACGACATCGATGGGGGCCTCGGGCGCGGAACGCAGCGCGAGCGCCTGCCAGCCGCCATCGTGGCGGCCCTCGTTGAAATGGGTGCGCCACAGCGAGGAGGGCAGGGCGTTGACTTCGGCCAGGGCCGCAGCGGCGTCGAACCGCCAGGGCAGCCGGGCTGTTTGCATGCCCTGCACCATCAGGCCCTGGGGCTGTGCTTGCGCAGGTGATTCCAGAGGCGTCATTGCGCGCAGATGGCGTAGGCGATGCAGGCCGACGTCAGGGTGGGAACGCGGTAGGAGTTCAGAAGCCGGATGCTCCAACTTTGCACCGAAGCGCCGCAAGCGCCGCCCGCCGTGGGGTAGTTGGCGGCGATGAACACGCCGCCCGTATCGATCCCGCCAGCCCCGCTGGCACCCTCGTACCCTCCCCCTACAACCTTCTCCCCGGGCAGGCAGCAGGCGGTCGCATTGCAACTGTCCGTGGTGCCGGTGCCGGTTGCGGTCCGCACATTGACACTGAGCGAGCCCGCAGGGCCTGGGAGGCCGGTCGCGCCCGTGGCACCCGTGGCGCCCACAGGGCCTGTAGCGCCCGTGGGGCCGGTGGCTCCCGCCACGCCCGGAGCGCCGTTGCTACCCGCCGCGCCCGTGGCGCCGGCGGGGCCTGCCGTTCCGGTCGCGCCGGTCGCGCCAGTGGGGCCGGCGGCCCCGGTAGCGCCCGTGGTGCCTGCCGGGCCGGTGGCGCCGGTCGCTCCGATGGCTCCCGTCGCGCCGGTCGGGCCGGTCGCTCCCGTGGCTCCCGACGCCACGCCGGGGGCGCATTGCCCCAGCCGCCCGGACGGGCCGTCAAAGCACAGGACGCTGGTGTTCGTATTGGGCGTGCCCGACAGGCTGGGGACCAGCACTTCGCCGGAGCCTTGCACGCGCAGCCTGTCGGTGTTGGAGGGGCCTTTGATCACAAAGCCGCCACCGACAGGCGGCGTGATGCTCACATCCGCCGCATGGGCACCCAGGGTGGCCAACGCCAGGCAGGCCTGGCCGGCCCAAAGCGACTTGTATGAGAGAGTGGTGCGTGTCATAGATGTCTGAGGCTAAGGAAGCGGGGAGGCAAGGAAAGCGGGGCGTGGCCCGGGATGCGCGGAAAGGAAGCCCGCCGCGCGCGGCTTCCCGAAAGATGCAAGGAATGGGCCCGGGGCGCGGAGGCTGGCGCGGAGAAGCCCGGCACGGGCTCGTTTCTGGCGGGCAGCCGCGGGCGGCTGCATGAATGCATTCATCCTGTCCTCCCTGTGTATCGGCGGCCTTGGGGAATCCCTGGGCTCTTGTGGCTGTGCGCGGTCCCGCTGCTCGGGTGCCGGGCGCGGCTGGAGTGTGCAACAAAAAACACAGAGTGTAAATTTTTAACAATCATCGCGTTTACAGCGAAAGGCGCCTGGTGCAGGAAAGGAGGAGGGCGAGCCCGGGGGCGTGCAGGCGTCGCATCCTCTTCTTCCTGGCGACGGGCTCCGAGGGCGCCACAATCGGCCCATGGATTGGGATCATTTCCGCTACTTTCTGGAGCTCGCGCGCGCCGGCACGCTGGTGGGCGCCGCACGCCGCCTGGGCGTGGAGCACACCACCGTGTCGCGCCGCCTGCAGGCGCTGGAGAAACAGGTGGGATCGGCCCTTTTCGCCCGTGAAGCCGGGGGCCACCGGCTCACGGAAGCAGGGCGGCAGCTGATGCCCAAGGTGGAGGCCATGGAGGCCGCGTTCCTCGCGGTGGAGAGTGCGGCGCCTGGTGTGCGGCAAGGGCTGCACGGCCTGGTGCGCATCGGCACCACCGAGGGTTTTGGCAACCTGATCCTCGCGCCGCAGCTGGCCCGCTTCGCACAGAACCACCCGGGCCTGGTGGTGGACCTTCTGGCGCTGCCCCGCCTGGTGCACCTGTCGCGGCGCGAGGCGGACATCGTGATCTCCCTGGAGCGCCCCGTGCGGGGCGCGGTGCTGGTGGTCAAGCTCACCGACTATGTGTTGCAGCTCTACGGCGCGCGCGACTACCTCGCCGGCCATGCGCCCGTCCACACGGCCGACGACCTGCGCGGCCACACCTTCATCAGCTATGTGGACGACCTGCTGTTCAGCAAGGAACTGCAGATCCTCGACGAGCTGCACCGCCCCGCGCATTTCGTGCTGCGCAGCACGAGCATCCTCGCGCAGTACGAGGCGGCGCGCGCCGGTGCCGGGCTGGCGGTGCTGCCCGCGTTCGTGGCGGCCCAAGATCCCTCGCTGGTCCCGGTGCTGCCCGGGGTGGCGCGGTTCCAGCGCACGTTCTGGATGTCGATGCCCGCCGAGAACAAGCACGTGGCGCGCATGCAGGCCACCTGGGCGTTCTTGCGCGAGGCCGTGGCGGCCCGGCAAGGGTTGCTGCTGCCTTCCATTGGTGCTATTGATTCGGGAGCTGCTGGCGCTTGATGGAAAGGCGTTGCAGGCGCTTTTCATGAATTTTTTGCAGTGCCGCGTGTCCCGGCGCCGGTGATTGCGCCGCGGGGCCCTGGCACGGCGGCATCGCCGATGAAGGAGACCTGTGATGGCCAAGTACCGGATATTGAGCCTGGACGGCGGCGGCCTGCGCGGCCTGATCACGGCACGGCTGCTCGCGCGGCTCAACGGCCATCCGCAGATCGCGGGCTGGCCGGACGTGCTGCTGCTGTCGCGGACTACCAGACCGCGCAGTTGCCGCAGGCGGCGGCTGCCATCGTGGACAGGCAGGCGCAGCGCCCTTGTGCAGCCCGTCCACCCCTTGCGTGAGGCTGCCCATGCGGGCCGGCCCGGCCTGAAAGCGGCGCCCCTGCGGCCCGCCGTGGCAAAGTGGCGGCTTGCGGCGGGCCACACTTCCGCCACCGCTTCCCCGTGACCCATTCAGAATGCACGCCGTGACTCCCCTTGACCTCCAAGCCTATCTGCACCAGCACATTCCCCTGTCCCACGCCATGGAGGTGACGGTGGTCGACGCCACGCCGCAGCAGGTGGTGCTGGCCGCTCCGCTGGGGCCCAACATCAACCACCGCGATACGGTGTTTGGCGGCAGCGCATCGGCCGTGGCGATCCTGGCCGCCTGGTCGATGCTGCACCTGCGCCTGTCGGCCGAGCAACTGGGCAGCCGCCTGGTGATCCAGCGCAACACCATGGACTACCTCGCGCCCATGGCCGGCGCCTTCACCGCCGTGGCGCAGGCGCCCACGCCGCAGGCCTGGCGCTCTTTCACCCGGATGCTGCAGCGCAAGGGGCTGGGCCGGATCGTGCAGGCGTCGGCGCTGCACTGCGATGGGCGGCCAGCGGGGCGGCTGGAAGGAGAGTTCGTGGCGTTCGGGCCGGGTTACCCGTAGGGCAGGGCCCTGGGCGCACGCCGACTGCGGCGGGCCGCCGGGGCATCCAGCCCCCGGGTTTGTCCCCGCGCTCCGGGCAGGCGAGACGCCGGCGTGCTCCAACGCTGGGGCATGGAGCGCCGCGTCGCAGCCGGGATGTGCCTGACAGGTGCCGGACAGGTGCCGAAATGGGGTCCAAAGGGTGCTTTCATCCTGCCACTGCGTCGTGGGGCGCGGCGTACCCTTCATGTCCTGGGCGAAGCGGTGATCACGGTGGCGTTGTCCTTTTGTCTTCTCCAAGCAAGGACCAGCAGGAAGTGCCAGGACACCGGGCTTTGCCCCACAGGAGTCCATGGCGATGTCACCTCTTATCTCCGGCCTTGCGTCCGTAGCCTCTCTGATCTTCAACGCAGCCTCCAGCGGGCCGGGCAAGTCCGCCGCATCGCGGCGCGGCGCTGGCGCGACCGAGCCTGAGCCCTCCACGGTCCTCACCCTGAGTCCGCAGGCCGAGGCACTGGCAGGGTTTGCAGAAAAAGGCATTCTGGTCTCGCAGGGCAAACTCGACGGCCCCGCCGTGGGCGCGGTGGGGCGGGGCGGCGGTTCGGTGCCGGCGGGGGCTTCCGGCGCACCGGGCGGCCGGTTGGTCTCCAGGGAGGATTTTCGGGACCTGCTTGCCCGCTTTGGTGCCACCGAGGCCCAAACCGAGCAGCTGACGGCAGGTTTTGACACCAACAAGGACGGATCCATCTCGCAGGATGAATTCCTCAAGGGCCTGGCCAGTACCAAGGGCGCCCAGGCGGGCAGTGGTTTTTCGCAGGCGGTGATGCAGCTCATGGACCAGGGCGGCAACGCGGATGGCACGGTGGCGCAGAACGAGTTCGCGGCGTTCTCGACAGCCTTCGCGGCAGCGGGCCAGCGCCGGGCGTGAAAAGCCAGGCCGCAGGGGCATCGAACCCGGTGCCGCCAACGGGCATAAAAAAACGGCGCTTCCAAGGAAGCGCCGTTCTCTTGCGGGGCCGACAGGTGCCTCCACCCCCTTGCGGGAGCAGGGCCCCCGGCCTCAGCCGGGAGGTGTCGTCGTCATATCCTGCCCATCAGCAGCAGGATCACGAGAATCAGCACCACCAGCCCGATCCCGCCGCTGGGTCCGTAGCCCCATGAGCGGCTGTGGCCCCAGGTTGGCAGTGCGCCAACCAGGATGAGGATGAGGACGATCAGCAGAATCAGCGAGAGCGACATGGCAGTTCCTTGTTGTGTGTTGCGGTGACTGCATTGTTGGGGCGCCCCCGGGGTGCGGCCGAAGGTGCCGCGCCCGCCTGGAGGTCAGGTTTTTCCGACGTGGCCTGTGGGAGGCCGCGCAGTGCCGCAGGGCGCGGCAGGTGGCTTGGGCGCTATAAAAAAAATAGCTGCCAGCGCTTGTTGTTAAAGCGCTGCAGCCATTTTCCGGTGTTATTCAGCTGCTGCCGGCCCGCTGGCCCTCAATGCGCTCCGGCCGCGTCGGCGGCGCCCGGGCCCTGGGCCCTGGGCGGCCGCCTGGTCAGCCAGATCAGCCCGATCAGCAGCAGGAACAGCCCGGCCGATCCGAGGAAGATGTCGTTGGCCGCGCGGGTGAATGCCTGCTGGTCGATCAGCCGGTTCACCTGCGCCAGCGCCTGCAACTGTGTCAGGCCCGATGCCATCAGGTTATCCAGCGTGATGGCGAACACGCCCTGGCCCTGCACCAGGCCCTCGGTCAGGTGCGCATGGTGCATGGCGGCGCGGCTTTCCCACAGCGTGGTGGCGATGGACGTGCCCATGGCCCCGGCGGTGATGCGCACGAAGTTGCTCAGCCCGGCGGCGGCCGGAATGCGCTCGGGGGCCACCCCGGCCAGCGTCAGCGTGGTCAGCGGGATGAAGAAGAACGCCATGGCCGCACCCTGCAGCAGGGTGGGGATCAGGATGTGGATGAAGTCGGTCTGCACGGTGAACTGCGAACGCATCCACAGCACGATGCCGAACACGATGAAGGCGCCCGTCGCCATGCGCCGGGGGTCCCACTGGCCGACCTTGCGGCCCACCAGCGGCGTGAGCAGGATGGCGAAGATGCCCACCGGCGCCAGCGCCATGCCGGCCGAGGTGGCGGTGTAGCCCATCCACTGCTGCAGCCACAGCGGCAGCAGCACCACGTTGCCGAAGAAGAGGGCATAGGCCACCGACAGCGCGAGCGCGCCGAAGGTGAAGTTGCGGCCCTTGAAGAGCTTGAGGTCCACCACCGGGTGCTTGTCGGTGAGCTCCCAGACCAGGAACACGGCGAACGCCACCACGGCGACGACGGCCATCACGATGATCTCGTTGGAGGCGAACCAGTCGAGTTCCTTGCCCTTGTCGAGCATGAGCTGCAGCGCACCCACCCACAGCACCAGCAGGGACAGGCCGACGGTGTCGATCGGCAGCTTGCGGATCGGGGTCTCGCGCTTGCGGTAGATGCCCCAGGTGAGCACGCCGGCCAGCAGCCCCACGGGCACGTTGATGTAGAAGATCCACGGCCAGGAGATGTTGTCCGTGATCCACCCGCCCAGGAGCGGCCCCACCACGGGCGCGACCAGCGTGGTCACGCCCCACAGGGCCAGCGCCGTTCCGGCGAGGGCACGCGGGTAACTGGCCAGGAGCAGCGTCTGCGACAGCGGGATCATCGGCCCGGCGACCAGGCCCTGCAGCACGCGAAAGAAGACCAGCATCTCCAGCGACGAGGCGAAGCCGCACAGCCAGGAGGTGAGCACGAACAGCAGCACGCTCATGGTGAACAGCCGCACCGCGCCGAAACGCTGCGTGAGCCAGCCCGTGAGCGGCACCGAGATGGCGTTGGCCACGCCGAAGCTGGTGATGACCCAGGTGCCCTGGCCCGGGCTCACGCCCAGGTCACCGGCAATGGCGGGGATGGAGACGTTGGCGATGGACGAGTCCAGCACGTTCATGAACGTGGCCAGCGACAGCGACAGCGTGCCCAGCAGCAGGGCCGTGCCCTGCAGCGGGGGGTAGGCCGCAGGCGGCCCGGGCGGGGCGGCTGGCGGCGGCGGCGCGGCGGGCAGCGCCGAGGCGCCGGCCTGGTCCGCGGTGGGGTTGGCGGCAGTCATGGAAAAGACTCCGGCTTACTGCACCACAGGGGTGCGCACGGGGGCGGAGGCGTGGTTCTGTGCCTGCCCGGCGCTGCCGCCCGGCGTCTGGACCACCTTGGGCGAGGCCACGGCCAGGGCCTTGCGGCCCAGGTTGGCGGCGATGATCTGGGCCACCTCGTCGTCGGCGGCCTTGAACTGCGCGTCGAACACGGCGGTGGCGGCCACGGGCGTGGTGCGCTGCGTATCCGACAGGGTCTTGCCGCTCTGGTCGGCCGTGTCCACCTTCACGTCCATCGACAGGCCCACGCGCAAGGCGTGCTCGCTGACTTCCTTGGGGTCGAGGGCAATGCGCACGGGCACGCGCTGCACCACCTTGATCCAGTTGCCCGTGGCGTTTTGCGCGGGCAGCAGCGCGAAGGCGGCGCCCGTGCCGGCACCCAGGCCGGCGACCTTGCCGTGGTAGACGACCTTGGTGCCGTATACGTCGGCCACCAGCTCGGCGGGCTGGCCGATGCGCAGGTTCTGCAGCTGGCTTTCCTTGAAGTTGGCGTCCACCCACAGGTCGTTCAGGGCCACCAGCGTCATCAGCGGGGCACCTGCCTGCACGCGCTGGCCCACCTGCACACCGCGCTTGGCGACGTGGCCGTCGAGCGGCGCCACCAGCTGGGCGCGCTGCACGGCCAGGTAGGCCTCGCGCACGCGGGCCGAGGCGCGCTGCACGTTGGGGTGCTGCTCGATGGAGGTGCCTTCGGTCTGCGTCTGGCTGGCGGCCAGTTGCTCCTGCGCGGCCACCACGGCGGCCTGGGCTGCGGCCACGGTGCTTTTGGCGGCGGTGACCTGGGCCGTGGCGTGCTGGAACTCTTCCTTGCCCACGGCGCCGCTGGCCATCAGCGGGGCGCGGCGAGCCACGTCGTCCTGCAGGCGCGCGGCATCGGCCTGGGCGCGGGCCAGGTCGGCGCTGCGCAGGCTGACCTGGGCCTTCAACGTGGAGTTGTTGGCGAACAGGGTGCGCACCTCGCGCACGGTCTGGGCCAGCTGCGCCTCGGCCTGCTCGAGCGCCACGCGGGCATCGGCGGGGTCGAGCTTGACCAGCAGCTGGCCGGCCTTCACGTAATCGGTGTCGTCCGCGCCGATGGAGACCACGGTGCCGCCGATCTGCGGCGTGATTTGCACCACGTTGCCCGCCACGTAGGCGTTGTCGGTGGTCTCCACATGGCGGCCATTGGCCCAGTGCCAGCCGCCCCAGCCGATGGCGGCCAGGGCCACGGCGGCGGCGATCAGGGTCAGGCCCCGGCGGCGGGCGGTGTTGGCTTCTTGGGAGGTGAGGGGTTCGCTCATGGCTGTGATCTTTCGGTAGGTGTTTGTTGTGTGTGTTTTTCGTGTGCCAGGAATCAGCGCGCGGCGGTGCGCAGCGTGTCGGTGTCGTCCGTCCAGCCGCCGCCCAGGGCCTTCATCAGCATGAGGCGGGTGTCGAGCTGGCGCGCGCGCAGGTCCACGGCCAGGCGGCGCTGGGCGAGCACCTGGCTTTCGGTGGACAGCACCACCAGATAGTTGCCCAGGCCCGCGCGGTAGCGCTCCTGCGCGAAGCGGTAGGCCTTCTCGGCGCTGGCGGCGGCATCGTCCTGCAGCGCCTGCTGGCGCGTGAGCGACTGCACCGAGGCCATGGCGTCGCCGGCTTCCTTGACCGCGTCGAGCACCATGCCGTTGTACTGGGCGATGGCGGCGTCGAGCTCGGCCTGGCGGCCGCCCAGCTGCGCGCGCAGGCGGCCGCCGTCGAAGATCGGCAGGCGCAGGGCAGGCGTCACGCCCATCTGGTGCGAGCCGGCGCTGAACAGGTTGTCCAGCCCCAGCGAGTTCAGGCCGATGAAGGCGCCGATGTTGATGTTGGGATAGAACTCCGTGCGCGCGACCTTCACGCCCTGGGTGGCGGCTTCCACGCGCCAGCGCGCGGCCACCACGTCGGGGCGGCGGCCCAGCAGGTCGGCGCCCAGCGCCTCGGGCACGGGCGCGGGCTGCAGGGCGGCCAGCTGCGGGGTCAGGGTGGTGAGCGCATCGGGTGCCTGGCCGGTGAGCACGGCCACCTGGCGGCGCGCCAGGGTGATCTGCTCGTCCAGCGCCTCGATCTGCGTGCGCGCATCGGGCACGGCGGCCTGGGCCTGGGTCAGCTCGACCTGGCTGTCCAGGCCCGCGGCCACGCGGTCATTGGTCAGGCGGCGCTGCTCTTCGCGCTGCTCCAGCGCGCGCACCGCGACTTCGCGTTGCGACACCAGGCGCGCCAGGGCCACGTAGCTGCGTCCCACCTGGGCAGCCAGGGTGTTGGCTGCCGCGGCAGCATCGGCCTGGGCCGCGCGCGCCTGGCCCAGGGCGGCCTGCAGCTCGGCGGCGTGCTGGCCGAAGAAGTCGGGCGACCAGCTGAACGTCGCCTGCACCGTGCCACTGTTGTAGGTGTTGCCGGCCACCGGGGCGGGCACCAGGCCGTGCGCGGTGTAGCGCTGGCGCGTGGCGTCCACGCCCAGGTTCACCTGCGGGCCGCTGGCGGCTTCGCGCACCTGGCTCAGCGCCACGGCCTGATCCAGGCGGGCGCGGCTCACGGCCAGGCTGGGGCTGCCCTGCAGGGCCTTGTCGACCAGGGCATTGAGCTGTGTGTCGCCCAGGGTGGTCCACCACTGCGACGGGGCGGCCGATTCGCTGGCCGAGGCGTTCAGGCCCGCCCCGGCGGGCGTGGTCTGTGCCAGCGGCGTGTGTGCCGGCCCGGGGCTGGCGCAGCCGACCAGGAACAGGGCGGCCGCCAGCGCGACGGCCGAGACGGCGAAGTGGGCCGCCACGGCGGCGCGGGTTGAAAAGAGGGTGGGTTGGGACACGTCAATCTCCAGGAATTCGAAAAAAGTACGGGGCACCGCGATCAGGGCTGCGCGGGCGGTTGCTGGCGCAGCGCTTCGCCATTGGCCAGCATGCGGCGCAGCATGCGCAGCAGCAGCTGCCATTCGTCGTGGGTGAAGTCGCTCAGGTGGCCGTTGAGCACGTCGGCCAGCACGGCGGGCACCTGGGCGGCCACGGCCTGGCCTTCGGCCGTGAGCGCGAGCTGCACCACGCGGCGGTCCGTGGTGGAACGCTCGCGCAGCACCAGGCCCTTGGCTTCGAGCCGGTCGAGTGCCCGGGTCATCGACGCCGGATCGGTCTCCAGGTCGCGGGCGAGGCTGGCCACCGTGGTCTTGTCGCAGCGCGAGATCTTGTACAGCGGCAGCCACTGGGCGTAGGTCAGGTCGCGCGGAGCCAGCTGCGCATCCGCCTGGGTGCGGATGGAGGACATCACCTTGCGCATGAGGTAGCCCACGCTGTCCTCGGGCTGGAGGTGGTCGGGGCTGTAGAAGCCCTGGATCGAGGGGGTGGGGCGCGCGGAAGTCATGGGCAGGAATTTAATTGACTAGACAATGATTGTCTTTGCAATCAACTGATTCCCGAGTTGTTGCCAGGGGTTATTGCAACTTCCGGCCCTGGGTGAGATGGCCGTGCCACGGCCTTTGGGCTATGGTGCTGGCACATCCCATCGAGAGCAGGGCACACCCTTGAATCCTTCGCCACCCCCGTCTGCGCACGCCGCGCGCCCCACCCCGGCCGAAAGGCGGGCCACCTTTTCCCTTGCACTGCTTGTCTGGTTCGCCGTGCTGCTCCAGCTGGTGCTTTCCCTGCGGCTTGCATTGGCCGGCGGCCAGTCCGCCCTGCAGGGCCTGGTGGCCTATCTGGGGTACTTCACCGTGCTCACGAACATCCTGGTGGCCCTGGTGCTGACCTTGCCGGCGGTGGCCGCAGGCTCCTCCTGGGGGCGGTTCTTCGCGCGCGCGCCGGTGCAGGCGTGTGCCGCCATCAGCATTGTTCTGGTGGGCCTGGCCTACCACTTCCTGCTGCGCAACATCTGGGATCCCCAGGGCTGGCAGTGGCTGGCCGATGTGCTGCTGCACTACGCGGTGCCCGTGCTGTTCGGCCTGTACTGGCTGGGGGCCGCGCCCGGCAAGCGCGGGTTGCGGTGGTGGGTGCCGCTCGCAGCCTGCGCCTACCCGCTGGCGTACTTTGCCTATGCGCTGGTGCGCGGCGTGTGGCTGGGCAGCTACCCGTATCCGTTCATCGATGTGAACGCCCTGGGGTATGCCACGGTGCTGCGCAATGCGGCTGGCCTGCTGGGCGGCTTCGTGCTGGTGGGCTTCCTCTTCCTGGGGGCGGGCAGGTGGGCGGAGCGCGTGCTGCGCGGCGCCTGAGCGTGCGCGCGGGCGGCGGATCGCCCGATATAGTCTCAAGGCCCATCGGCCCAGCCTTCTTTTTGTGTCCCCCGGACTTTCCATGACCACAGCCGTTTCCTCCAGCGCCTTGCCCACCCCCGGCCCCTTGCTGCGCATCGCCGTCATGGGCGCGGGGGCGGTGGGCTGCTACTACGGCGCGCTGCTGGCACGCGCCGGGCACCCGGTGACGCTCATTGGCCGGCCCGCCCATGTGCAGGCCGTGCGCGAACGCGGGCTGCGCCTGCAGACAGCCGTGCTGGATGTGCAGGTGCCGCTGGCGGCCAGCACCGAGGCCAGCGCGGTGCTGGGGGCCGACGTGGTGCTGTTCTGCGTCAAGTCCTCGGACTCGGAGGACGCCGCGCGCGGGATGCGCCCGCACCTGGCGCCCGGCGCGCTGGTGCTGACCCTGCAGAACGGCGTGGACAACGACGAGCGCGTGCGCGCCGTGCTCGGCGCCAGCACCCCCGTGGCCGCCGCCGTGGTGTACGTCGCCACCGCCATGGGCGGCCCGGGGCATGTGGTGCACCATGGCCGGGGCGAGCTGGTGATTGCGCCATCGCCACGCAGCGGCGAGGCCGCCCGCCAGCTCACGGCGGCGGGCATCCCCACCCAGGTGTCAGACAACGTGCGCGGTGCGCTGTGGGCCAAGCTGGTGCTCAACAGCGCGTACAACGCGCTCTCGGCCCTGTCGCAACAGCCTTATGGCCCGCTGGTGCAGGTGCCCGGCGTGACGCAGGTGATCGCCGACATAGTGGCCGAATGTCTGGCGGTGGCGGCTGCTGACGGAGTGACGATTGCGGGCGACGTGCAGGCCGCCGTGCGCGGCATCGCTGCCACCATGCCCGGCCAGTTCTCGTCCACCGCACAGGACCTGGCGCGGGGCAAGCCCACCGAGATCGACCATCTGAACGGCTACGTCGTCAGGCGCGGGGCCGCCCTGGGCGTGCCCACGCCCCTCAACCACGCTTTGCTGGTCCTCGTGAAATTGGCGGAGATGAAGGGCGCTGCGGGCTGAGTGGGCGGCCAGGCGATCTCGCGGCCGGGCCTCCGTCATGCCAGGGCCGCTTCCTCCAGCAGCCGCTCGCGCACTTCCTGCGCCGCCTGCACCATGTGGCGCAGCGCGGCTTCGGTCTCGGGCCAGCCCCGGGTCTTGAGGCCGCAGTCGGGGTTCACCCACAGGTGCTCCACGGGCACCACCTCGGCGGCCTTCTCCAGCAGCGCGGCCATCTCCTGCACGCCGGGCACGCGAGGCGAGTGGATGTCGTACACGCCGGGGCCGATCTCGTTGGGATATTTGAAGTCGCCAAAACCCTGCAGCAGTTCCATGTCCGACCGGCTGGTCTCGATGGTGATCACATCGGCATCCATGGCCGCGATGGCGGGCAGAATGTCGTTGAACTCGCTGTAGCACATGTGGGTGTGGATCTGGGTGTCGTTGCGCACGCCGCTGGCACTGATGCGGAACGCGCGTGTGGCGCGCTCCAGATAGCTCTTCCACCCGGCGCGGCGCAGCGGCAGGCCCTCGCGGATGGCGGGCTCGTCGATCTGGATGATGGCGATGCCTGCGGCCTCGAGGTCGCACACCTCGTCGCGGATGGCCCAGGCGATCTGGTCGGCCGTGGTGGCGCGCGGCTGGTCGTCGCGCACAAAGCTCCACTGCAGGATGGTGATGGGTCCGGTGAGCATGCCCTTCATGGGGCGGTCGGTCAGGCTCTGCGCGTACTGCGTCCAGGCCACGGTCATGGGCGTGGGGCGGGCCACATCGCCGTAGATGATGGGCGGCTTCACGCAGCGTGAGCCATAGCTTTGCACCCAGCCGTTGGCGGTGAAGGCGAAACCGTCGAGCTGCTCGCCAAAGTATTCGACCATGTCGTTGCGCTCGGCTTCGCCGTGCACCAGCACGTCAATGCCCAGGGCTTCCTGCTTGCGCACGGCCAGGGCAATTTCCACTTGCATCTTTTGTTGGTAGTGGGCCGCATCCAGTGCCCCGCGCTTGAAGGCGGCGCGGGCTGCACGGATCTCGGCCGTCTGTGGGAACGAACCAATCGTGGTCGTGGGCAGCAGCGGAAGTTTCAGCCGTGCGCGCTGTGCCTTTTGCCTGGCGGGAAAGGCGTCGTGGCGCTGGTCGGCCCCCGGCGCAGCGGCGGCCAGGCGGGCGGCCACGGTGGCACGGTGAACGCGGGGGCTGGCGCGGCGGGCGGCCAGGGCGATGCGGGCGGCGTGCAATTCATCGTCCACCGCAACCTCGCCTTGCGACAAGGCGGTGGAGAGCACACGCAGCTCGTCGAGCTTTTCGACGGCAAACGCCAGCCAGGATTTCACTTCGGCATCCAGCTGCGTTTCGGCCTCTAAGCTGAACGGCACATGCAGCAGCGAGCACGACGGTGCCACCCACAGCTCGCCCTGGTGCTTGTCGGCCACAGGGCGCAGCTTGGTCAGAGCGGCATCGAGGTCGGTGCGCCAGATGTTGCGGCCGTCCACGATGCCCACCGACAGCACCTTGTGCGAGGGCAGCCAGTCCGCCACGCCCACCAACTCATCCGGCGCGCGCACGGCGTCCACATGCAGGCCCGCCACGGGCAGCTGGCAGGCCAGGCGCAGGTTTTCGGCCAGTGGCGAGAAGTACGTGGCCAGCAGCAACTTGGGCGCGCTGCGCGCCAGTTGCCAGTAGCTGGGTTCGAACGCATGGCGCCAGGTGTCGGGCAGGTCCAGGCACAGGATGGGTTCGTCGATCTGCACCCATTCCACGCCCTGGGCTTTCAGGCGCGCCAGCACGGTTTCGTACACCGGCAGCAATGACTCCAGCAGGCTGAAGCGGTCAAAACCCGCCGTTTTGGATTTGCCCAGCCACAAAAAGCTCAGCGGCCCCAGCAGCACCGCCTTGACGCGGTGGCCCAGGGCCTGGGCCTCGGCCACTTCGGCGAACAGGCGTTCGCTGGCCAGGTGGAACTGGGTGTGGGCGCTGAACTCGGGCACGAGGTAGTGGTAGTTGGTGTCGAACCACTTGGTCATCTCCAGCGCGGGCTGGCCGGTGGTGTGCTTTGCGGTGCAACCGGCGCTGCAGCCTTGGTGGTCTTCGGCGGCGTGGGCCGACACGCCCCGCGCCATCGCAAAGTAGCGCGCCAGCTCGGGCGTGTGGGCGTCAAAGCCAAAGCGCGCAGGCTCGCAGCCCAGCAGCTGGATGTGGTTGGCCACGTGGTCGTACAGCGCAAAGTCGCCCACCGTCACACAACCCAGGCCCGCATCGGCCTGCGCCTGCCAATGCAACTGGCGCAATTGGGCGGCGGTGGCCTGCAGCTCGGCCTCGGTGCTGTCGCCGCGCCAGAAGGACTCGAGCGCGAATTTCAGTTCGCGCTGCGCCCCCATGCGCGGAAAACCCAGTGTGTGCGTGAGCACAGGGCGAGAGGAGGATTGGGCGGCGAGCGACATGGTGATTTCCTTCTTCTGAATGGAGCAGTGCAATGAAGGCACCGATGGTCGCGCGGGCTCGTTTATTATTCAAACGAAAGTTTTATGCGATCAACTTGAAAATTAATAATGAATCAGTCGATTCTGGAAGTGCGCCACCTGCGCACCCTGGTCGCCCTGCGCGACAGCGGCAGCCTGGTGCGGGCCGCGCAGCTGCTCAACCTCACGCAGTCGGCGCTGTCGCACCAGATCAAGCTGCTGGAGGACCGCTATGGCCAGCCGCTGTTTGAGCGCAAGTCCGTCCCGCCGCAGTTCACCGCCGTGGGCGAACGCCTGCTGGCCCTGGCCGATGCCATGCTGCCGCAGGTGGAGGGAGCCGAGCGCGACATTGCCCGCCTGGTGCTGGGGCAGGGCGGGCAGATGCGCATTGCGGTGGAATGCCACACCTGCTTTGACTGGCTCATGCCCGCCATGGACGCGTTTCGCACCCGCTGGCCCGAGGTGGAGCTGGACATCGTGAGCGGCTTTCACGCCGACCCCGTGGGCCTGCTGCACCAGGGCCGGGCCGACGTGGCCATCGTGTCGGAGGTGGATGCCGACGAGGCGGGCGTGGACTACCACGCGCTGTTTGGCTTCGAGATCCGCGCGCTGCTGGCCAACACGCACCCGCTGGTCGCCAGGCCGCACCTGGTGGCGCAGGACTTTGCCGACCAGACCATCATCACCTACCCCGTGCCGGACGAAATGCTGGACCTGATTCGCCAGGTGCTGGAGCCCGCCGGGGTGCGCCCCCCGCGCCGCACCACCGAGCTGACGGTGGCCATGCTGCAGCTGGTGGCCAGCGGGCGCGGCGTGGCGGCGCTGCCGCTGTGGGCGGTGCAGAGTTACCTGGATCGGGGGTATGTGACGGCGCGGCCCATTGCGGCAGGACCTGGCGAAAAAGGCCTGCGCGGCGAGCTGCACGCCGCCTGCCTGCCCAGCCTGTCGGCCAAGCCGTACCTGCAGGACTTTGTGCAGGTCACGCGCGAGACGAGTTTTGTGACGCTCAAGGGCGTGGAGCTGTTGTGACCGGATCAGGCGCGTACTTGTCGCCCACCTCCTCGCGCAGCGGGTGGGTGTCGTAGACGATGTTCATGTCGCGGATGCGGGTGCTGCCCGCGTCGAACGTGAACACATCCACGCAGGTGAAAGTCACCTCCCGGCCATCGTTCAAGGTCCAGTCGTAGCGGAAATAGGCGGCGACCCGCACGGCGCCGCCGCTTTCTGGTTGGGCGGAGGCGAACAGATCCAGCACGGTGATCACGCTGCCGTTGGAGGCCTGGGCGAGCTTCTTGAAAAAGTCGCTCGCGCGCATCGTGCCCAGGAACGGCGAGTGCACCACGCCATCGTCTTCAAAACAGGCGATCAGGCCTTCGGTGTGGCTGGCATGCAGGTGGGCGAGGTAGGTGCGGACGGTGTCGATGGGGGAATGGCTCATACGTGGCGATGCAAAGGGCGTGGAGTGGAGTGCGTAGCTTCGCCAACTCCGCACCGCACGACAAGAGACAATGGTGGCTTGTACATAAAAGGTGTTTATGTATCTGCGCTACCTGCAATACCTCCGTGCGGTCATCGAACAGGGCTCGTTCGCCTTGGCGGCCAAGGCCTGCGGCGTGTCGCAGCCTGCGATCAGCCATGGCATGAAGGCACTGCAAGTCCACTTCGCGAAGCCCTTGCTGGTGCAGGAAGGGCGCCGCCATGTGCCCACCGACCTGGCCCGGGCTGTAGCCGCGCAGGCCCTGCACCTGGCACAAGGGGTTGAGGCGCTGCCCCGCGCGTCAGTGGCTGCGGCAGACCGCTACCTGCTGCGGGTAGGGCTCACGTCTTCAGCGGCGCTGGTCTGTGGCCCGCTGCTGTATGCCAGCTGGTGCCTGCCCAACGCCCGGCGCTCGCTGGAGATGGCGACGGCCGATGAAGGCAGTCTGCTGGAGGGCCTGCTGCAGCGGCGCTTTGATGCGGTCATTGCCCCCAAACCGCGCAAGTTTGCGCATCCCGATGTGACGGAGCGCCCCCTGTACGAGTTGCATCCCCAGGTCTATGCGCGCAAGGGCCACCCATGGGTCCGGGCCCAGTCGCTGGCGCAACTGCAGGGCGCTGCGTGGGCCTGTGTGGGGCCCAGTGTCAGCGGGCCGGTGGATGTGTTGACGGAAGCGCACCGTGTGCGCCGCATGCCCGCGCCCAAGATGTCCGTGCGCTGCCCCGACTTTGCCAGCCTGCTGCACCTGGTGGCGCAGTCCGACCTGCTGGCTGTTGTGCCGCACCCTGCGTTGCTGGGCGGTGCGTCCACGCTGGTGGCGCCCCTGCGGCTGGCGGAATCTCTGCCGCTGTATGGCATGTGGCTGTTTGAACCCCGGGGCCACAAGTCACGGCTGGGCCCCGAGGTGTTTGCGCCTGCGGGCTGAGTCTGGCGCGCAGGCGCTGACCGAAACATTGCAAGGATGATCAGTGTTTGAAATTGGTGTTGCAAGACTCCATAATCGCTTTCCTCATCCCTTCACCGAGCCTTTGCACCATGCACCATCCGCAGCGCCGCCCACACACAGCCCCTTCGTTTGTCCGCCCCCTGATGGCCTCGCTGGCGCTGGCGTTTGCCGCCGCCCTGGCCCACGCTGCGCCGGTGGCTGATGTCCATGCGCTGGCCCAGAAGGAGCAGCAGCCGCTGCTCGACACCCTGCGCGACCTGGTGCACATCGAGTCCGGCAGCAAGGACATCGAAGGCTTGAATCAGATCGCCGAGCGCATTGCCAGCCAGCTCAAGCAACTGGGCGGCACGGTGGACGTGCTGCAGACCAGCGACATCTACCGCCTGGACGACACGCCCGAGAAGGTGGGCCCTGCCGTGCAGGCCGTGTTCAAGGGCACGGGCAGCAAGAAGATCATGCTCATCGCGCACATGGACACGGTGTACCTCAAGGGCATGCTCAAAGGCCAGCCGTTCCGCATCGATGGCGACAAGGCCTATGGCCTGGGCATCTCGGACGACAAGCAGGGCATCGCGCTCATCATCCACACCGTGGCCCTGCTGCAAAAGCTCAGCTTCAAGGACTACGGCACGCTCACCGTGCTGATCAATGGCGACGAGGAAATCAGCTCGCCCGGCTGGCGCAGCACCATCACCCGTGTGGCGTCCGAGCAGGACGTGGTGTTGTCGTTCGAAGGCGGCGGCACCGACGGCACGCTGCGCCTGGCCACCAGCGGCATCGGGGCGGCCTACCTCACGGTGCAGGGCAAGGCATCGCACGCCGGGGCCAAGCCCGAGGATGGCGTGAACGCGCTGTACGAACTGTCGCACCAGCTGCTGCAGATGAAGGACCTGTCGAAGAACGACGAAGGCCTCAAGCTCAACTGGACGGTGTCCAAGTCCGGCACCAACCGCAATGTGATTCCGGCCGAGGCCACCGCCCAGGCCGATGCGCGTGCCCTCAAGGTGGCGGACTTTGACGGGTTGGAGAAGGCGCTGCAGGAGAAGATCAAGACCCGGCTGCTGCCCGCCTCCAAGGTGGACGTGAAGTTCGAGGTGCGCCGGCCGCCGCTCGAAACCAGCGAGGCATCGCGCCGTGTGGCCGGTTACGGCAAGGTCATCTACCAGGAGTTGGGCCTGCCGCTCAACGTGGTCGAGAAAGCCACCGGGGGCGGCACCGATGCGGCCTTTGCGGCGCTCAAGACCAAGGGCGCGGTGGTGGAGGGTATGGGCCTGTCGGGCTACGGCGCCCACTCCAACGATGCGGAGTACGTGCAGATCAATACCATCGTGCCGCGCCTGTACCTGGCCACGCGCATGATCATGGACATCTCGCGCGACAGGCTGAAGTGACTCCCTGAGCCGCTTCGTGCCTCCCCCTGCGGGGGCGTCTCCGGTGCTGCAGGGCGAGGAGCCAGACACGGAAGCGCTGTTTACGGCTTACTCAAGTACCAAGGTGCCAGGCACCGGCGCCAGCACGGCACCGGTGGTGTAGAACGATTCCAGGTTTTCCAGCACCAGGTCGGCCATCGCGCGTCGGGTTTCGTGCGTGGCGCTGGCGGTGTGCGGCGTCAGCACCACGTTGTCCAGCGCCATCAGCGCGGCGGGCACGGTGGGCTCGTTCTCGAACACGTCCAGCCCGGCACCGGCGATGCGGCGTTCGGTCAGCGCTTCGATCAATGCGGCTTCGTCCACCACGCTGCCGCGCGCCACATTGACGAGGTAGCCGTTCGGCCCCAGGGCATCCAGCACATCGCGATTGACGAGGTGGCGCGTGCCAGCGCCGCCCGCCACGGTCAGCACCAGGTAGTCGGCCCACTGCGCCAGCGCGGTCAAGGACTCGAAGTAAGGGAGTGCGCAGCCCTCGGCCTGCCGACGGTTGTGGTAGCCCACCTGCATGCGGAAGCCGCCCGCACGATCGGCCACCGCCTGGCCGATGCGGCCCATGCCCACGATGCCCAGGCGCTTGCCCGACACGCGGCTGCCGAGCGCATACCTGGCCTTCGGCCATTCGCCACGGCGCACAAAACGGTCGCTGGCGGCAAGGTTGCGCGACACATCCAGCATCAGCGCAAACGCCATGTCGGCCACACAGTCGTTGAGCACGCCGGGCGTGTAGCCCACCTGCACGCCACGCGCCTTGGCCGCATCGATGTCCAGCGCGTCAAAGCCCACGCCAAAGCTGCTGATGACCTGGAGGTGGGGCAGCGCGGCGATGACCTCGCCCTTGAGGCCGATGGCGGCGGTGGTCACCACCCCGGTGAACTCCGCACCGTGTGACGCCAGAAAAGCCGCTGGATCGGGCTGTTCGGCCAGGCAGGCGACGCTGTAACGGGCCGCCAGTTCGGCCTCCAGCGCGGGGAGGGGCAGGCGGCCGATTTGCAGGATGCGAGGGGGAGTCGTGGTCATGGTTTCGTGGGGCAACAGTGCCAAAAAATGCAACGGGCGGCATACGGCGGCACACTGCCGCCCCGATGTGTCTACATCATGCCGCGACGCGCACGGCCTGGCGTGCCAGCAGCTTCCACTGGCCGCCTTGCTGCTGCCACACGCCCAGGATCTTGATCTGCACCTTGCCGGGCTTGCCCGAGTCATTGGTATCGGCCGTGAGGGTGTGGCGCACGATGGCGGTGTTGCCCACGACCTTGATGGTCTGGTCGGAGATGGCGATGGTGACGAAGTCGGATTTTCCTGCGATCAGGTCGCCGATGAAACTGTCCTTGGTGTCCACGCGGCCCCCCGAATGGCCGTAGCTCAGGTCGTCGGCGACGAGTTGGGCGAGGGCCGTGGGCGTGGGATCGATCATGGCCACGCGCAGTTTTTCCGCAGCCGCGGCCACCGATTGCTCGGACGATGCCGAAGATGCAGCGGGTGCGCTAGTGGCGCAGCCCGTGAGCGCGGCAATGGCCAAGGCGGCGGCCGTGGCGAGAACGATTTGCTTGAACATCTTGTCTGTCTCCGTTGTGGTGTTTGAGATGTGTGTGCGTGCCACGGCTGCACCACGCGCCCGTGCACGGCCAGGCGCGTGGTGGAATGCAACCAAAGAAAAGGGGCCTGGCTTGCCAGGCCCCTCGGCGCGCTTACTGCGGGCCGAGCTTGTCGATGAGCGCCTTGAGCTCTTCCATCTCGCTGGGCTTCAAGTCCGTCAGCGGCGCGCGCACCGGCCCACCGTCATGGCCCACGATCCTGGCGCCCGCTTTGATGATGGAGACACCGTAGCCTTCCACCCGGTTGCGGATGGCCAGGTAGGGCATGAAGAACTCCTTGAGCAGCCTGTGTTGCGTGGCCGTGTCGTCGGCCGCCACGGCCTTGTAGAAGTCCATCGCCGTCTTGGGAATGAAGTTGAACACTGCCGAGGAGTACACCGGCGTGCCCAGCGCCTTGTAGGCCGCCGCATACACCTCGGCCGTGGGCAGGCCGCCCAGGTAGGAGAAGCGGTCACCCATCTTCATGAAGATGGAAGACATGGTCTCGATATTGCCCACGCCGTCCTTGAAGCCGATCAGGTTGGGGCAGCGGTCGGCCAGGATGGCCAGGGAATCGGCGGTGAGCTTGGTGCGGTCGCGGTTGTAGACGATGACGCCGAACTTCACGCTGTTGCACACGGCGGCCACATGCTCGATCAGGCCCTCCTGGCCGGCTTCGGTCAGGTAGTGGGGCAACAGCAGGATGCCATGGGCGCCCAGGCGCTCGGCCTCCTGGGCATGGGCGATGGCGGTGCGGGTGGGGCCGCCGGCGCCGGCAATGATGGGCACCTTGCCGCGGCAGGTGTCCACGGCGGTCTTGATGACCTGGCCGTACTCGGGGCCCGAGAGCGAGAAATACTCGCCCGTGCCGCCGGCGGCGAACAGGGCGCTGGCGCCATAGGGGGCGAGCCACTCCAGGCGCTCGATGTAGGTCCTGGGGCGGAATTCACCCTGCTCGTCGAAGTCCGTGATGGGGAAGGACAGCAGGCCGGAGCCCATGATGAATTTGAGGTCTTGCGGGGTCATGGTCATTGCAACGAGGGAGAAAGGTGAATGAAACAGGGGGTGTGAAGTGCTCAGTCGAGCTTGATGTTGGCGGCCTTGACCACGCTGGCCCAGCGCGCACGCTCCTTGACGAAGAACTGGTCCTGCTCGGCGGAGGTCATGGTCACCACCTCGGCGCCCTGGCCGGCCAGGCGCGAGCGGATCTCGGGTGCGCGGATGGCGGTGATGAGGGCCTTGTTGAGCTTTTGCACGACGGCATCCGGCGTGCCGCGCGGCAGCAGCACGCCTTGCCAGGTGCCGGACTCGTAGCCGGCCACGCCCTGCTCGGCAATGGTGGGCACGTCGCCGATCAGGGGCATGCGCGTGGACTTGGACACGCCCAGCACCTTGAGCTTGCCGCTCTGCACCTGGGGCAGGGTGGCCAGCATGCCGTTCATCAGCACCTGGGTCTGGCCGGCGACGGTGTCCTGGATGGCGGTGACGCCGCCCTTGTAGGGGATGTACTGCCAGCGCGCGCCGCTGGCGCGCTCCAGCGCCACGCCAGCCAGGTGGGGAGCGCTGCCGGTGGCCGTGACGGCAAAGTTCAGGTCGTTCTTCTTGGAGTAGGCGACCAGCTCCTTGAGGTTGCTCACGGGCACCGAAGGGTGCACCACCAGCAGGTGGGGCGAGTAGGCCAGCATGGTCACGCCACGCAGGTCCTTGGAGGGGTCGAACGACAGCTTGGTGTAGACCGAGGGGCTGATGGCCAGCGCGCCCACGTCGCACAGCAGCATGGTGTAGCCGTCCGGCTCGGCCTTGGCGACGAAGTCCGCCCCCAGGTTGCCGTTGGCCCCGGGCTTGTTCTCGACGATGACGGTCTGCTTGAGCGCCTCGGACAGCGACTGGCTGATGGAGCGCGCAATGATGTCCGAGCTGCCGCCTGGAGGGTAGGGCACCACGATGCGCAGCGTCTTTGCTGGCCATTCCGCCGTCTGGGCGGTGGCGGAGGCTGCGGCCAGGGCGGCGGTACAGGCCAGGAGGATGGCGCGTCGGTTCAAGGTCATGGAATGTCTCCGTTGCATGGGTTGTTGTTAGTCATCGTACAACTAGATGCCATCCAAAACAACCGACCGGCCTGGAAATATCGGGTTTACCCTTAAAAAATCAGGGTAAGTACCAAGGTTTTGGGAGGCTGTTTCCTTATGGTGACAGGGGTTCGGCCCACCAATCGACTGTCAAGAAACTTCGGGTAATCCCTTTAGGGTGCCAGGTGGGAGTGGCTCCACAATCGCCTCTTTGTTGTATGACGACATATGACAAAAGACTCCCACCCCGCGCCGGGCAGGCCGTGAATCGCCCGGCGGGAAACGACCACCATGGCAACGCGAGTGCGCTGTTCCCCAGCCTTCGCCGCCATCTGCCCAAGGAATACGGATGATTGCAGCACTTCGCTCCCGCCGCAGGGCCGCACGGCTGGCGCATGTGGCCGTTGCCGTGGCCGCCGCACTGGCCACGCCGGGCGCCTGGGCCGCTACCTGGGTCTATGTCTCCAACGCGGACAGCCAGGATGTGTCGGTGTTCGAACTGGACCGCAGCGCCGCCGCGCTCAAGCCGGTGGACACCACGCCGCTGGGCGGCATGGCGATGCCCATGGCCGTGAGCCCGGACAAGAAGATGCTGTACGTGGCGCTGCGCTCACAGCCGTTCAGGGTGGTGAGCCTGGCGATCGATCCCGCCAGCGGCAAGCTGCGCAAGCTGGGCGAGGCGCCGCTGGCCGACAGCATGGCCAACATCGACACCGATGCCACCGGGCGCTGGCTGTTCGCGGCCTCGTACCCCGGCCACAAGATCACGGTCAACAGCATTGGCAAGGACGGCGCGGTGGGGGCGGTGCAGCAGCTCATTCCCACGGCGCCGAATGCGCATGCCATCCATGCGGATGCCGCCAACCGCCATGTGTTCGCCACCAGCCTGGGCGGAGACAACCTCTCGGCCTGGCGCTTCGATGCCGAGACGGGCAGGCTCAGCGCGCACGAGCCCGCCCTCACCACCGTCGCCCCTGACAAGTCGGGCCCGCGCCACTTCGTGTGGGACAAGGGCCAGCGCTTCATGTATGTGCTCAACGAACTGGACGCCGCCGTGCACGTGCTGGCCTACGACTCGGCGCGGGGCACGCTGCGCCCAGTGCAGCGCGCCACGGCGCTGCCCGCAGGGTTTGCGGGAAAGCCCTGGGCCGCTGACATTCACCTGTCGCCCGACGGCCGCACGCTGTATGCGTCGGAGCGCACTTCCAGCATCCTCAGCAGCTTCCGCGTCGACGCGGTCACGGGCCAGCTGCAGCCGCTGGGCGAGGTGCCCACGGAAAAGTCCCCGCGCGGCTTTGCGGTGGACTCTTCGGGCCGCTTCCTGGTCGCGGCGGGGCAGGAGTCCCACCAGGTGTCGCTGCACCCCATCGACCCCGCCACCGGCATCCCGGGCACCCCCACGCGTGTGCCAGCCGGCAAGAACCCCAACTGGGTCGAGATCGTTGACCTGCCTTGAGACGGACTGAACCGTGGAAATGCCTGAACGGCTCTTCCATTCGGTCCCGCCATCCACCATCCACAAACCAGGAGACCCTTCATGCAACGCAGAACCCTCATCCACACAGCGGCCCTGGCTGCCGCCGTGGGCCTCATCGGCCTGCCCACCGCCGCCCAGGGCACCTGGCCCACGGGCAAGCCCATCAGCTACGTGGTGCCGTTTGCCGCTGGCGGCACCACCGACACGCTCGGCCGCCTGATCGGCCAGCAACTGGGCACCGCCCTGGGGACCACCGTGGTGGTCGAGAACAAGGGTGGCGCGGCCGGCAGCATCGGCTCGGAAGCCGCGGCGCGCGCCGCGCCCGACGGCTACACGCTGCTGGGCGGCACCGTCAGCTCCCACGCCATCAACGTCAGCCTGTACCCGAAGCTGGGCTACGACCCCATCAAGTCGTTCAGCCCCGTGACGCTGATCGGCACCAATCCGGTGGTGCTGGTGGTGTCGGCCAACAGCCCGCACAAGACGCTCAAGGACGTGCTGGCCGCCGCCAAGGGCAAGGAGGGCGGCCTGTCGTCGGCCTCCGCCGGCACCGGCAGCTCGCAGCACCTGGCCGTGGAACTGCTGGCCTACAAGTCGGGCGTGAAGTTCACGCACATCCCGTACAAGGGCAGCGGCCCCGCCATCCAGGACGTGATCAGCGGCCAGGTCGACATGATGTTCGACACCACCGTGGTCGCCGCCCCGCACATCCAGAGCGGCAAGCTGCGCGCCATCGCGGTGACCTCGCCCAGGCGCCTGGCCTCCATGCCCGACGTGCCCACGGTGGCCGAATCGGGCGTGAATGGCCTGGCGGACTTCCAGGTGCAGTCGTGGCAGGCGATCTTCGTGCCGGCCGGCACGCCCGCGCCCACCGTCACGCGCCTGCACGACGAGATCCGCAAGATCCTGGCCCAGCCCGACATGCAAAACCGCCTGAAGGGCTTTGGCATGGAGCCGGCCGACATGACCACCGCCCAGATCGCCAGCTTCCAGAAGGCCGAGGTGGACAAGTGGGCCCAGGTGATCAAGGCCGCCAACATCAAGGTGGACTGAGCCACCCGCTGTTTCGGCAATCTCCCTGCAAGCAGTTGGCGGAAGGGTCTTCGGACCGTTCCGCTTTTTTCATGGGGCGACGCCGGATGGGGCCGCACCGGAGCGCCGGGCCAGCACGTAGTCGGGATGCTGCCCCGTGAGCAGCAGGAACATCGCGTAGACGGGCCCCTGCATGTTGCGCTCGTCGGTGGTGCTCTCCAGCGCTTGCCAGGTGCGCGACTGCACGCCCCCCCGGCTGCCGGTCTGCAGCGGATAGCCCATCAATTCCGCGGCCTGGGCCTGGCTGAGCTCGGCAGCGGCGCGGCTGGCCTTGAGCTGGTCGCCGGTGGGCGCGGGCATGTCGAGTGGGATGGGGGTGCTGGTGGTCATGGAGCTGCGGCCTGGAATGTATGTTGCTATTAAATTTATAGCTTGATGCGCAATGCAAACCTGCGCGAGGGCCTATTTTTATCCATGTGGGGCCAGGCGGCGCTGCCGGTTGCCTTCCCCGGCCTTGGACTGGCCGGCCACCGCGTGCCACGTGCTGGCCGCCGTGCCGGGGCCGGGCAGAGCGGTGTGCGCGCCTGCTGCCCAAGGCCGTGCGCGAGCGGCGGATCGACGCGCTCTCAGGCCGTTGCCACCTCGTGCGCCAGCATCTGCGCGAAGTAGGACTCGGGCGTGATGTTGGTGTAGTTGGGGATGTCCGCCGTCAGTTGCGCCGCCGTTTGCCTGGCTGCGGCCTGGGCCTGCTTCAGGTCGCTGAAGAACGCGTTGGTCAGCGCCACCACCTGGCCGGGGCGGGGCTCGCCGGGGTAGAGCACGCGGTCGCTCTCGAGCCGCACCAGGCCCAGGGGCTGAAGCGCCGCGCGGGCGATGCGCATGTGTTCGCCGTGGTAGTAGTCGTGGTTGAACGTGGCGCCTTCGCGCCAGCGGTACACCGCCGTGACCTTGATCATCGGATGTCTCCTTCGGTTGGCCAGGCCACCATGGCCCGTGCAGGGCTGCAACGGTAGAACGTGCGCGGGCCGCGCACAGCCGCCTGGGCGACAGGCCGGTGCCGTGCTGTCGCGTGGGTGGCAGGCAGCCCGGCTGGCTGGCTGGGCGGTTGGGCGGCGAGGCAGTGGCTGTCAGTCTTCTTCCGATTCGCCCAGGAATCCGCCGCTCTGGTGCCCCCACAGGCGTGCATACACGCCGCCCTGGCCCAGCAGCTGCGCGTGCGTGCCTTCTTCCACGATGCGGCCCGCGTCCATCACGATGAGGCGGTCCATGGCCGCGATGGTGGACAGGCGGTGCGCAATCGCGATCACGGTCTTGCCCAGCATCAGGCTGTCCAGGCTTTGCTGGATGGCGGCCTCCACCTCGGAGTCGAGCGCGCTGGTGGCTTCGTCGAGCAGCAGGATGGGCGCGTCCTTGAGCATCACCCGCGCGATCGCGACCCGCTGGCGCTGGCCGCCCGACAGCTTCACGCCGCGTTCGCCCACATGCGCCTCGTAGCCCGTGCGGCCTTGCAGGTCGGTCAGCGTGGCGATGAAGTCCGCCGCCTCGGCGCGCTCGGCCGCCTTGTGCAGGTCGGCCTCGCTCGCGTCGGGGCGGCCGTACAGGATGTTGTCGCGCATGGAGCGGTGCAGCAGCGAGGTGTCCTGCGTCACCATGCCGATGGAGCGGCGCAGGCTGTCCTGCGTGACGTGGGCGATGTCCTGGCCATCGATGAGGATGCGGCCCGAGCTGACGTCGTGAAAGCGCAGCAGCAGGTTCACCAGCGTGGACTTGCCGGCGCCCGAACGGCCGATGAGCCCGATCTTCTCGCCCGGCCGGATGACCAGGTTCAGCCCGTCGATCACGGGCCGGCCGTTGCCATAGGCAAAGCTCATGTTGTCAAAGCGCACCTCGCCCTGGGTCACGGCGAGTGGCTGGGCATCGGGTGCATCCACCACCGTGCGCGGCCTGGTCAGCGTGTTGATGCCGTCCTGGATGGTGCCCACGCTCTCGAACAGGGTGGTCATCTCCCACATCACCCAGTGCGCGTGTCCCGACACGCGCAGCGTCATGGCGGTGACGGCGGCCACGGCGCCCGCGCCCACCTCGCCGAGCGACCACAGCCACAGCGCCGTGCCGCACGCACCCAGGATCATGACCACCACCAGGATGTGATTCACGATCTCGAAGAGGCTCACCAGGCGCATCTGCGCGTAGCCGGTGAGCTTGAAGGCGTCCATGGCCGCGCGCGCGAATTCGGATTCGCGGCGCGTGTGCGAGAACAGCTTGACGGTGGCGATGTTGGTGTAGGCATCGGTGATGCGCCCGGTCATCACCGAGCGCGCATCGGCCTGGGCCTTGCCCACCTTGCCCAGGCGCGGCACGAAATACCAGCAAGCCAGCCCGTAGGCCACCATCCAGGCGGCGAACGGGGCCAGCAGCCGCACGTCAAACCCGGCCAGCAGCACGAGGATGGTGACGAGGTAGACGCCCATGCCGATCACCACGTCGGTGGTGGTGAAGATCATGTCGCGCACGGCCAGCGCGGTCTGCATGATCTTGGTGGTGATGCGGCCCGCGAACTCGTCGGCATAGAAGGCCATGCTCTGGCCCAGCATCAGGCGGTGGAAGTTCCAGCGCAGGCGCAGCGGGAAGTTGATGGCCAGCACCTGGTGCTTGATGGCCGTCTGCAGCGCCACCAGGCCCACGGAGCCCAGCAGCAGCGCGGTGATGCCGAGGATGGAGGCCTTGTGCTGCGTCCACAGCGCACCGGGTGCGACGGTGGAGAGCCAGTCGACCACATGGCCGAGCACGGCGAACAGCAGGGCTTCGTACACCGCGATGGCGGCGGACAGCCCCGCCATCGTGGCGACGTAGCCACGCAGGCCACGCGTGCCATCCCAGACGAAGGCCATGAAGTCCTTCGGGGGCAGGTGGGGTTCGGCGGGGGGATAGGGGGGAAGGCGGTTTTCGAAAAACTTGAACACGTAGCGCGGCTCCTCTTCGCCCGATGGTAGAGGACCGGGGCGCGGCGCGCGCGCCGGCGGGCCCTTGTCCGCAACCCGAGTAGGTGAACCGGCGGCCGGGGCCTGCGGCTATGCGCCCGCCCACTGCCGCCACAGCAGCAGCACGCCCGAGCACAGCACCACGCCGTGGACCACGCGCAGAAATTGTTCGCGCGACAGGCGCAGCGTGATGCGCCGCCCGATGGCCGTGCCCAGCAGCATGGCCGGCACCAGCGCGGCCGCCAGCACCAGCACCGGCGCCTGCGCGTACACACCCGCCAGCAGGAACAGCACCGCGCGGGTCAGCGTGCTCAGCCCGATCAGGGTGGACTGCGTGACGCGGATACGGTCCTTGTCGTCCAGCCGCCCCGCCAGGTAGATGGCATAGAGAAAACCGCCGCTTCCAAAGAGGGCCGAGAAGATGCCGCCGATGAAGCCAAAGGGCAGGGCCGCGCGCGGGGGCAGCGCCGACCGGGGCTTGTGGCCGCTCAGCGCATGGAGCGCATAGCCCGTGGCGAATGCGCCCAGGGCCCACTGCAGTGCATCGGGCCTCCCCCAGAGCAGCAGCGCGGCCCCCGCGAGGCTGCCCGCTGCCATGAACGGGACCAGGCGGCCCAGCTCGGCGCGGTCGGCCGCATGGCGGTCGCGTGCGATGTTGGTGGCGGCGGCGAAAAAATCGAGCAGCGCCAGCAGCGGCACGATGGTCGCGACGGGGATGAAGTGGGCCAGCACCGGCCCGGCCACCAGGGCGGTGCCGAAACCGGCCATGCCGAAGATCACGTAGGCGGCGGTCACCCCCGCGCAGATGAGGGCCAGTTGCCACGGCTGGACGGCGGGCAGAAAGTCGGCAAGGGTGGAGAGCGGCATGGGTGGCGGGGGCAACAGGCACGGTGGACGAATGCGATGCACTCTACCGGCGGTCCCCCTGCACATCCAATACCGAATGGGGCGGGTATCTATCTCGAAATCAGCTGGGTTCAGCCCGCAGGCGGGTGGGAGCCGGGGGCCTGTGGCAGCGGGGCGAAGCTGCGCACCATGGCATCCGCGAACTGCTGCACCAGGGGCGCTGCGTCCTCGCGCCACAAGGCCAGCACCGCCGTGCGGTGACCCGTGCTCCCGGCCAGTGGGCGTACGGGCACACCGGGCGGTGCCCATGCCGCCAGCGATTCGGGCATCACCGCCACGCCAAAACCTCCCTGCACCAGGGCCAGCTGCGACCATTTGCGCGAGCGTACCCGCGCGCTGCGCGGCTCGAACCCGGCCGCCCGGCACAGCTGGGCCACGTGGTGGCTGAGGCCGCCCCGGTCCAGGTGGGGCGTGGCCACGAAGGACTCCCCGCGCAAGTCGCCCAGTGCGATCTCGGGCGCTTGCGCCAGTGCATGGCCGGGGGGCAGGGCCACCACCAGCCCCTCGGTGTACAGCGGCTCATAGTGCATGCCGGGGTAGCGGCGCAGCACCGGCGCGCGCGCCAGGCCCATGTCGGCGCGCGCCTGGGCGATGTCGGGGGCCTGGTGCTCGGACGAGGATTGCGATACCTCGACCGACACCCCCGGGTGCTGCGCCAGATGGCGGCGCAGAAAGGACTGCAGCGCGGGCGTGAGCGGCACCGAGCTGGCATGCAGCAGGTGCACCGTGCCCTCGATGCCGCGCTGCGCATCGCGCGCGTTGACGGCGGCCTGCTGCAGGTCGGCGAGGATGCGGCGCGCGTCGGCATACAGCGACCGCCCCGCGGGGGTGGCCTGCAGGTGCCGCGTGCCGCGCTCGAGCAGGGGTACCTGCAGCGCCTGTTCCATGTCCTTGACCTGGCGGCTCAGCGCCGACTGGGCGATGAACAGCCGCTCGGCCGCCAGGCTGAAGCTGCCCGCGTCCACGATGTCCACGAAGTAGCGCAGCTGCTTGTGCGTGAGCATGGGCAGGAAGCGGCGGCGCGCCGTCAGGCCAGCAGGGTGACGACGATCGTGACCACGCCCAGCGCCAGATTGACGCCCACCCAGCTGCGGATGCTGGCGAGGGCCTGGCCGCCGGCAGGCCAGTCCGAGGCGGCCACCGCACGCTGCAGGCGCCTGAACAGCGCGAAGCGGATGTGGCCGAAGATGGCCATCATCACCAGGCCCAGGGTGGCCATGACGGTCCAGTCCAGCGGCATGGAAAACGAGCCGCCGGCCTGCACGGCCTGCCTGGCCACGCGGCCGATCATCCACAGCCCGCTGGCCAGCACGACCACGACGGCCACCGACACCGCCGCGAGAAAGCGCTGGAGCACGTCGTGCATCAGCCGCACGCGCTGCGCGGGCTCCAGCGACTGCGCGGCGGGGCGCAGGAAGAAATGCGCGAACACCATGCCTCCTATCCACACCACGATGGACAGGACATGGGCGAGCTTGAGGGCGTTGTAGAGCATGGGGGCGGGGCCGTAGGCCGTGGGTGAAGGGCGCGGGTGCGAAAGGCGCATTGTGCAGCGACATCGCCGCCAGCCGCCGGGGGGGCGTGGCGCAGCGGCTTGCCGGGCGGTGGCTAGTGCCCCGCCCGGTGGCCCCGGGCCGGGCGCAGGCTTCGCACGGCGCGCAGCAGGGCCGGCCCCGCCAGGGCGAGCGCGAGCAGCCCCCAGGTGGCCAGGTAGCACCAGCTGGCTGGGCCTTCGCGGCCCATGCTTTCGATGCCGGTCGTGCGCTCCAGCCACGACCAGAACGGAAAGGCCGCGAACGTGAGGACCATCGCCACCGGCAAGGCCAGCACGGCAAGGCCCAGCCGCTTCAGGAGCTGCAGGGCCGCCGCGCGGCGGCGGGGCGTGGGCGCGGCGCAGGTGTCGCCGGGGCGTGGGGCGTGCATGGCGGTCCGGTGGTGCGGGCGGCCCAGGCCGCTACGGGCCCCTGTCCGCGCGGGGCTGCGGCGCAAGCCGCACCTGGTTGCCCCCGTTTTTCTTCGAGAGGTACATGGCGGCGTCGGCGTGGCCCAGCAGGTGGTGCACCTCGCTGCCGTGCTCGGGGTGCAGGGCCACCCCGATGCTGGGGTGGATCGCCAGCCTCGTGCCCTCCAGGTCGAAGGCCTGGCCGAATGCCGCCAGGATCTTTTCGGCCACCGCCGTGGTGTGCCCTTGCGCGGGGCCATGCTCGAGCAGCACCACGAACTCGTCGCCGCCCAGGCGGGCCACGGTGTCGGAGCCGCGCACGCATTCCAGCAGCCGCTGCGCCACCCGCTGCAGCAGCAGGTCGCCCATGGCATGGCCCAGGGTGTCGTTCACGTCCTTGAAATGGTCCAGGTCGATGAACAGCAGCGACAGCTGGCCCTGGTCCCGCCGGGCGCGGGCGAGGGCGGTCTTCAGTCGGTCCAGGAACAGCTGGCGGTTGGGCAGGTGCGTGAGCTGGTCGTACTGCGCCATGTGCTCCAGGCGCTCGTGCATCTGCTGGCGTTCGATGGCGGCCGCGACCTGGGTGGAGACGAACTGCAGGAGCTCCTTGTCCTTGTCGGTGTAGCGGTACTGCCCGGTATGGCTTTGCAGCACCAGCGCGCCGATGGCGCCCTGCGGTGTCTGCAGCGGCACGCCCAGCCAGTACAGCGGAAGGTGTTCGTGCGGCACCTCCACGGGCAGCCCGGCCCGCGTGGTGGGCGTGAGCAGCAGGGTACTGCCGTTGCGGATGACCTCGGCGCACAGCGAATCGCGCACCAGCGCCATGGGGGCGGGCATGGGCAGCCCGTCGCTCACGTGGTAGGGAAAGCTCAGAGCGCCGTTCTCGCGGTCGTACAGCGCCACTGAAAAATCGGTGGCGGGCAGCAACTGCTCGACGGTGTGGTGGATGCGCCCGAACAGCGTATCCAGATTGGGCGCTGTCTGCGCCGCTTCGGAGATCGCGTAGATCGCCCCGCGCATGGACTCGGTGAACTTGCGTTCGGTGATGTCGTGGGCCACGGCCAGCCGCAGCTGCCGGTCGGGCAGCCAGCGCGCCGTCCAGCGGATGTGCGCGACGGTGCCGTCCTTGCGCACATAGCGGTTCTCGAACTGAAGCTGCAGATGGCCCTCAGTCACGCTGCGCGCCTGGCGCTCGGTGGCCTCGAGGTCTTCGGGGTGGACCATGTCCAGCATGCGCCGCCCCACCACCTCCTGGGGCGCATAGCCAAAGATGCGCTCGAAGGCAGGGCTCACGAACACGATCCGGCTGTCGGCTTGCACGATGCAGACGGCATCCAGCAGCAGGTCTACGATGTTCGCGGAAGAAATGCTTTGCATTGGCAGGGCGCGCACAAGGTACGGAAAACCCATTGTGCAGCGCGGCCCGCGGCTGTGCCGTGGCGTGTGCGTAAAACGCTACGCCGTCGCGCGCTGGCTTGACGCCCGCGGATTGGCCGCACCGCGTGGCGTCAGGCTGTTTGATTGCTATTGAATATGTAGCTGCTTGCGCTTTTGCAGCAAGCGCCAGGACTGCTTTTTATTGGTATTTGCGCTCCAGCGCATCCCATTCGGGCTTGCGCACCAGGCGCTGGCGTTCTGCAAAGGGCGCGACCAGGGCGGGGTCTTCGTCGATGCGCCGGGTTTCGCGCAGCACCGCCAGCGCCTTCTGCATGCCGGCCACGGCACCTTGCAGCGCGGCATTGGCGTACAGCACGATGCCGTAGCCCAGGCCCGCCAGTTCCTCGGCGCTGACGATGGGGGTCTTGCCGCCGATCACCATGTTCATGAGCTGGGGCCTGTCGGCCAGGCGCCGGGGCAGGGTGCGGATTTGCTCGGCCGTGGTCACGGCCTCCACGAACAGGATGTCGGCGCCGGCCTCGCCGTAGCGCTGCGCGCGCTCCACGGCGGCTTCGAAGCCCTGGGTGGCGCAGGCGTCGGTGCGGGCCAGGATCAGGGTGTCCGGGTCGCGGCGCGCGTCCACCGCCGCCCGGATCTTGCCCAGCATCTCCTCGGTGGAGATGACCTCCTTGCCGTTGAAATGCCCGCAGCGCTTGGGGCTGACCTGGTCTTCGAGCTGGATGCAGTCGGCGCCCGCGCGCTCCAGCGTGCGCACCGCATGGTAGGTATTGAGCGCGTTCCCGAAGCCGGTGTCGGCGTCCACGATGAGCGGCAGCTCCACCGCGTCGCGGATGCGCGCCGTGTGGTCGGCGATGTCCGTGAGGCCCATGAAGCCCTGGTCGGGCAGGCCGAACCACATGTTGGTGACGCCCGCGCCGGTGACGTAGAGGGCCTCGAAGCCCAGGTCGGCCACGACGCGGGCGGAGAGGGCGTTGAACGCGCCGGGCACGAGGATGCCGCGGCGGGCTTCGGCCAGGGACTTGAGTCGCTGCTTGGTGTTCATCATTTTCTTCTTCGCTGTTGGTTCAATGGCGGCACGCAGGCGTGCCGCACTTTTCCTGAAACCGCGCCGCCGCTCAGGGGGCGGGCACCCTGACCCAGCCTTCCATGAGGATGCGGGCGCTGCGGCTCATCACGGCCTTGGTGACCTGCCACCGGCCGTCGACCTGTGCGGCCTCGGCGCCCACGCGCAGCGTGCCGGACGGGTGGCCGAAGCGCACCGCACCGCGCGGGCCGCCGCCCGCCGCGAGGTTGACCAGCGTGCCCGGGATGGCGGCGGCGGTGCCGATGGCCACGGCCGCCGTGCCCATCATGGCGTGGTGCAGCTGGCCCATGGAGAGCGCCCGCACGAGCAGGTCCACGTCCTGCGCCTCGACGCGCCTGCCGCTGGAGGCCGTGTAGCCGGCGGGCGGTGCCACGAAGGCGATCTTGGGCGTGTGCTGGCGCGTGGCGGCCTCGGCCAGCTCCCGGATCAGGCCCATCCTCAGCGCGCCGTGCGCGCGGATGGCCTCGAAGCGCGCGAGCGCCTGCGCGTCGCCGTTGACGGCGGCCTGCAGCTCGGTGCCGGTGCAGCCGATGTCCCGGGCATTGAGGAAGATGGTCGGTATGCCCGCGTTGATCAGCGTGGCGTGGAAGCTGCCGACGCCCGGCACGTCCAGGCGGTCGACCAGGTTGCCCGTGGGGAACATCGCGCCGCCGTCCTCGCCCTCGTCCGCCGGGTCGAGGAATTCAAGCTGTACCTCGGCGGCCGCGAAGGTCACGCCGTCCAGCTCGAATTCGCCCGTCTCCTGCACCTGCCCGGCGGCCATCGGCACGTGCGCCACGATGGTCTTGCCGATGTTGGCCTGCCAGATGCGCACGGCGGCGGTGCCGTCGCGCGGCACGCGCGCCGCATCGACCAGCCCCATGTGGATGGCGCAGGGCCCCACGGCGGCCGAGAGGTTGCCGCAGTTGCCGCTCCAGTCCACGAAGGGCTGGTCGATGGAGACCTGGCCGAACAGGTAGTCCACGTCATGGCCGGGGCGCGTGCTGCGGCTGAGGATCACGGCCTTGCTGGTGCTCGACGAGGCATTGCCCAGGCCGTCGATCTGCTTGCCATAGGGGTCGGGGCTGCCCAGCACGCGCAGCAGCAGCGCGTCGCGCGCGGCGCCGGGCTGCCGGGCCGCCTCGGGCAGGTCCTGCAACTGGAAAAAAACGCCCTTGCTGGTGCCGCCTCGCAGGTAGGTGGCGGGGATCCGGATCTGTGGCGCAAAGAGTGTCGTCATGTCGGATTTTTCAAATTTGATAGCAGTCAGCGCTTGTCATGACTGCGCCAGGGGCTGTTTTTGCTTGACATTCTGGGCCAGGAAGTCCTGGGCGAAGCGCTGCAGCACGCCGCCCGCTTCGTACACGGAGACTTCCTCGGCGGTGTCCAGGCGGCAGGCCATGGGCACGTTCACCACCTCGCCATTCTTGCGCCGGATGACGAGCATGAGCGTGGCGCGTGGCTGCGGCTGGCCTTGCACGTCGTAGGTTTCGGTGCCGTCGAGCCCCAGGGTCCGCCGCGTGGTGCCGTCCTTGAACTCCAGCGGCAGCACGCCCATGCCGATCAGGTTGGTGCGGTGGATGCGCTCGAAGCCCTCGGCCACCACGGTTTCGACGCCCGCCAGGCGCACGCCCTTGGCGGCCCAGTCGCGGCTGGAGCCCTGGCCGTAATCGGCGCCGGCGATGATGATCAGCGGCTGGCGGCGGTGCAGGTAGGTTTCGATGGCCTCCCACATGCGCATGACCTGGCCTTCGGGCTCCACCCGGGCGAGCGAGCCCTTGCGGACCTGGCCATCCACCACGGCCATCTCGTTGACGAGCTGCGGGTTGGCGAACGTGGCGCGCATGGCGGTGAGGTGGTCGCCGCGGTGGGTGGCGTAGGAGTTGAAGTCCTCCTCGGGCAGGCCCATGCTGTGCAGGTACTCTCCGGCCGCGCTGTCGGGCAGGATGGCGTTGGAGGGCGAGAGGTGGTCGGTGGTGATGTTGTCCGGCAGGAGGGCCAGCGCCCGCATGCCCTTCAAGGTGCGCGGGTTCGCGGCCAGCGCGCCCACGCCTTCGGTGTCCCAGTAGGGCGGGCGGCGGATGTAGGTGGACTGCGCCCGCCAGCCGTACTGCGGCGATACGCGCTGGCCGTCGTCGTGCCGGATGGCGAACATCGGTTCGTACACGGCGCGGTACTGTGCGGGCTTCACGGCGGCCTTCACGACGGCGTCGATTTCCTCGTCGGCGGGCCAGATGTCCCTCAGGCGCACGGGCTTGCCGTCCACCACCGTGAGCACGTCGTTCTCGATGTCGAACCGCACCGTGCCCGCGATCGCATAGGCCACGACCAGCGGCGGCGAGGCCAGGAACGCCTGCCGGGCATAGGGGTGGATGCGCCCGTCGAAGTTGCGGTTGCCCGAGAGCACGGCGGCCGTGTAGAGGCCGCGGCCGATGATCTCCTGCTGGATGGCCGGATCGAGCGCGCCGCTCATGCCGTTGCAGGTGGTGCAGGCGAAGGCCACGATGCCGAAGCCCAGCTTTTCGAGGTCCTGCAGCAGGCCTGCTTCCTTCAGGTACAGCTCCACGGCCCTGGAGCCGGGGGCCAGCGAGGTCTTGACCCAGGGCTTGCGCGCCAGGCCCAGCCGGTTCGCATTGCGGGCGAGCAGGGCGGCGGCGATCACGTTGCGCGGGTTGGAGGTGTTGGTGCAGCTCGTGATGGCCGCGATGATCACGGCGCCGTCGGGCATCGTGCCTTCTTCCGGCGTGGGCATGCGCCAGGCGCCCGCGATGCCCTTGGCCGCCAGATCGGCGGTGGCCACGCGCGCATGCGGGTTCGACGGGCCCGCCAGGTTGCGCACCACGCTGGACAGGTCGAACTCCAGATGGCGTTCGTACACGGCCTCCCTGAGCGAGTCCGACCACAGGCCGGCGTGCTTCGCGTAGGTCTCGACCAGCCTGACCTGCTCCGCCGCGCGGCCCGTGAGGGTCAGGTACTCCAGCGTCTGCGCGTCGATGCTGAACATGGCGGCGGTGGCGCCGTATTCGGGGGCCATGTTCGAGATGGTCGCGCGGTCGCCAATGGTCAGCCTGGCCGCGCCTTCGCCATGAAACTCCAGGTAGGCCCCCACCACCCTGGACTTGCGCAGGAACTCGGTCAGGGCCAGCACCACGTCGGTGGCGGTGATGCCGTCCTGGCGCTGGCCGGTGAGCTTGACGCCCACGATTTCGGGCAGGCGCATCCAGCTGGCGCGGCCCAGCATCACGTTCTCGGCCTCCAGGCCGCCCACGCCGATGGCGACCACGCCCAGGGCATCCACGTGCGGCGTGTGGCTGTCGGTGCCCACGCAGGTGTCGGGATAGGCCACGCCGTTGTCCGCATGGACCACGGGCGACATCTTCTCCAGGTTGATCTGGTGCATGATGCCGTTGCCCGCGGGGATGACCTGGACGTTGGAAAACGCTTTTTTCGTCCACTCGATGAAGTGGAACCGGTCCTCGTTGCGGCGGTCCTCGATGGCGCGGTTCTTTTCGAATGCATGGGGGTCGAAGCCGCCGCACTCCACGGCCAGCGAGTGGTCCACGATGAGCTGCACGGGCACCACGGGGTTCACCTGGGCCGGGTCGCCGCCCTGGGCCGCGATGGCGTCGCGCAGGCCCGCCAGGTCCACCAGCGCGGTCTGCCCGAGGATGTCGTGGCAGGCCACGCGTGCCGGAAACCACGGAAAGTCGCGTTCGCGCCTGCGTTCGATGATCTGCACCAGGCACTCGCCGACGATGGCAGGGTCGGCCCGGCGCACGATGTTCTCGGCGTGCACGCGCGCGGTGTAGGGCAGGCGGTTCCAGGCGCCGGGCTGCAGCGCCTCGACGGCTTCGCGGGCGTCGAAATAGTCCAGATCGGTACCGGGCAGGTTCTTGCGGAAGAGGGTGTTCATGGCGTGGGGCGGGCGCGGACGGTGGCACCGTCCGTCGCCGTTGGGGGGCGAATTTACTTGCGGTCCTGAATGGGCACGAACTGCAGGTCGTCCGGGCCGGTGTAGTGCGCGCTCGGGCGGATGATCTTGTTGTCGATGCGCTGCTCGATGATGTGCGCGGCCCAGCCGCTGGTGCGCGCGATGACGAACAGCGGCGTGAACATCGCGGTGGGCACGCCCATCATGTGGTAGCTCACGGCGCTGAACCAGTCGAGGTTGGGAAACATCTTCTTGGCCTCCCACATCACCGACTCCAGCCGCTCGGCGATGTCGAACATCTTGGTGCTGCCGGCCTCCTCGGAGAGCTGGCGCGCCACGCGCTTGATGACCTCGTTGCGCGGGTCGCTCACGGTGTAGACCGGGTGGCCGAAACCGATCACCACCTCCTTGGCCTCCACCCGGCGGCGGATGTCGGACTCGGCCTCGTCGGCGTTGTCGTAGCGCTTCTGGATCTCGAAGGCCACCTCGTTGGCGCCGCCGTGCTTGGGCCCGCGCAGCGCGCCGATGGCGCCGGTGACGCACGAGTACATGTCGCTGCCGGTGCCGGCCACCACGCGCGCGGTGAAGGTGGAAGCGTTGAACTCGTGCTCCGCGTACAGGTTCAGCGAGGTGTGCATGGCGCGCTCCCACGCGGCGGGCGGCTTTTGGCCGTGCAGCAGGTGCAGGAAGTGCGCGCCGATGGAGTCGTCGTCCGTCTCCACCTCGATGCGCTTGCCCTGGGTGGACCAGTGGTACCAGTACAGCAGCATCGAGCCGAGCGATGCCATCAGCCGGTCGGCGATGTCGCGCGCGCCGGGCGTGTGGTGCCCGTCCTTCTCGGGCAGCACGCAGCCCAGGGCCGACACGCCTGTGCGCATCACGTCCATGGGGTGGCTGCTGGCGGGCAGCTGCTCCAGCGCCTCCTTCACATTGGCCGGCAGGCCGCGCAGCGCTTTCAGGCGTGCCTTGTAGCCGCGCAGTTCGGCGGCGGTGGGCAGCTTGCCGTGCACCAGCAGGTGGGCGATCTCCTCGAACTCGCAGACATCGGCGATGTCCAGGATGTCGTAGCCACGGTAGTGCAGGTCGTTGCCCGTGCGGCCCACGGTGCACAGCGCCGTATTGCCGGCGGTCACGCCCGACAGGGCGACGGATTTCTTGGGCCTGAAGCCCGCGGGTGCGCTGGTGCTCGGGGTTGCGGTATCGCTCATGGTGTCTCCATCGGGGAAAAAGGGGTGGGGCGGCCCGTGGCGTCCACGGCCACCATTTCAAACGTGCCGCACAGGGCGGGCAGGTGCCGCCCCGAGGCCAGGTCATGTGCCGCGCCTTCGACCTGCACGGTCATTGAGCTGGCACCGGTGCGCACCACGCGGGCCTGGAGTTCCAGCGCCTGCCCCTGGGGCACGGGCGCCAGAAAGTCCACGCCGCCGCAGCGCGCCATCACCACGGCGCTGCGCGCATGCCGGCTGGCCGTGACGAAAGCGGCCTGGCCCATGAGCAGCAGCGCCTGGCCGCCAAACAGGGTGCCGTAGTGGTTGGTGCGTCCGGGGAACACCATTTCGGTGAACGCCTGGGTGCCGGGGGGCTGGTGCGGGTGGGTCGCTTGGTGCATGATTCGCAATGTACGCACCCGGGATTCGCGGCACCACCCCTGAATCGGCGAATGATTGCGAAGTATTTCTGGATGATTTGCAAATATTGCAAATATTCATCTTCTTGACCCCTGGACCTTGCGATGAGAAAAACCTTCATGGGCGTGCGCCTGCGCCGCCTGCGCGAAGAACGCGGCATGACGCAGGTTGCGCTGGCACGCGCGCTGGACCTGTCGGCCAGCTACCTCAACCAGCTGGAGCAGAACCAGCGGCCCCTCACGGTGCCGGTGCTGCTCAAGATCAACGCGGTGTTCGGCGTGGATGTGCAGCGCTTTTCGGACGACGACGAGGCGCGCCTCATCACGGGCCTGCGCGAGGTGCTGGCCGACCTCCCCGCGGGCCTGGGCGGGGAGGGGGCGGGCGATGCCGTCTCGCTGGCCGAAATCCGGGAGCTGGCCGCCGGGATGCCCGCCGTGGCCCGCACCTTGCTGGCATTGCACCAGCGCCACCGGCAGGCCCTGGAGCGGCTGGAAGCCCTGGGCGCGCTCAATGCGCAGTGGGGCCTGGGCGACGAGCGCGGCATGCCGCCGCTGCAAGGCCACCCCCCCATGGCATACGAAGAGGTGCGCGACTTTTTCTTTGCCCGGCAGAACCATATTGCCGAGCTGGACGACGCGGCGGAGCAGTGCGCCGCCGATTGGTCGCTGCAGCCCGGGCGCTCGGACGAGGGCCTGGCGGAGCGGCTGCTGGCCGCCCATGGCGTGCGGGTGGGCAGCGCGGCGGATGCGCTGCCGGGCAACGCGCAGCGCGTCTTCGAGCCCGGGACGCGGGTGCTGAAGCTCGCCGCGGGGCTGGAGCCGGGCCAGCGCGCCTTCCAGATGGCGACGCAGCTGGCGTTCCTAGAGCAGGGGCCGCTGCTGCGGCGCATCGCCGACGGCGCGGGACTGTCCGGCGACCAGGCCCGGGCGCTGGCGCGCATCGGCCTGGCGAACTACTTTGCGGGGGCCCTGGTGCTGCCGTACACGGCCTTCCTGCGCGCGGCCGAAGCCGTGCGCTACGACCTGGACCGGCTGGGCCACCAGTTCGGCGTGGGGTTCGAGACGGTGTGCCACCGCTTGTCCACCCTGCAGCGACCCAGCGCGCGCGGGGTGCCGTTCTTCTTCGTGCGGGTGGACCGGGCGGGCAACATCTCCAAGCGCCAGTCGGCGACGCACTTTCACTTCAGCAAGATCGGCGGCACCTGCCCGCTGTGGAACGTGTACGAGGCGTTTGCCCAGCCCGGGCGCATCGTGCCCCAGCTGGCGCGCATGCCCGACGGCCGCGCCTACCTGTGGGTGGCGCGCACGGTCTCGCGCGGCGGCGGCGGCTGGGGGGCGCCGGGCAAGGAGTTCTCGGTGGCGCTGGGCTGCGATGTCCGCCACGCGCCGCAGCTGGTGTATTCGCAGGGACTGGATCTCGCGAACCCGCACGGGGGCGTGCCCATCGGCATGGGCTGCAAGGTGTGCGAGCGCGACGCCTGCCCGCAGCGCGCGTTTCCTCCCATTGGCCGGGCGCTGGACGTGAACGAGAACTGGAGCCGGTTCGCGCCGTACCCCGTGGCCGACAGCCGCACGGGGCCGGCGTCCTGACGCAGGTTATGAAATGTGCTCATCAATTCATAGCTGCTGGCGCATGAGGGTGTTGCGCTGACGGCACTTTCCACCAAATAACTCATTGGTAACCAGTTGTTCTGCCGCAGGTTGCTCCAAAGGGCTGCGGATTGCCGCTATCCTGCGCCTTGCGGCCGGGCCCTGGCGCGGCCAACAACCCACCGCAACACCACCCACCACCACGGCCCAGACGCTGTTCTGATTCTGCATGCCCACCCGTTTCCTGCCATGGCTTCCTTGACGCCAGACGGTCGCTATCGGCACTGGCTGGCCGGGCTGGGCGTGGCCGTGCTGGGCGTGGCGGTCAGCCTGTGGCTGGCCTGGCAGCAGGCCGACTCGGTGGCCCAGGCCGGGCAGACCCGGTTCATGCAGGAGGCCCGCGCGTTCGCTGACGCGCTGAGCCAGCGGATCGAGGGGCATACCGAAGTCGTCAACGGCCTGCGCGGCCTGTTCACGGCCAATCCGCACCTGACCCGCGCGGAGTTCGAGCGCGCGGCGAGCGACCTGGAAGTGGGCCAGCGGTATCCCGGCGTGCGCAACCTGTCGTTCACCCGCTGGGTGCCGGGCGCCGAGCGAGCCGCCTATGAAGCCCGGGTGCGCGCCGACACCTCGCTGTCCACCCACGGCTACCCCGACTTCGCCATCCGGCCACCGGGCGAGCGGGCCGAGTATTTCGTGGCCGAGTACCTGTGGCCCATGGCGGGCAATGAAAGCGTGCTGGGCCTGGACATCAGCGCCCAGCCCACCAACCTGGCCGCCATGCAGTACAGCCGGGACAGCGGCCACACGGTGGCCTCGGCCCCGTTCGACCTGCTGCAGGAGGACAAGCACCGCGCGGGCTTCGTGATCCGCGTGCCGGTGTTCGACTACACGGCGGGCACGCCGGAGCCGCGCTTCCTGGGCGCGGTGGCGTCCACCATCCGGGTGTTCGACCTGGTGCAGGCGCTGGGGAGCCAGGGCCTGCTCAACGGCATTGCCGTGTCGATGGAGGACCATGGCTCGGTGCGCGCGGGCTCCACCGACACCACCGTCCGGCCCCTGCTGGCGCAGTCGTCGGCGGCGCTGCCCGATGCGCAGCCGTTTGTGCGCGACCTGCTCGTGCACGACCGGCGCTGGCGCCTGACCTTCCATCCCGCGCGCTCGTTCCTCTCGCCGTCCGAGGCGCGGCTGCCGGTCCTGGCGGGGCTGGGGGGCATCCTGGTGTCCCTCCTGCTGGCTTCCACGGTCGGGCTGCTGGTGCGCCAGCGCACCATGGCGCTGGTGCGCGCGCAGGCGTCGGACGAGGCCCGCCACGAGAGCGAGGAGCGTTTTCGCGCCCTGTTCAACCAGGCCAGCGTGGGGGTCGCGCTGCTGGACACCTCCACCGGCCGGTTCCTGCGCGCCAACCAGCGCTATGGCGACATCGTGGGCTACAGCCCCGAGGAGATGCAGGAGCTCAACATCCGGGCCATCACGCACCCCGACGACCTGGAGACGGACGCGCAGCACCTGGAGCGCCTCAAGTCAGGGGAGGTGCCCGAATACCGGCTGGAAAAGCGCTACATCCACAAGCGCGGCCATTCGGTGTGGGTCGACCTCACCGTGTCGCCGATGTGGGTGCCCGGGGCCACGCCCGACCACCACATCGCCGTGGTGCAGGACATCACCTCGCGCAAGCGCATGGAGGACACCCTGCGCACCAACGAACACCGGCTGCGGGGCATTCTGGAGCGCCTGCCCATGGGCCTGTGCCTGGTGCAGCCCGACGGGCGCATCAGCTTTCGCAACCAGCGCTACGTGCAGATCTGCGGGTACACCGAGGCCGAGGTGCCCGACGTGGACACCTGGTGGGAGCGCGCGTTCCCGGAGCGCGAGGAGCGCGAAACCGTGCGCCAGGGCTGGCGCGAGGCGGCGCAGAGCGCCCAGGCCGGCGACGGCGTGATCCCCGGCGCCGAGTACCTCATCCGCTGCCATGACGGGCAATTGCGCCCCGTCGAAGTCTCGGGGGTGCAGGTGGAAGGCGGGCACCTGGTCACCATGCAGGACCTGAGCCAGCGCAAGGCGGCCGAGGAGGAGATCAACCACCTGGCCTACTACGACCCGCTCACGCGCCTGCCCAACCGCCGCCTGCTCATGGACCGGCTGCAGCAGGCGCTGGCCACCAGTGCCCGCCACGGGCGCAGCGGCGCCTTGCTGCTGCTCGACCTGGACAACTTCAAGACACTCAATGAAACCCGGGGCCATGACAGCGGCGACCACCTGCTGCTGCAGGTGGCGCACCGCCTGCGCGGCTGCGTGCACGAGGACGACACCGTCGCCCGCCAGGGAGGCGACGAATTCGTCGTGGTGCTGGAAGACCTGGGCGACAACCCCGAGGAGGCCGCGGCCCGCAGCGAAGAAGTGGGCCAGCGCATCCTGGCCACCCTGCGCGAGCCCTACATGCTCAACGGCACCGCGCACCACAGCTCGCTGAGCATGGGCGTCACCATCTTCAGCGGCATGCGCGAGACCGTGGACGAACTGCTCAAGCGCGCCGACCTGGCGCTCTACCAGGCCAAGAACGCCGGCCGCGACACGCTGCGCTTCTACGACCCCCAGATGCAGGCCGCCGTGAGCGCACGGGCCGCGCTGGAGCGCGACATGCGCATTGGCCTGGCACAGGGCCAGTTCGAGCTGTACTACCAGCCGCAGATCGACCGGGGCCGCATCACCGGTGCCGAGGCGCTGCTGCGCTGGCGCCATCCACGCGACGGTTTTGTCTCCCCCGCGCATTTCATCCCGCTGGCGGAGGAGACGGGCCTGATCCTCCCGCTGGGCGAATGGGTGCTGCAGGTGGCCTGCGGGTGCCTGGCCCGCTGGGCCGCGCAGCCCGAGCTGGCCGTGCTGAGCCTGGCGGTGAACGTGAGCCCGCGCCAGTTCCACCAGGGCGATTTCGTGGCCCAGGTCCTGGCCGCGCTGGCCAGCTCGGGCGCCCAGGGGCACCAGCTCAAGCTGGAGATGACCGAGGGCCTGCTGCTGGACGACGTGGAAGACACCATCGAGAAGATGGGCCAGCTCAAGGGCTACGGCGTGGGCTTCTCGCTGGACGACTTTGGCACGGGGTACTCGTCGCTGGCCTACCTCAAGCGCCTGCCGCTGGACCAGCTCAAGATCGACCAGAGCTTCGTGCGCGACGTGCTCACCGACCCCAACGACGCCGCCATCGCCCGCACCGTGGTGGCGCTGGGCACCAGCCTGGGCCTGCGCGTGATCGCCGAAGGGGTGGAAACCGAGGCCCAGCGCGAGTTTCTGGAGCGCCACCACTGCCACGCCTGGCAGGGCTACCTGTTCAGCCCGCCCGTGCCGGTGGCCGAGTTCGAGGCGCTGGTGCGCAAAACGAATGGGACGGGCGCGCAGCACGCGTAGCCCTGGCACACCGGCCCGCACCAGCCCGCCCGCCACCCTGCTGGTACAGGATCTGTCAAAATCGATAGCATGAAATCAAGGCGGGATAAGCGCAATGGCTGGTTTTTGCCAAATGTTTGCGCTGCACCCCGGCCGTGTGCCCCTGCCCGTCAGCCGGGGGCCGGGGGGCTGCAGGCGGCGCGGTATCATTCCGCCCTTGCTGCGGCCTGGGTGTTCCGGCCCGGAACGTCCGCCTGGCGCCACTTTTGCATCCCTGCCTTCATCCTCTTTTTGCCCGTTCCCTGACCCGTGCGTCTTACCTCGATCAAGCTTTCCGGTTTCAAGTCGTTCGCTGAACCCACCAATTTCATGCTGCCCGGGCAACTGGTCGGTGTGGTGGGCCCGAACGGCTGCGGCAAGTCCAACATCATGGATGCGGTGCGCTGGGTGCTGGGCGAGAGCAAGGCCAGCGAGTTGCGTGGCGAGTCCATGCAGGACGTGATCTTCAGCGGCACCACCACCCGCAAGCAGGCCAGCCGCGCCAGTGTGGAGCTGGTGTTCGACAACTCCGACCACCGCGCGGGCGGCCAGTGGGGCCAGTACGGCGAGGTCGCGGTGCGGCGCGTGCTCACGCGCGACGGCACCAGCAGCTACTACCTGAACAACCAGCCCGTGCGCCGCCGCGACGTGCAGGACGTGTTCCTGGGCACGGGCCTGGGGCCGCGCGCCTACGCCATCATCGGCCAGGGCACCATCAGCCGCATCATCGAGTCGCGCCCCGAAGAGCTGCGCCTGTTCCTCGAAGAAGCCGCTGGCGTCTCCAAGTACAAGGAGCGCCGCCGCGAGACGGAAAACCGCCTGTCGGACACGCGCGAGAACCTCACGCGGGTGGAGGACATCCTGCGCGAGCTGAACGCCAACCTCGAAAAGCTCGAGAAGCAGGCCGAGGTGGCCGCCAAATACAACACCCTGCAGGCCGACGCCACGCTCAAGCAGCACCAGCAGTGGTTTTTGAAGCGCGCCGAGGCCGAAGAGCAGCAGAACAAGGTGCGCCTGGACGGCCTCCAAGCCGTCAACGACCTCGAATCCCGCATGGCCGACCTGCGCGCCGTCGAGTCCGACCTCGAAACCATCCGCCAGGCCCACTACGCGGCGGGCGACCAGGTGAACCAGGCCCAGGGCCGGCTGTACGAGGCCACGGCCGAGGTCGGCAAGCTCGAAGCCGAGATCCGCTACGTGATCGAAGGGCGCCAGCGCGTGGAGCAGCGCCTGGTCACGCTGGCAGAGCAGATCGCCCAGTGGCAGACCCGCAAGGAAGAGGCCGATATCGAGCTCGAAAACCTGGCCGGTGCCGGTGTGGACGCCGAAGAACGCGCCGAACTCCTGGCCGCCCAGGTCGAAGAGCAGGCCATGCAGTTGCCCGACCTGGAAGAAGCCCTGCGACAGGCGCAAAGCCGCACGGCCGAGCAGCGCAGCAGCGTGGTGCAGGTGCAGCAGCAGATTGGCGTGCTGGCCGCCGAGCAGCGCAGCATCGACGAGCAAAGCCGCCAGCTCGACAGCCGCTTCGAGCGCCTGCGCACCGACCGCAATGCACTGGCCGCGCCCGATGAAGCCCGCCTGACGAACCTGCGCGAGCAGCTCGAAGAGGCGCAGGAGATCGCCGAGACCACGGCAGCCCGCCTGCACGAGCTGCAGGAGTCCGTGCCCCAGCTCGACGACGACCGCCGCGCGCGCCAGCAGGCCGTGAACACCGAAAGCGCGCGCCAGGCCGACCTGTCGGCCCGCATGGAGGCGCTCAAGGCGCTGCAGGAAAAGGTCAAGACCGACGGCAAGCTGCGCCCCTGGCTGGCCAAACACGGCCTCGACGGCCTGCAAGGCCTGTGGAGCCGCATCCACATCGAGCCCGGCTGGGAAAACGCGCTGGAAGCCGCGCTGCGCGAGCGCCTGGCTGCGCTGGAAGTGGGGCGCCTGGACATGGTGCGCGGCTTCCTGGGCTCTGGCGGCACCGACGCGCCGCCCGCGCGCCTGGCCTTCTACAGCGCTCCCGCTGCGGGCCACCCCGAAACATCGTCCCCCCATGCCCGCCTGTCGGACCTGCTGCGCCTGAACGATGCCGGCCTGCGTGCCGTGCTCACCGACTGGCTGCAGGGCTGCTACACCGCGCCCACGCTGGACGAAGCCCTGGGCCGCCGCGGCACGCTGCAACCCGGGGAGGTGGTGTTTGTTCCTACCGGCCATGCGGTCAGCGCCCACAGCGTGAGCTTTTACGCGCAGGACTCCGAGCAGTCCGGCATGCTGGCCCGCGCGCAGGAGATCGAGCACCTCGAAAAAGAATTGCGCGCGCAGGCGCTCATCGCCGAAGAATCGCGCACGGCCCTGGTGCGGGCCGAGGCCGCGTACGCCGATGCCTCGCAGCGCCTCGTGGTCGCGCGCCGCGAAGCCACCGAAACCCAGAGCCGCGCCCACGAGCTGCAGGTCGAGACCCTGCGCCTGACCCAGCTGGCCGAACAGACCCGCGCGCGCAGCCAGCAAATCGACGGCGACCTGGCCGAGGTGGAGGCCCAGCTGGCCGACCTGCAGGAACGCCGCGTGGCCGCCGAGGCGCGCTTTGAAGAACTCGACATGCAGCTGGCCGACAGCCAGGAGCGCGAGGCCCAGCTGGGCGACCGTGTGATCGAGGCCGAGCGCAAGCTCACCGCCTGCCGCGAACAGCAGCGCACGCTGGAGCGCCAGGCGCAAGAGGCCACGTTCTCGCAACGCAGCCTGGAAGCGCGCCGCGCCGAACTCAACCGTTCCATCGAAACCGCCACGCAGCAGGCCAAGGCCCTGGCCGATGAAGAGCAGCGCGCGCGCGACGAGCTGGCCCGCCTGTCCGATGCTGCCGCGCAAGGTGGCCTGCAGGCCGCACTGGAAGTGAAGATGGAGCGCGAAAAAGCGCTCGGCGCCCAGCGCAGCGAATACGACGACCTCACCACCAAGCTGCGCGCCAGCGACGAGCGCCGCATGCAGCTCGAACGCGCGCTCGACCCGCTGCGCGCCCGCATCACCGAATTCCAGCTCAAGGAACAGGCGGCGCGCCTGGGCCTGGAGCAGTACACCACCTTGCTGGCCGACGCCCAGGCCGACCTCGAGGCCGTGGCCCAGTCGATCACCGACGGCAATGTGCGCGTGGGCGGTCTGCAAAGCGAAATCGACCGCCTGCACCGCGAGATCGCCGCCCTGGGCGCGGTGAACCTCGCCGCGCTGGACGAACTCAAGCTCGCCAGCGAGCGCAAGGTCTTCCTCGATGCGCAGACGGCCGACCTGACCGAGGCCATGAACACGCTGGAAGACGCGATCCGCAAGATCGACGGTGAAACACGCCAGCTGCTCTCGGGCACCTTCGACACCGTGAACGCGCACTTTGGCCGCATGTTCCCCGAGCTGTTCGGCGGCGGCCAGGCCAAGCTCATCATCACCGGCGACGAAATCCTCGATTCCGGCGTGCAGGTGATGGCGCAGCCGCCCGGCAAGAAGAACCAGACCATCCACCTGCTGTCGGGCGGCGAGAAGGCTCTCACGGCCATCGCGCTGGTGTTCGCCATCTTCCAGCTCAACCCCGCGCCGTTCTGCCTGCTGGACGAGGTGGACGCGCCGCTGGACGACGCCAACACCGAGCGCTACGCCAAGCTGGTGTCCAGCATGAGCAAGGGCACGCAGTTTTTGTTCATCAGCCACAACAAGATCGCGATGGAAATGGCCGAACAGCTGATCGGCGTGACCATGCAGGAGCAGGGCGTGTCGCGCATCGTGGCCGTCGATATGGAATCGGCCCTCTCCATGGCGGAAATATGAGTACCCCCCTGAGGCGCTTCGCACCTTCCCCCCAGGGGGACGACGCCCTTGCTGCGGGGCGGCCCTTGCTCGGCGTCTCGCGCACAGGCCGCGCGCATTTTCACCGCGGCGGCCCTTGCGCCATGGAGCGGATAGCCGTTAGCCGAGAATTTCTTTTATGAGCACATTGCAACTGAGTCTGGCCATCATCGGCGGCCTGGTGCTGGCCCTCATCGTGGCCTACAACACCTGGACCTCGCGCCGCAACGCGCCCAAGCGCGCCTTGCCGCCAGAGCCGGAACGCGAGCGCGCGGCCGAGCCCGCGCTGCGCCAGGAGCCAGGTTTCGAGGCGGGCGCGGCCGCCGACCTGCCCCCCGGGGACTTCCACGGCCTGGACCGCGGGCCCGAGCCTTCCGAGCACACGGTGGATGCCAGCGAGGCCCTGCAGATGCCCGTGCCGCCGTTCTCGCTGGAGCGCCGCCCCGGGCTGGACCCGCTCATCGACGTGATCGCACCGCTGCAGCCGGAGGTGTCCGTGTCCGGCGATGCCGCGCTGGCGGCGCTGCCTCCCACGCGCCGGGCCGGCAGCAAGCCGTTTGCGATCGAAGGCCTGAACGAAGCCACCCAGCAGTGGGAGACGCCGGCGCCCGGCCAGCGCTACCAGAGCTTCCAGGCGGGCGTGCAGCTTGCCAACCGCATGGGCGCGCTCAACGAGATCGAGTTCTCGGAATTCGTCGTCAAGGCCCAGGCGTTTGCGGACGCCATCAATGCCGCCCCCGATTTTCCCGACATGCTGCAGGAAGTGGCCCGCGCCCGCGAGCTGGACCAGTTCGCCAGCGACCACGACGCGCAACTGGCCTTCATGCTGCGCGCGCGCCAGGCCGCCTGGAGCCCCGGCTACGTGCAGCAGAACGCCGCGCGCGTGGGCTTCGTGCCGGGCGCCATGCCCGGGCGCCTGGTGCTGCCGGCCGGCGCGCAAGGCCTGCCGCCATTGCTCACGCTCGGCTACGACACGCAGGCGGCACTGGCCGAAGACCCGGACCAGTCCGCCATCCGCGACATCACCCTGAGCCTGGACGTGGCGCAGGTCCACCGAACCGAACAACCCTTTGCGCGCCTGCGCGAGGCCGCCGCCGCGCTGTGCGAGTCCATGGACGGCGTGCTCTGTGACCAGAACGGCCAGCCGCTGCCTGCCATGGCCATGGACCCGATCGCCTCGGACCTGGAGCTGCTGTACGACCAGCTCGACGGGCGCGACCTGTCGGCGGGGTCGGTGCTGGCGCGCCGGCTGTTCAGCTAGGCCGCCGCATGAGCGCAACGCTGGTCCGGCTGGCGCACGAGGCCGATCACGGCGCCGTCAGGGCGCTGTACCGCGAACTGCGGCCCCAGGACCCTGTGCTGGGCGACGATGCATCGCTGGACAGCTTTCGCGCCGTGTTGCGGTCCCCCAGCGCGCGGCTGGTGGTGGCGCTGCGGCATGGCGAGGTCGGTGCGACCTGCATGCTGGCGCTCGTGCCCAATTTCGCCAGCGCCGGGATGCCCATCGGCGTCGTCGAGCATGTCATCACGGGCGGGCGCTTCCGGCGCCAGGGGCTGGCCCGGGCAGCGCTGGAGTTCGCCCTGGACGCGGCCTGGGCCCTGAACTGCTGCAAGGTTTTCCTGCTGTCGGGCGCGCAGCGCGCGCAGGCCCACCGGCTCTATGAATCCGTGGGCTTCGCGGGCGGCAGGGAACTGGGGTTTGTCAAAAGGAATCCCAGCTTGGGCCACCATGACTGAACAATCAGAACTTTTTTCGGCCGCAGCGCAGACCAGCCAAGCGCAGGCAGCTATCAAAATCAAAGCGCTGCGCGAGCAGCTCCACCGCTGGGCGCACCAGTACTACGTGCTGGACGAGCCCACCGTGCCCGATGCCGAGTACGACCGCGTGTTCCGGGAGCTGCAGGCCCTGGAGACGGCGCACCTCGACCTCATCACGTCCGACTCGCCCACGCAGCGCGTGATCGGGGCGGTGATGGAAGGCCTCACGCCCGTGCGCCACGCGGTGCCCATGCTCAGCATCCACACCGAAACCGACACCGAGGCCACCGGCGCGCAGGCGTTCGATGCGCGCGTGCGGCGCGAGCTGGGCCTGGCGGAATCGGACCCCGCCATCGAATACGTGGCCGAGCCCAAGTTCGATGGCCTGGCCATGAGCCTGCGCTATGAAAACGGCCGCCTCGCGCAGGCCGCCACGCGGGGCGACGGCGAGGTGGGCGAGGACGTGACGCACAACATCCGGACCATTCGCCAGATACCCCTGACCTTGCCCGAGGGCGTGCCCCCGCTGCTCGAAGTGCGTGGCGAGGTCTACATGCGCCGCGCTGATTTCGATGCGCTCAACGAGCGGCAGCGGGAGCAGGGCGGCAAGACCTTCGTGAACCCGCGCAACGCCGCAGCCGGCGCGGTGCGCCAGCTGGACTCGAACATCACCGCCCAGCGCCCCTTGAGCTTTTTTGCGTATGGCCTGGGCGCCGTCACGCCGCCCGGCGAGGGAGGGCCGGTGTTCCGCACGCACTACGAGATGCTGCAGACCCTGAAGTCATGGGGTTTTCCGGTGGCGGCGCAGGTGCAGATTGCGGCGGGTGCTGCGGAATTGGTAGCATTTCACCAGCAGGTGGGCGGCAGCCGCGATGCGCTGCCCTACGACATCGATGGCGTGGTCTACAAGGTCAACTCGCTGCAGCTGCAGCGCGACCTGGGCTTCAAGACGCGCGAGCCGCGCTGGGCCGTGGCGCACAAGTACCCGGCGCAGGAGATGGCCACCAAGATCGAAGGCATCGACGTGCAGGTGGGCCGCACCGGCAAGATCACGCCCGTCGCGCGCCTCGCGCCCGTGTTCGTGGGAGGCGTCACCGTCACCAACGCCACGCTGCACAACCTGTTCGAGATCCGCAAGAAGGGCGTTCGGGTGGGCGACACCGTCATCGTGCGCCGCGCGGGCGATGTGATTCCCGAAGTCGTGGGCGTGATGCCGGGCAACCGGACCGGCTATGTGCCCAACTTCAAGATGCCCGAGGCCTGCCCCGTCTGCGGCAGCGCCGTGGTGCGCGAAAAGGGCGAGGCCAACCACCGCTGCACGGGCGGCCTGTTCTGTGCCGCGCAGCGCAAGGAGGCCATCCTGCACTTCGCCGCGCGCCGCGCCATGGACATCGAGGGGCTGGGCGACAAGCTGGTGGACCAGCTGGTGGACACCAATGTGATCCGCACGCTGCCCGACCTGTACCGCCTGGGCCTCACCTCCCTCATCGCGCTGGAGCGCATGGCCGAGAAGTCGGCCCAGAACGTGTTGGCCGCGCTCGAAAAATCCAAGCAGACCACCTTGCCGCGTTTTCTGTTCGGCCTGGGCCTGCGCCACGTGGGCGAGGCCACGGCCAAGGACCTGGCGCGGCACTTTGGCACGCTGGACGCCATCATGGACGCCAGCGTGGAGCAGCTGCTGGAGGTGAACGATGTGGGCCCGGTGGTGGCGCAGAGCCTGCACACGTTCTTCCAGCAGCCGCACAACCGCGAGGTGGTTGAGCAGCTGCGCGCCTGCGGCGTGACCTGGCCCGAGGGCCCGGTGGCCGAACGCGCCCCGCAGATCCTTGCCGGCAAGACCGTGGTGCTGACCGGCACCCTGCCGACCTTGAGCCGCGACGCGGCCAAGGACATGCTGGAAGCCGCTGGCGCCAAAGTGGCCGGTTCGGTCAGCAAGAAGACCAGCTATGTGGTGGCGGGCGATGAAGCCGGCAGCAAGCTGGCCAAGGCCCAGGAGCTGGGCGTGCCCGTGCTGGACGAAGCGGGCATGCTGGCGCTGCTGTCGGGCCCGCGCGCCTGAGGCGCTCTCCCCTTACTCCGAGTTCTTGATGCGCACATTGCTGCTTTCCTTCCAGGCCCGCGCCGCGGCCCTGTTCCGCTGGCTGGCCGGCCTGTTTGCCTGGATGCCCCGCCCGCTGCGCCGCGCGCTGCTGTGGGGCGCCCTCGCGCTGCCTGCCGCGGTGCTGGCGTACACCCTGGTCCTGATCCCGTTCACGCCCTCCATCAGCGACATCCGCAAGGCCAAGAGCGAGCTGCCCGCGCAGCTCATGTCGGTGGACGGAAAGCTGCTGGCCGAGTACCGCTGGGCCAATCGCGAATGGGTGGAGCTCGACAAGATTTCTCCGCATGTGGTGAACGCGCTCATCGCCACCGAGGACCACCGCTTCTACGACCACTTCGGCCTGGACTGGAGGCGCACGGTATCGTCGGTGGTGCACACGCTGCGCGGCGCCCCGCAGGGCGGCTCCACCATCACGCAGCAGCTGGCGCGCAACCTGTTTCCGGAGGAGATCGGCCGCTCGCGCGTGTTTCCCCAGGCCCTCACGCGCAAGCTCAAGGAGGCCATCACGGCGGTCAAGATCGAGTTGTCGTATTCCAAGGACGAGATCCTGGAAACCTACCTCAATACCGTGCCCTTCCTGTACAACGCGTTCGGCATCGAGATGGCCGCGCGCACGTACTTCGACAAGTCGGCCGACAAGCTCAATGTGCTGGAGAGCGCCACGCTGATCGGCATGCTCAAGGGCACGGCCTACTACAACCCCGTGCTCAACCCCGAGCGTGCGCAGGCCCGGCGCAACACCGTGCTGTCGCAGATGGTCAAGCGCGGCAAGCTGGAGCAGGCACAGTTCGACACGCTGCAAAAGCGCCCGCTGCGCGTCAACTTCGAGCGCCAGACCGAGGTCATGGGTCCCGCGCCGCACTTTGCGATCCAGCTGCGCAAGCAGCTCATCGACTGGGCCGACAGCAAGGGCTACAGCCTGTATTCGGATGGCCTGGTGATCCGCACCACCATCGACTCGCGCCTGCAGGCCTATGCCAATCAGGCCGTGGCGCGCCAGGGCCGCCAGCTGCAGGGCGTGGCCGATGCCGCCTGGAGCAAGCGCGATGGCTGGGGGCCCCAGAACGAACTGGTGCAGACCCTGGTGCGCGAAAGCAGCGAATACCGCGCCGCGCTGGACAAGGGGGAAGAGCCCGCCGAGGCGCTCAAGGCGCTCCTGGCCGACGACGCCTTCCTGCAGAAGCTGCGCTTCGAGAAAACGCGCGTGCAGGCGGGGTTTCTCGCGCAGGATCCCGTCACGGGCCATGTGCTGGCCTGGGTGGGCAGCCGCGACTTCGCCCAGGACCCCTTCGACCACGTGCAGGCGGCCCGGCGCCAGCCCGGCTCCACGTTCAAGCCCTTCGTGTACGGCGCGGCCTTTGCCAAGGGGGCATCGCCCGGCGACACGCTGATGGATGCCGCGGTGGAGATACCGCTGGGCGGTGGCCGCGTGTGGCGCCCCACCGACGGGCGTCCGCCGAGCGACGAGCCCATGACGCTGGCGGATGGACTGGCGCTCTCCAAGAACACCATCACCGCCCAGGTGATGCAGCAGGTCGGCCCCGCCCGCGTGGCGGAAGTGGCGCGGGCGCTGGGGGTGCGGCAGTCGCCACTCGAGGAAGTGCCATCGCTGGCGCTGGGCACGAGCCCGGTCACGCTCAAGGAAATGATCTCGGCCTACAGCAGCATCGTGAACCTGGGGCGCTATGTGGAGCCGGTGCTCATCACCAGCATCGAGGACCGCCACGGCAAGGTGCTCGAGACCTTCGCGAAGCCGGTGCCCGAGGCGGTCTTCGAAGGCCGCGCGGCCCAGACGCTGCGCAACACCATGCGCGGCGCGGTGGACAGGGGCACCGCCACCGCGATCCGCTCACGCTATGGCATCCAGGCCGATGTGGCGGGCAAGACCGGCACGACCCAGGACAACACGGATGGCTGGTTCATCCTCATGCATGCCCGCGTGGTGGCGGGGGCCTGGGCGGGCTTCAACGATGGCCGCATCACGCTGCGCAGCGACTACTGGGGGCAGGGCGCCCGCAGCGCGCTGCCCATGGTGGGCGAGTTCATGCAGCAGGCGATCCGGGCCAAGGTGATCGACGGCCAGGAGCGGTTCTTCGATGAGTTCGACACCACCCCACCGCCCCCGCCGGCGGATAGCTCGCTCGGCGTCATGCGCGACTGGATACGCGGGCTGTTTGGCAGCGACACGGCACCGCCAGCACCGGTGCCCTCCGCGCCAGCAGCGTGGCCCCTGGGTCCTGCTGCGCCCCGGCCGCCTGGAGGCCAGGGCCTGCCTCCCGTCACGACCGATCCGGGCTATCCCCCGGCACCCGCCGAAGAGCGCGTGGGCGGCTGAGCACGGCTGCGGGCGGCTCGCGGTCCCGGCCGGGCCGGTCACTTTTTGCTGGCGCCAGCCCATGACCGCCGCTAGGATGCGCGGCGATGAAATTGTTACGTGTGCCGTCCCCGGGGGGGCATTTTCCGCAAATGTGCTTTGCCTGGGGCCGGGCGCTCCCGCCGGGACCGCCGTGACCCATTTCATTCATCCCTTCACCGCGGTGTGCCTGCAACCGGTCCTGTCGCCCTTGGCAGGGACCGAAGCTCGCCGCGTCCCGCCCATCGTGCATCCACGACCCACAGAAAATGACTCCAAGACGCTTTCGTTTCTCGCTGCCGAGCTATGCCCTTGCTTGCGGTTTTGCACTGACCCCCTGCCTCGGCGGGGCCGCAGATATCCGGTTGACGCCTCCACCTGGCGGCGCCCTCGTGGTGACCGATTCGGCAACCCAGACCGTGCGTTTTCGCGTGGACGATGCGGGCAGGATCCGGATGCCCGGACTGGCTGGCGCGCCCGCACAAGGCAGCCTGCTCTGTTTTGAAAGCGCAAGCGGCGCGGTGGGAGGCTGCACGGCGGGCGTCGCCACGGGGCCGATGGGGCCCGCAGGGCCTGCCGGAGCGGCAGGCGCCCCGGGAACCCCGGGAGCCCCGGGAGCCCCGGGAGCGGCGGGCCCTGCAGGCGCGGCCGGTCCTGCGGGTGCCACCGGCCCCGTGGGCCCAGCGGGCGCCACGGGGCTGCAAGGGCCTGCAGGTGCGCAGGGGCCCGCGGGGCCCCAAGGGCCCGCAGGCTCCGTCGCGGCGTATGGTGATGGCTCCGCGGGGGCCTATACGGTGTCGATCGCCTCGACCATCGACCTGTCCACGACAGCAGGGTTCAACAGCCTTGGCGGACGGCACCACATGCAGTTTTCCACGATCGACATCGCGGGAGCGCTGACGCTTCCCAGCGGGACCGTGCTGCGCGCGACCGGCGACGTGACCATTTCCGGCTCCATCACCGTCCTTGAAGGGTCGCAAGGGGCCAGCAATGTCACGCCACACCCCGGTATTGCGCTGTCGTCACCCGGGACACCCCAAGGCGGTACCGGACTGCCAGCACTCTCTGCCGCGCGGCTCTTGAAACCGCCAGCCGCCGCGGGTGGGGCGGGTAGCCGGCCGAACGCGCAGGACACGGGTGGAGGCGGGGGCGGATCACTTGTGATCCTTGCCGGGGGCAATGTGACCGTCACCGCATCGGGCGTGATCAAGGCCAATGGCGGCAACGGGCAGAACGCCATGACCCCGGGCGCGGACGCCGCCGGGGCCGGTGGCGGGGCTGGGGGCGTGATCGTCATCGCGGCCGGCGGCGACATCACGGTGGCGGGCGCACTGTTGGCCAATGGCGGGCATGGCGGAAATGGCTTCAACGGCAACCTTGGCAACGCGGTGGGCGCGGGCGCGGGAGGTGGTGGTGGGGGCGGCATCATCCACCTGGTGGCGTCCTCCACGCCCGTGGTCACGGGATCGCTGCTGGTCAATGGCGGCGCGATGGGTCTGGACGATTTCTCGGGGGAATCATCCCTTGCTGGAGGGGGCGGCGGGGCCAGCGGCGGAAACGGCGGCAACGCGGGCGTGGTGAATGCGTCGGTGGTTCAGCCGGCGCAGGCGGGCTTCAGCGGCCGCTCCATCCTCACCACCGTTCCTGCACCCTGGAACCTGTTTCTCCACTGAGGCAGGGCCGGCACGTCCGGCGGACCGGGGGCACGTACCCCCCGGGCTGGGCCGTCCAGGGGCCGGGCGCTATTCGATATCGATGCAGTGCAGCCCGAAGCTGCCCGCCTTGCGGTCGGCAAAAAACGCTTCCAGCGTTTCCTTGACGGTACGGAAGGCGATCTCGTCCCAGGGCACCTCGTCTTCGGTGAAGAGCCGCGCCTCAATGGTTTCATACCCGGGGTTGAACTGGTCGCTGAGCAGGTGGGCCCTGTAGAACAGGTGCACCTGCCCCACACGGCGCACATTGAGCAGGCTGAACAGCGGGCCCATCTCGATCTGTGCGCCGGCTTCCTCGTCCGTCTCGCGCGCAGCGCCCTGGGCCGTGGTTTCGTCCAGTTCCATGAAGCCCGCCGGCAGCGTCCACTTGCCCCAGCGCGGTTCGATGTTGCGTTTGCACAGCAGCACGCGTCCATCGGGCAGGGTCGGCACGGTGCCCACCACGTTGAGCGGGTTCTCGTAGTGCACCGTGCTGCAGGTGGGGCACACCGCGCGCTGCTTGGTGTCGCCGTCGTCCGGCAGGCGGTAGACCACGGCGGTGCCACAGGCGCGGCAGTGTTTGATGGGGCTGCGGAAGGTCATCGGGGGTTTTGATTCAAATAGGCTGCTGGCGCTTGTTCCATCAGCGCTGGCAGCTATGAAAAAGATAGCTTTTGGCTGCGCGCCGGGGCCTGTGCGCCAGGTGGCCCAGGCCGCGGGGCGTCACACCACGCTCAGCCGCAGCGTGCCCAGGCCGTCCACGCCGCCCTCGAGCACGTCGCCGCGCACCACGGCGCCCACGCCTTCGGGCGTGCCGGTGTAGATCAGATCGCCGGGCTGCAGCTCCCATGCGGCCGACAGGTGCTCGATGGTCTCGGCGATGTTCCAGATGAGCTGGGCCAAGGTGCTGCGCTGGCGGTCCGCGCCGTTGACCTGCAGCCAGATGCCGGCCTTCTCCACGTCACCGGCCTGCGCGGCGGGCGTGATGGGGCCGATGGGCGCGCTCGCGTCGAAGCCCTTGCCGATGCACCAGGGGCGGCCCTGTTTCTTCATGTCGTTCTGCAGGTCGCGGCGCGTCATGTCCAGGCCCACGGCGTAGCCGTAGATGTGGGTGAGCGCATCGGCGGCCTGGATGTTCTTCCCGCCCTTGCCAATGGCCACGACCAGTTCGATCTCATGGTGCAGGTTGGCCGTGAGGCTGGGGTAGGGCAACTGGCCCGTCTCGCCCGCATTCACCACCACGATGGCATCGGCCGGCTTCATGAAGAAAAACGGCGGCTCGCGGCCGGTGAAGCCCATTTCCTTGGCGTGTTCTTCGTAGTTGCGGCCCACGCAGTAGATGCGGTGCACGGGGAACCGGTCGGCGCTGCCGGCCACGGGTACGCTGGCCACCGGTGCGGGAGAAAACACGTAGCTCATGTCTGCCTTTCTTCTTGTCTCTGGGTGCGATGGAACGGGTGCGGGCCTGGCGTGCGGGCGGGTTGCCCTGCGGGCCGGGCCGAAGTCTGGCAGTGTGCCATGGGTGCGGGCGTCTTGCTGTGGGACGCTACACTCGCGCCCATGGCAAAGAGCTTCGATTTCCACAACACGCCAGGCCACCTGGTGCGCCGTGCCCACCAGCGTACCGTGGCGCTTTTCATGGAGGAGACAGCGGGGTTTGACGTGACGCCCGTGCAGTTCGCCATCCTGCATGAACTGCTGGCCCGGCCCGGGGAAGACCAGGTCACCTTGGCATCCCGCGTGGCGTTCGACGCGGCCACCTCGGGGTCGGTGATCGGGCGCCTGGAAAAGCGCGGCTGGATCCGCCGCGAACCCGACACCCGCGACCGCCGCCGCAAGCTGCTGTGGATCACGCCGGAAGGCGAAGTGGCGGCCCTGCAGATGCGCGATGCCGCCCAGCGCGTGCAGGAGCGTCTGATGGCGCCCCTCAACGCGCAGGAGCGCGGCGACCTGATGGTGCTGCTCACCAAGGTCGTCTACAACCACCAGGACCCGGCCGGCGCCTCGGGCGCATGACGCCGGCCCCGCCGGGCCGTGGCAGGGCTTGCGGGACGCACCGTACAACCGCCGCTCTCCACGGCACGCACGCCCACCTATCCATCGAAGCAATCCCCATCCCCATCCCCATGCAGCTGTACAACTACTTCCGCTCCTCGGCCTCGTTTCGCGTGCGCATCGCGCTGCAGATCAAGGGCCTGGCCTACGACTACATTCCCGTGCACCTCGTGAAGGGCGAGCACCAGCAGCCTGCCTACGCGGCCCTCGCCGCCGATGCCCTGGTGCCCACGCTGGTGACCGATGGCGGGGAGGCATTGTCGCAATCGATGGCCATCATCGAATACCTGGACGAGACCCATCCCACACCCGCCCTGATGCCCGCCACGGCCCTGGACCGGGCGCGCGTGCGGGCGCTGGCGCAGATGGTGGCGTGCGAGATCCACCCGATCAACAACCTGCGCGTGCTCAAGTACCTGGTGCGGGAGCTGAAGGTGGATGAAGCCGCCAAGAACGCGTGGTACCACCACTGGCTGCGCAACGGGCTCGAGGCCTTCGAGCGGCAGCTGGTGCTGCTCTCGCAGGAGCGCGCGGCCCAGGGGCTGGCGCCCTCGGTGCTGTGCTGGGGCGGCACCCCCACGCTGGCCGACTGCTGCCTGGTGCCGCAGATCTTCAACGCCCAGCGTTTCAAGGTCGACCTGGGCGGCCTGCCGCTCACGATGGGCGCGTTCGACGCCTGCATGGCGCTGCCCGCATTCCAGAAGGCCCAGCCTTCCGCCTGTCCGGACAACGAAGCTTGACCCTTCGCACGCACTCCCTGCAGGCCACCGACTGGCTGGTGCCGGACTGGCCCTTGCCGCCTGGCGTGCATGCGCTGTGCACCACCCGCACGGGTGGCGTGAGCCTGCCCCCGTATGACAGCCTGAACCTGGGCACGCATGTGGGGGACGACCCCGCCGCTGTCCGCGCTAACCGCCTTCGGCTTCAGTCCGCCCTCGAAGGAGTGACAGCGGGCACGCGGCCCGTGTTTCTGAGCCAGGTGCATGGCGATGGCGTGGTGCAGCTCGACGGCGGCACGCCCGACGGCATCGAGGCCGACGCCTGCGTGGCGGCGGTTCCCGCGGTCGCCTGCACCATCATGGTGGCCGACTGCCTGCCGGTGCTGTTCGCCCACCGCTCAGGCCGGGCCGTGGCGGCGGCCCATGCGGGATGGCGCGGGCTCGCGGGGGTGGACGGGCAGGGGGTGCTGGAATCGGTTTTCAAGCGTTTTGTCGCGCTGGTCCAGGCGGATCAAGCGCACGGTGCTATAAAAATTGAAGCAATCCTGCCCTTGCAAGGGGTGGCGCAGGACACGCTGGCCTGGCTGGGGCCCTGCATCGGCCCGCAGGCGTTCGAGGTGGGTCCCGAGGTGCGGGCGGCTTTTTGCGACACCGCCCCAGCCTTGCAGGATTGCTTCGCGCCCAGCGGCCACGCCAGCGGCAAGTACCTGTGCGATCTGGCGGGCCTCGCGCGGCGGCGGTTGCAGGCGCTCGGAATCACCCATGTCCACGGCAATGACGGAACACCGCCATGGTGCACCGTCACGAACGCATCAAGGTTCTTTTCCCACCGGCGCGACAGCGCCGCCCTGGGCGGCAGCGGGCGCTTCGCTGCCTGCATCTGGCGCGGCTGAGGAATCGGGGCCGCCAGCCTCGCGGGCCCCCGCGGCCTGCTCGGCATCGTGGGCGGCCTGCTCCGCGGCTTCACGCGCCTTGATCGCGCGCTTGCGCGAAGGCGTGCCCAGGATGTACACCAGAATGCCCATGGGCAGCAGCCCATACAGCGCGAACGTGATCACGGCGCCCAGCAGCGTCCCGGTGGGGCTGGTGGCTTCGGCCACCGCCATCATGAGGGTGACGTAGGTCCAGGCGATGACGATGAGGTACATTGGTTTATGTTCGCTGCAAGCGTTGAATCCGTTGCCATGCTGAAGTGGGTCGGCAACAATGAACCCGAGACACAAAAAACAAGAAGCCCTGCCGCTGCGAGCGACCAATCACTGAGGAAAGAGCATGAATTCTGAATCACCATGGGCCGAGAGCGCCCAGCAGTTCCAGCAGATTTTCGGGCAAAGCTGGTCACAGGCACTGCAGTCGTTCCAGAAGCTGGACCTTGGTACGCAGGTACCCGCCCCCCCCCAGCTGAAGTTTTCACCCAGCAAGCTGCAGGCGCTGCAGCAGCAGTACCTGAAGGAAGCGCAGGAACTGTGGGCGCAGGGCCTGCAGGGCGCGCCCGAGGTCAAGGACCGCCGCTTCGCCGGCGAGGGCTGGGCCAGTAACCCCGTCGCGGCCTTCTCGGCCGCCGCCTACCTGCTCAATGCGCGCACCCTGATGGGCCTGGTCGAGGCGGTGGAGTCCGACGAAAAAACCAAGGCCCGCATCCGTTTCGGCGTGGACCAATGGATGGCCGCCATGGCGCCGAGCAACTTCCTGGCCTTCAACGCCGAGGCACAGAAGAAGGCCATCGAAACCAAGGGCGAGAGCATTGCCAAGGGCATGCAGAACCTGCTGCACGACATCACACAGGGCCATGTGTCGATGACCGACGAAAGCCTGTTCGAGGTGGGCCGCAACGTGGCCACCACCGAGGGCGCCGTGGTGTATGAGAACGAGCTGTTCCAGCTGCTCGAATACAAGCCGCTCACCGCCAAGGTCTATGAGCGCCCCTTCCTGCTGGTGCCGCCGTGCATCAACAAGTTCTACATCCTCGACCTGCAGCCGGAGAACTCGCTGATCCGCTACGCCGTCGAACAAGGCCATCGCACCTTTGTCGTGAGCTGGCGCAACCCAGGCGATGCCCTGGCCCACAAGACCTGGGACGACTATGTGGAAGACGGCGCGATGGCGGCCATCGACGTGGTACGGAACATCACCGGCGCCGAACAGATCAACGCGCTGGGCTTCTGCGTGGGCGGCACCATCCTGAGCAATGCGCTGGCCGTGCTGGCGGCGCGGGGCGACGAGCCCGTGGCCAGCGCCACGTTCCTCACCACCCTGATCGACTTCACGGACACCGGCATTCTGGATGTGTTCATCGACGAGGCGTTCGTGAAGTTCCGCGAGATGCAGATGGGGCAGGGCGGGCTGATGAAGGGGCAGGACCTGGCATCGACCTTCAGCTTCCTGCGTCCCAACGACCTGGTGTGGAACTACGTGGTGGGCAACTACCTCAAGGGCGAGACGCCGCCGCCGTTCGATCTCCTGTACTGGAACAGCGACAGCACCAACCTGCCCGGGCCGTTCTACGCGTGGTACCTGCGCAATTTCTATCTGGAGAACAACCTGGTCAAGCCCGGCAGGCTCACCGTGTGCGGCGAGAAGATGGACCTTGGAAACCTCACGCTGCCGGTGTACATCTACGGCTCGCGCGAAGACCACATCGTGCCCATCAACGCCGCCTATGCATCCACCCAGGTGCTGCCTGGCAAGAAGCGCTTCGTGATGGGGGCCTCGGGCCACATCGCCGGCGTCATCAACCCCCCCGCCAAAGGCAAGCGCAGCCACTGGATCCGCGCGGACGGCAAGCTGCCCGCCACGCTGGACTCGTGGCTGGAGGGCGCGACCGAACACCCCGGCAGCTGGTGGACCGATTGGTCCGGATGGCTCAAGGGCCATGCCGGCAAGCAGATCGCGGCCCCCAAGGCCTACGGCAAGGGCACGAAATTCAGGGCCACCGAGCCGGCACCGGGCAGCTACGTCAAGCAGAAGGCGTGACATGCGCAAGCCCCTGGGTCGCCTCTGGCGTGCATTGCCGATCAGGGACGGCGGCGCCGCCCCCCATTGCGGCCCCTGTCTGGCGCCCCGCGCCGGGGCAGCGCCGGCACCGGCGGATACGCAAAAGCACTGATCCGCAGCGCTGCGAGAATTACCAAGCAACAACCCCCAACCACAAGGACATTCCATGGAAGACATCGTCATCGTTTCGGCCGCCCGCACCGCCGTGGGCAAGTTTGGTGGCGCACTGGCCAAGACGCCCGCGACCGAGTTGGGCGCCATCGTGATACGCGAAGCCATCGCGCGCGCGGGCCTCTCGTCCGACCAGATTGGTGAAGTCATCATGGGCCAGGTGCTGACCGCGGGCGTGGGCCAGAACCCGGCGCGCCAGGCCTCCATGAAGGCCGGTGTGGCCAAGGAGACCCCCGCGCTCACCATCAACGCCGTGTGCGGCTCGGGCCTCAAGGCCGTGATGCTGGCGGCGCAGGCCGTGGCATGGGGCGACAGCGAGATCGTCGTGGCCGGCGGGCAGGAGAGCATGAGCCTGTCGCCCCACGTGCTCAACGGTTCGCGCGACGGCCAGCGCATGGGCGACTGGAAGATGGTCGACTCGATGATCGTCGATGGCCTGTGGGACGTCTACAACCAGTACCACATGGGCATCACGGCCGAGAACGTGGCCAAGCAGTACGGCATCACCCGCGACATGCAGGACGCCCTGGCGCTGGCGAGCCAGCAAAAGGCCGCTGCCGCGCAGGATGCCGGCAGGTTCGCTGACGAAATCGTGGGCGTGAGCCTGCCGCAGAAGAAAGGCGACCCCATCGTCTTCAATGCCGACGAATACCTCAACCGCAAGACCAATGCCGAAGCGCTGGCCGGCCTGCGCCCCGCGTTCGACAAGGCAGGGAGCGTGACGGCGGGGAATGCCTCGGGTCTCAATGACGGCGCGGCCGCCGTGGTCGTGATGAGCGCCAAGAAGGCCGCCGCACTGGGTCTCAAGCCCCTGGCACGCATCGCGGCCTTCGGCACCAGCGGTCTGGACCCCGCCACCATGGGCATGGGCCCTGTGCCTGCATCGCGCAAGGCGCTGCAGCGCGCGGGCTGGAGTGCCGCGGATGTGGACCTGTTCGAACTCAACGAAGCCTTTGCCGCCCAGGCCTGTGCCGTGAACAAGGAGCTGGCCATCGATCCGGCCAAGGTCAATGTGAACGGCGGCGCCATCGCCATCGGCCACCCCATCGGCGCGTCCGGCTGCCGCATCCTCGTGACGCTGCTGCATGAAATGCAGCGCCGCGACGCCAAGAAGGGGCTCGCCGCGCTGTGCATTGGCGGAGGCATGGGCGTATCGCTCGCGGTGGAGCGCTGAGGCGCCAGGGGGGGCGCGGCAGTCCATGCGGCGCAACCTCCACCGATCCCGGGCCGAGGCCGCGTTCGCGCGGCTTTTTTTATTTCCGGACGCTAGTCAGGCTGCGGTCCGCATGCCGGTATGGCCGTGGACCTTTTTTGTATCAAGGCGTGGCAGCGCGCGCCGAATTCAGGGCGTCCTGGCCGCGGTGCAGGCCAATCTGTCAAAAAGGAAAGGGCTTCAGTGTTTTCCTTCACGGCAGTGTCCGATTTCTTGGGTAGAGTGGACGCTGAAGGCATCACCAATCAACAAGGAGAAATCACATGAGCCAGAAAGTTGCATACGTCACCGGCGGCATGGGCGGCATCGGAACCGCCATTTGCCAGCGCCTGCACAAGGAGGGCTTCAAGGTCATTGCGGGTTGCGGACCGACCCGCGACCATGCCAAGTGGCTGGGTGAGCAAAAGGCCCTGGGCTACACCTTCCATGCGTCAGTGGGCAATGTGGGCGATTGGGATTCCACGGTCGAGGCCTTTGGCAAGACCAAGGCGGAACACGGCAACATCGACGTGCTGGTGAACAACGCGGGCATCACGCGCGACCGCATGTTCCTCAAGATGTCGCGCGAAGACTGGGATGCGGTGATCGAGACCAACCTGAACAGCATGTTCAACGTCACCAAGCAGGTGGTGGCCGACATGGTGGAAAAGGGCTGGGGCCGCATCATCAACATCAGCTCGGTCAATGGCGAGAAGGGCCAGGCAGGCCAGACGAACTATTCGGCCGCCAAGGCGGGCATGCATGGGTTTTCAATGGCCCTTGCGCAGGAACTGGCCACCAAGGGCGTGACGGTCAACACCGTGAGCCCTGGCTACATCGGCACGGACATGGTCAAGGCGATCCGCCCTGACGTGCTCGAAAAGATCGTGGCGACCGTTCCCGTCAAGCGCCTGGGCGAACCCAGCGAAATCGCATCGATCATTGCCTGGCTGGCATCGGAAGAAGGGGGCTATGCCACCGGGGCTGACTTCTCGGTCAATGGCGGCTTGCACATGGGCTGATGGCCTGGGCCCGCTGTTTGCCGCAAAGAACAAAAACCCCGCAGTGCGGGGTTTTTTGTTGGGGAGGAGCAAGAGGGAAGGACTGCCGGGCGTCTTGCCTCGATGGGGCTATGAAATGCGCCACCCGGTGCAAGCATGGCCCACACGTTGGTATGGTTCGTGCTTCATGGTGGTGGCTGGCATTTGAGGGCCTTCGGGCGGGAAACGCTGGCTGCGGCGCCTTCAGAGGCGGGCGGGAGCGCGCTTGCGGTCGCGTTCGTCTTCGGGCCAGGCGGACAAGATTGCGGTGGTATTCATGCTGAAAACTCCTGTGATGTACCAACAACGCAGCCAATCCACAGTCCGTTGACAGCGTTTCGCAAAAAAATGCAACCGCCAGTGCCCGTCTGTTTACAATGTAAATCGCTATCAAAAATGAAGCACTAAATGCTTTCCAGATATGCGCCAATGCCAAAAAATAGAGTCTTTTGGCTTACATGGATTTACATTTTCAACCCGCTGCCGACGCCGACATTTCTTCCAGGGCCGAAGAAATTTCCAGCCAACGCTCCTCCAGCCTGGCTGTCTCGTCGTTCCCTGCCTTGAGGTTGCGGCCACACTCGGCGATCTCCGCCGGCGCAAGGGCCTGGGTGAGCTTGTGCTCCAACGCGGCCCGCTCGGTGGACAGGGCGGCCAGGCGCTTGTCGATTTGTTCCAGCTCCTTTTTCAGGGGCCGGGTTTTTTCCGCCTGCTGCTGACGCACCTGGGCATCGAGCTTGCGCTGCTCCCGTCCATCGCGCGAAGGGGTGGGGGCGGCGGCCGGTGTGGGGGCCGGGGCGGTCGCGGGGGCGGGATGTGCCACCGCTGGCGAAGGTGCCACGGAGGCTGGGGGTGGTGCCTGGCTCGCCGCTGAGGATGTCTGCGCCTGCTCGGCCAGGCGGGCCTCCTCGCGCAGGCGTTTGGATTCCTCGAGCAGGTAGCGCTGGTAGTCGTCCAGATCGCCGTCAAAAGGCCCCACGACGCCCCGGCCCACCATCCAGAAGTCCTCGCAGACCGAGCGCAGCAGCGCACGGTCGTGGCTGACCAGCATGACCGTGCCATCGAAGTCGTTGAGCGCCATGGCCAGGGCTTCGCGGGTTGCCAGGTCGAGGTGATTGGTGGGCTCGTCCAGCAGCAGCAGATTGGGGCGCTGCCAGACGATCATCGCCAGCACCAGCCGCGCCTTTTCGCCGCCGCTCATGGTGCCCACGGCCTGCTTGACCATGTCGCCTGTGAAGTTGAACGTGCCCAGGTAGCTGCGCAGGTCCTGTTCGCGGCTCGGTTGCTTGATATCGGGCCCCAGCTCCTTGGCCAGGCGGATCATGTGCTCCAGCGGGTTCTCCGCGGGGCGCAGCACGTCCAGTTCCTGCTGGGCGAAGTAGCCGATGTTCAGTCCCTTGCCCTCGGTCACGCTGCCGCCCAGGGGTTTCATGGTGCGGGCGATGGTCTTGACGAGGGTGGATTTGCCCTGGCCGTTGGCGCCCAGGATGCCGATGCGCTGGCCCGCCAGCACCGAGCGGTTCACGCCCCTGAGAATGGTGGTGGCCGCGCCCTCGTCATCCACATAGCCGAACGATGCGTCGCTGATCGCCAGCATCGGATTGGGCAGGTTGGCCGGCTCCTTGAACTCGAACGTGAAGTCCGCTTCGGCCAGCACTGGCCCGATCTTCTCCATGCGTTCGAGTTGCTTGACGCGGCTTTGCGCCTGCTTGGCCTTGCTGGCCTTTGCCTTGAAGCGGTCGATGAACTTCTGCAGGTGGGCCATCTTCTCCTGCTGCTTGGCAAAGCTGGCCTGTTGCAGTTCGAGTTGCTGGGCGCGCAATTCCTCGAACTTGCTGTAGTTGCCGCCGTAGCGGTTCAACTCGCCTTGCTGGATCTGCAGGGTGACGTTGGTGATGGCGTCGAGGAACTCCCGGTCGTGGCTGATCACGATCATGGTGCCCGCATAGCGCTTGAGCCAGGCTTCCAGCCAGACCAGCGCGTCCAGGTCCAAGTGGTTGGTGGGCTCGTCCAGCAGCAGCAGGTCGCTGGGGCACATCAGGGCCCGCGCCAGCTGCAGGCGCATGCGCCAGCCGCCCGAAAAGCTGTTGACCGGCTGCTCCAGCTCGCTCACGCGAAAGCCCAGGCCCAGGATCAGCGCCTGGGCGCGCGCCACGGCGTCGTGTGCGCCGGCGTCGTGCAGGTCGGAATACGCATGGGCAATGGCCATGCCGTCGTCGCTGGCCTCGGCCTCCACCAGCTGCTGCTGGACCTCGGCCAGCCGCGTATCGCCTTCCAGCACGAACTCGGTCGCGGACTGGTCCGTCTCGGGCATGTTCTGCGCGACTTCGGCCATGCGCCAGCTCGCGGGGATGTGGAAGTCTCCACCGTCTTCATGGAGCTTGCCGCTGAGCAGCGCGAACAGGCTGGACTTGCCCGCGCCGTTGCGGCCCACGAGTCCGACGTTCTCGCCGGGGTTGATGGTGGCGGAAACGCTGTCGAGCACGACTTTGGCGCCGCGTCGCAAGGTAACGTTCTTGAGGGTGATCATCCGGAGTTCACAAAAAGGCGCACCCGCGCTGGGCGGGTGGCATGAAAAAGCAGGGGGCCAGCGCTGCTGCAATCGGTGCAGCCGATGCAAGCGGCAGCGGCGCGCAACCCTCTATTGTGCCGCGAGACGGGATTGGGCGGCCAGGGCCCGCCGGGTCACCAGCAAAACCTGGTCTTCGCCAGCGCTGGTATCGAGCCAGAACACGGGCAACTGGGGGAAGGCTGCTTCAAAGTAGGCGCGCTCGTTGCCGATCTCCAGAATGATCACGGCATCCTCGCTCATGCAGGCGGGCGCGACAGCAAACAGCTGGCGTACGAAGTCCATGCCATCACTGCCGCCGGCCAGGGCGAGTGCGGGCTCGGCGCGGTACTCGGCGGGCAAGGTGGCCATGCTGGCCGCATTCACGTAGGGCGGGTTGCACAGGATCAGGTCCCATGGGCCGGGAAGGGCCTGAAGGCCGTCGGAGAGCTGCAGCTGGATGCGGTCCTGCAGGCCGTGCTTGTCCACGTTGATCCGGGCCACGGCCAGGGCGTCGGGCGAGATGTCGGCACCCGTCACCAACACCTCGGGCCAGGCCATGGCGGCCAGCACGGCCAGGCTGCCGTTGCCCGTGCACAGGTCCAGCACCCGGTGGGTGTGGTCGCTCAGGTACTCGTCCGCGCCGCCGTCGACAAGCAGCTCGGCGATGAAGCTGCGCGGGACGATGGCGCGTTCGTCCACATAGAACGGCACGCCCTGGAGCCAGGCCTCCTGCGTAAGGTAGGCGGCGGGCTTGCGCGTGCGGACGCGTTCTTCGAAAAGGGTGGCCACCAGGGCGACCTGCTCGGGTGCGACAGACTGGTTTCTCAGGGAATCGGGCGCGTCCGACAGGTCGCTGTCCAGCGGCAGGCCCAGGCGCCACAGCACGAGCCAGGCGGCTTCATCGTGGGCGTTCGTGGTGCCATGGCCAAAGGAAACGCCAGCTTCGGCCAGTTGCCGGCTACCCGATTCGACGAGCGCGCCGACCGTGGTGCCCGCCATTGCGTGGGGTGCCGCCGTGCTCATGCACGCACCGCCGGGGCGGCCTTGGGGGCTGCCAGCGCCTGCGCATGCAGGTTTTCCAGTGTGCGGCGGTAGATATTCTTGAGCGGCTCGATGTCGGCCACCACCACGTGTTCGTCGATCTTGTGGATGCTGGCGTTGGGCGGGCCCAGTTCGATCACCTGGGGGCAGACCTGCGCGATGAAGCGGCCATCGCTGGTGCCACCCGTGGTGGAGAGCTCGGTCGTGAGGCCGGTCTCCGCCGCGATGGCCTGTTGCACGGCGTCCACCAGTTCACCCGGCGTGGTGAGAAAAGGCTGTCCGCCCAGCGTCCAGCGCAGGTCGTACTCCAGCCCGTGGCGGTCGAGCACGGAGTGCACGCGCTGCTTGAGGCCTTCCGCCGTGGATTCGGTGGAGAAGCGGAAATTGAAGTCCACCACCACGTCCCCCGGGATGATGTTGGTGGCGCCCGTACCGCCATGCATGTTGCTGATCTGCCAGCTGGTGGGCGGGAAGAAGGCATTGCCCTGGTCCCACACCGTCGAGGCCAGTTCGGCCAGGGCAGGCAGCGCCTGGTGGATGGGGTTGCGCGCCAGTTGCGGGTAGGCGATGTGGCCCTGGATGCCCCGCACGGTGAGCTTGCCGCTGAGCGTGCCGCGCCGGCCGTTCTTGATCATGTCGCCGGTGCGTTCGACCGACGTGGGCTCGCCGACGATGCAGTAGTCCAGTTGCTCGCCGCGCGCCTTGAGCTGCTCGACCACGACCTTGGTGCCGTCCACCGACGGGCCTTCCTCATCGCTGGTGAGCAGGAAGGCGAGCTGGACCAGGGGCTCTGGCGTGTGCGCCAGGAATTCCTCGACCGCCACGACGAACGCGGCGATGGAAGTCTTCATGTCGCTGGCGCCCCGGCCGTAGAGCTTGCCGCCACGGTGGGTGGGGACGAAGGGATCGCTGCTCCACTGCGCCAGCGGCCCCGTGGGCACCACATCGGTGTGGCCTGCGAATACTATTGTTTTAATAGCTGATGGCGCTTTTCCAGACTGGGCTGCAGCCCGTTTTGCCCACAAATTGCTGACGCGGAAATCCGCCGGGCCGCTGTCCAGCCGTTCGCACACGAATCCCAGCGCGGCCAGGCGGGCCGCCAGCACGTCAAGGCAGCCCGCGTCCTCGGGGGTGATGGAGGGCAGGGCGATGAGCTGTTCGGCCAGATGCAGTGTGCGGGACATGGGAAGGGGTGGGTAAGACAGGGGGCGTTTAAATAGTCGATTGTCCCAGACGCCGCGTCAGACACGGGCCCGGCCCGGGCGTGTGGCGCCGGGCACGCGCCGCAGCCAGGGCGCCGTCACCCCGGGGGCAGTGCGCCGAAGGCGACTCAGGAGGGATCATGCAGCCGGTTTCACGTCCAAAACGATCTCGGTGAACGAAGGCTGGTCGTCCGGGGTATCCCGCGCTTCTTTCTGGGCCTTGGCCGCATTGGCCGCCAGGGAGAAGTCGTTCTGCAGGCGCCACATGAGGTTGGTGGGGGAATCCGCGTACGCCAGGCCTTCCTTGCGGTCGATCTTGGATTCCATGATCAGGTGCGCCAGCGCTTCCTCAAAGGTCTGCGAACCTTCCGCCATGGATTTCTCCATCGCTTCCTTCACGCCGGAGAAATCGCCTTTCTCCACCAGCTCGGACACCAGCTTGGAATTGAGCATCACTTCCACCGCGGGGACGCGGCCGCCGTCCGATTTGCGGACCAGGCGCTGCGACACCACGGCCTTGAGCGCGGAAGCCAGGTCGCCCAGCATGGTGGGCCGCACTTCCACGGGATAGAACGACAGAATCCGGTTGAGTGCGTGGTAGCTGTTGTTGCCGTGCAGCGTGGCCAGGCACAGGTGGCCCGATTGCGCATACGCAATGGCGGCGGACATGGTTTCGCGGTCGCGGATTTCCCCGATCAGGATCACGTCGGGCGCCTGGCGCAGCGCGTTCTTCAGGGCCGTCTGCAGCGACTGCGTGTCGCTGCCGATCTCGCGCTGGTTGACGATGGATTTCTTGTTCTTGAACTGGTACTCGACCGGATCCTCGATGGTGAGGATGTGGCCGGTCAGCGCTTCGTTGCGGGTGTCGATCATGGAAGCGAGCGTGGTGCTCTTGCCCGAGCCCGTGGCGCCCACCACCAGGATGAGGCCGCGCTTTTCCATGATCAGCTCGCGCAGCACGGGAGGCAGGCCCAGGGAACTGAATTCCGGGATCTGCTGCGAGATGAAGCGGATCACCACCGCATAGCTGCCCCGCTGGCGCATGGCGCTGACGCGAAAACGCCCCACGCCGCTGAGTGGCACGCCCATGTTGAGCTCGCCGGTTTCTTCCAGCTCTTCGATGCGGTCCGGAGGGACCACTTCGGAGAGCAGGTTGCGCGGAGCATCCGGCGGCAGGATCTGGTTGTTGATCGGCACGCACTCGCCGTTGATCTTGATCAGCGCCGGCGCATTGGCCGACAAATAGACGTCGGAGGCTTTTTTCTCGGCCATCAGGCGAAGAATCCGTTCCATCGTGCTCATGGGGTGTCCCTCTGTTTGTCGTCTTTGTCTAGGGTGGCGCTGATCGTGCCGGTCAGGTGCGGGGCCGGTCAGCCGCGATCAGTCGCGCAGCAGGTCGTTGATGCTGGTCTTGGAGCGCGTCTGCGCGTCCACCTGCTTGACGATGATGGCGGCGTACATGCTGTAGGGCGCGCCGTTGGCGGCCGTCTTGGGCAGGTTGCCGCTGACCACCACCGAGCCAGAGGGCACGCGGCCATAGCTGATCTCGCCCGTGGCGCGGTTGAAGATGGGGGTGCTCTGGCCCAGGTACACGCCCATGCCCAGCACCGAATTTTCTTCCACCACCACGCCTTCGACGACTTCGGAGCGCGCGCCGATGAAGCAGTTGTCTTCGATGATGGTGGGGCCGGCCTGCAGCGGCTCCAGCACGCCGCCGATGCCCACGCCGCCCGACAGATGCACGTTGGCGCCGATCTGCGCGCACGAGCCCACGGTGGCCCAGGTGTCGACCATGGTGCCTTCGCCCACGTAGGCGCCGATGTTCACGTACGACGGCATCAGGATCGCGCCCTTGGCGATGAAGCTGCCGCGGCGCGCCACGGCGGGGGGCACCACGCGCACGCCCGTGGCTTTCATCTCTTCTTCAGAGAGGTGGGCGAATTTCGTCTGCACCTTGTCGTAGAAGCCCAGGTCGCCGGCCTTGACCACTTCGTTGTCCTTGAGGCGGAACGACAGCAGCACGGCCTTCTTGATCCACTGGTGCACGATCCACTGGCCCACGCCTTCGCGCGTGGCCACGCGCAGCTTGCCGTTGTTCAACTCGGCGATCACGTGCTCGACAGCGTCCTGGATTTCCTTGGGGGCGGCGGAGGGCGAGAGGCTGGCGCGGTTGTCCCAGGCGTTGTCGATGAGGGTTTGGAGTTGTTGGGTCATGTCGTTGTCGATCAGATCAGGCAGTACGGGATTGGATGAATTGCACGATGCGCAGCGCGGCTTCCACGCATTCTTCGGTTTCGGCCACCAGGGCCATGCGCACGCGCTGGGCGCCGGGGTTGCTGCCCTGGGCCTCGCGGGCCAGGTAGCTGCCGGGGAGCACGGTGACATTGTATTGAGCCAAGAGGGCGCGCGCGAACTCGGCGTCGTCCATGCCCAGGGCTTCGGGCACCTTGGCCCACAGGTAGAAGCCGGCATCCGGCAGGGCGACTTCCATGACGCCGGCGAGCAAGGGCGTGACCTGGGCGAATTTCTTGCGGTAGCGCGCGCGGTTCTCCACCACGTGCTGTTCATCGCCCCAGGCGGCAATGCTGGCCGCCTGCACGATGGGGCTCATGGCGCTGCCATGGTAGGTGCGGTACAGCAGGAACGCCTTGATGAGGGCCGCGTCACCCGCCACGAAGCCGCTGCGCATGCCGGGCACGTTGCTGCGCTTGGAGAGGCTGGTGAAGGAAATGAGGTTCCTGTAGCCGCCGCGGCCCAGCTGGTCTGCGGCTTGCAGGCCGCCCAATGGAGGTTCGTCGCGGAAGTAGATCTCGCTGTAGCACTCGTCCGAGGCAATGACAAAACCATAGCGGTCGCTCAGTTCAAAGAGCTTCTTCCATTCGCCGAGCGGCATGACCGCGCCGGTGGGGTTGCCGGGTGAGCACACAAAAAGCAGCTGGGTCCGCTGCCACACCGTTTCCGGCACGGCGTCCCAATCCACCGCGAAGTTGCGCGCCGGATCGCTGGCCGCGTAGTAGGGGGTGGCGCCCGCCAGCAGCGCGGCGCCTTCGTAGATCTGATAGAACGGATTGGGGCAGACCACCAGCGGCTGGCCCTGTGAAGGGTCGATGACGGTCTGCGCAAACGAGAAAAGCGCTTCCCGCGAACCGTTCACGGGCAGGACCTGGGTCGCGGGGTCCAGGGTGATCGCATACCGCTGATTCAGCCATCGGGTGAAGGCCTCGCGCAGAGCCGGCTCTCCCGCCGTGGCCGGGTAGCTCGCCAGCCCACTGAGGTTGTTACTAAGTGCATCTTTGATGAACTGCGGTGTAGGATGGCGTGGCTCGCCCATGCCCAGGCTGATGGGACTGTAGGCTGCCGGGGGAGCCACCCCCGCGAATAGCTGCCGCAGCCGCTCGAAAGGGTAGGGCTGGAGATGGGAAAGCAGGGGATTCATGGGGCGCCATTATGGGCGATGGGGCCCGGTCCATTGCCGCAGCATGCGCGGGCTGCGGGCCCGGGTGGGCGGCGCCCCGGCAGGCCCCCTGCACCCGGTCTGTCAATCCGCCGTAAGTGCCGGCCCCTAGGATTCGCGCCAGTTGCAAGAACGACAAGAGGAGACATGATGTCAGGATTCCTACCGCTGCGTCCGGGACTTTGGTGGATGCGCAGGTGGCATCTGCCTGGCAAACTGCTCTCGCTGGGTTTCCTGGTGGCGGCCGCGCTCGCCATCGCGGCATGGGGATCGCCCTGGTGGTTGTTCGCGCTGGGTGCCGGAGCGGTGGCCTATGCCCTGCTGGCGCTCTACATCAGCCTCTCGAGCGACCTCGCCGGGCTGGCGCGGACCATCGAGCTGACCCAGGGCGGGGATCTGCGCGCACAGGCCCGCGGCGACCATGGGCACGATGAGGTCGCAGAGATGGCGAAGTCGCTCGACCGCATGGTGATCACGCTCTCCTCCATGGTGGCCGACATCCGCAGCAACGCGGCGCTGGTGGCCCATGCGGGCCAGAGCCTGGCCGAGGGCAACCGGTCCCTGGCCGACCGCACCGAGCAGCAGGCGGCCAATCTGGAACAGACAGCGGCCAGCGTGGAACAGTTGTCGTCCGCCGTGCAGAACAACGCACAGACGGCCCAGAGTGCCGACGCGCGGGCCGCCCAGGTGCGCAGCGCGGCCGATGCGGGCGCGCAAGCCATGGCACGTGCCGTTCAATCGGTCGAGGCCATCCAGCAAGGGGCGCGGCGCATGACCGAAATCATCGGCGTCATCGACAGCATTGCATTTCAGACCAACATCCTGGCCCTGAACGCCGCCGTCGAGGCCGCACGGGCGGGCGAGCAGGGCCGCGGGTTTGCCGTGGTGGCCGCGGAGGTGCGCACGCTGGCCAAGCGGTCCAGCGATGCGGCGCACGAAATCCGCGAGCTGATCGGCGCCTCGGTCAGCCAGGTCGAGACCAGCGCAGGCCTGATCCGTTCGGCCGGGGAGGGCATCTCCGACATGGCGGGAGGTATTCGCAGCGTGGCGGCCAGCATGTCCGAGATCTCCGGGTCGAGCACCGAGCAGAGCACGGGCCTGCGCGAGGTCAGTGCCGCCGTGCAGCAACTGGACCAGATCACCCAGCACAACGCCCAGATGGTGGGCCATGCCGTGCAACAGGCCGAAGCCCTGGAGAGCCGGGCATCCACGTTGTCGCGCGCGGTGTCGGCATTTCGCCTGCAGCAGGGCACCGCCGAGGAGGCCGTGGCGCTGGTGAGCAGGGCAGTGGCATTGCACAAGAGCACTTCGCGCGACCAGTTCCTGCGCAGCATTACCGACAAGAGCCAGCCATACCACGACCGGGACATGTATGTGTTCGTGCTGGATACCGCCGGCACCTATCTTGCCTTTGGTGGCAACACCGCCAAGGTGGGCACACGCGTACAGGACATCCCGGGCATCGCGGGGGACCGCCTCGTGAGCGATATTGTCGGCCAGGCCGACCATGCCCCGGGCTGGGTGGAGTACAACATCACCAACCCCTCCACCGGCGCGGTGCAGACAAAGATGTCCTATGTCAGCCGCGTGGGAGATCTGTATGTGGGGTGTGGGGTGTACAAGGCGCTGGCGGCGCGCTGAGCACACCTGGCGGGCTTCTGTGCAGAAGGCAGAAGGAAGGGCGGAGGCCTCCTCACTGCCTTGTGCGTCTAGCGCGGGTTTTGGGCGCGCCGCTGGCGGGCACGTTCCAGCGCGGCGGCAATGGCGGCCTGGCGCAGTGCCTGGGCCTTGTCCTCTTCGCCTCGGATGAGAGAGGTGGACGGATTGTGGTCTGCCGAGGCTATGGTGGGCATGGCAGCCCCGTTGATCTCGGGAAAATCCTTGTCTTCCACCACCGCCTCCAGGGGCAGGCGTTCGCGGTGCGCCTGATAGCGCTGGCGTGCCTGCTGGGCCAGCGGCGCGGACCAGGCGGACCAGCCAGTGGCGGCACCGCTGATGTTTTCCATGTGGATGCAATCCACCGGACACACAGGCACGCACAGTTCGCAGCCGGTGCAGTAAGGCTCAATGACCGTGTGCATTTTCTTGTGGGTACCCACGATGGCGTCGGTCGGGCAGGCCTTGATGCACAGCGTGCAGCCTATGCACCACGCCTCGTCGATGAAAACCACGGCGCGCGGGGCCTCCGTGCCATGCTCGGCGCTCAGCGGCAAGACCGGCTGCCCGGTGATGGCGGCGAGGCGGGCAATGCCCTCGGCCCCGCCGGGAGGGCACTGGTTGATGGGGACGCCATGCTCCGCAATGGCGTGGGCGTATGCCGCGCAATCCGGGTAGCCGCAGCGCGTGCATTGCGTCTGGGGCAATGCCGCGTCAATCCGCACCGCAAGCGCTGACGGTGCTGCGGGGGGAGGGCTGGGAATGTGCGGCGGTACGCTCAAGCCTTGCGGGCCGCGCTGCGGCGGGTGCGGGATGGCGTTGCGGCGCTGACGGTCGCCTTGGCCGCCGCGACCGGGTCTGCCTCGGCGGGCGCCGCCGCTCCCGTGGGCTTGGTGCGGTTGCCAGCGGGGGCCACCCAGCGGGTGGCCACGGGCGCTGCGGCTTTCACAGCCGTCCTGGCGGCGGCCTTGGGGGCCGCGACCTTTTTTGGCGCCAGGCTGGGGGGGTTGTCGTCCGGGGTTTCCGTCACGGGTACCGCGGCCTTTTTCTGGGGCTGTTCATGCTGGAGGATGAAGGCGCGCACCTGCGGGTACACCACTTCGCGCCAGCGCCGGCCGCTGAAGATGCCGTAATGGCCTGCACCCTTGGCTTCCAGGTGGCGCTGCTCCTTGCGCACGATGCCGCTGCACAGGTCATGCGCGGCCTCGGTCTGCCCCGAACCTGAAATATCGTCGAGTTCGCCCTCGACGGTGAACAGCGCGGTGGTCTTGATGTCCTGCGGGCGCACGCGCTCGATCTTGCCTTCGGGGGAGCGTACGTCCCAGGTGCCGTTCACCAGCTTGTAGTCCTGGAACACGGTCTGGATGGTTTCCAGGTAGTAGTCCGCGTCCATGTCGAGCACGGCGTTGTATTCGTCGTAGAACTTGCGGTGGGCCTCGACGCTGGCGTCGTCGCCCTTGATCAGGTCCTTGAAGTAATCGTAGTGGCTGCTGGCGTGGCGGTCAGGGTTCATGGCCACGAAGCCGGTGTACTGCAAGAAGCCGGGGTACACACGCCGCCCTGCGCCGGGGAAGTTCTCTGGCACGCGGTAGATCACGTTGTTCTCGAACCATTCGAAGCTGCGGTTCGTTGCCAGGTTGTTGACGGCCGTGGGCGACTTGCGGGCGTCGATCGGCCCCCCCATCATGGTCATGCTCAGCGGCGTGGTTTCACCCCGGCTGGCCATCAGCGACACGGCAGCCAGCACCGGCACCGTGGGCTGGCAGACGCTGATCACATGGCAATTGCCATAGACGCCCTGCAGGTGGCGGATGAATTCCTGCACGTAGTTCACATAGTCGTCGAGGTGGAATTCGCCATCGGCCAGGGGCACCAGGCGGGCATTCTTCCAGTCGGTGATGTAGACCTTGTGGTCCTTGAGCATGGTGCGCACGGTGTCGCGCAGCAAGGTGGCGTAGTGGCCCGACAAGGGAGCCACGATCAGCACCACGGGCTGGGCCTTGAGCTTGGTCAGGGTCGCGGGGTCGTCCGAGAACCGCTTGAAGCGGCGCAGCTCGCAGAACGGCTTGTCCATCTCGATGCGTTCATGCACCGCCACGCCCACGCCATCCACATCCACGGAGTGGATCTCGAACGCCGGCTTTTCGTAGTCCTTGCCCAGGCGGTACAGCAGTTCGTAGCCTGCGGACATGCGCTGCGCCAACGGGCTTTCGCTGAACGGCGACATGGGGTTGCTGAACAGCTTGGCAGCGGCCTGTGCGAAATCGGTAAATGGCTCCATCAGCGAGCGCTGGGTTTCGTAGATGTGATACAGCATGGGCGAAACTCCGTTTTGTTGCAGTGCAATATAGCAGCACTTGGTAACAAGCGCATGGAGGAAAACCACCAATGACCAGTCACCTATGCGACAGGCGAGGGGTGTTCAGCGCACGTCCCGCTCCTGCCGGATGCCCCAAGCCCGCCTTGCTACAAACCCAATAGCAAAGAAGGTAATGAGAGAGGCCGTGGAATGCCTTTCGCAGACTATTGCGGCCTGGGCTCCGCGTGCTCCTGCAGCCACGCTTCAAAGGATTCGCGCGCCGAGTTGCGCAATGCCGGGCGGAACGCCGCCTTGTTACTCAGGTACAGGCAGTGCCGGATCACGGTGTAGGGGTTGAAGCTCGCCTGGGGGTTCTGCTCTTCAAAATGCTGCTTGTAGCGCTTGACCACGCCCACGGTCTCGCGCATCAGCGCGTTGAAGCGTGCCCGTGTCATGCCGGGAGACCAGACCTGGATGTCATCCACGAAACCGTCCACCTTGGACGGCTCGAACTCGAAGTCCTTGAAGAAGTGCGTCGCGATCTTGAGGAAGGTGAACGCGTTGAGCTCGCTGCTGGGCGCCGGTGTCTTGCTGGGAGCCTGCGGGTTGCTGTCGTCGGGTGCGGCATCGGCGAGGGGTTCTTCCGTCTCGTCGGGCGCCTGGAGCAGTTCCGCGGCCGTGGCATCGCGGATCTGGCGGAACTCGCGGTCGGCCAGCTCGAACAGGGCAGACAGCACATTGATGCGCCGCTTGAGCTGGCCGGGAATGGACTTCTTGTACTTGATCCGGTGGTCCAGCACGCTCCAGGAGTCCTGGATGATGGTGCGCACTTGCAGCTCGAAGGGCAGGTGGGCGTAGGCCGCGTGCTCGGGCAAGCCGCGTTCGGCGGTGCTCAGCTTGAGGTCCAGGTGCAGGCCCTTGTAGCCAAACGATGCCTCGGTGCTTTCCACCGCCGTCACCTTGTCCGTGACATCGATCACCGCGAAGTGCGAACGCACGATCTGGGCGATCTTCTCCAGTTCATCCTCATAGAGGCACACCACGCGCACGCCGACCAGGTCCGTGATGTAGCCCTGGATCTCGTAGGCCGTGTTGCTTTCTTCCAGCGACGGACGATATTTGCGCACGAACTTGCGGATGCATTCATCCACCTCCTTCACCCGGCCTTCCACCTTGGCGATGTCCACGCCTCCCGCACGCGTGACCACGGCCGCGACCATGCCCGTGAGGGCTGCGCAGGCCGCCTCCAGCGCGGCGGACTGCTGCGCGTAGAACGCGCGGAAATGGGATTCCTCCAGGTCGAAATCAAGGGATGGCATGCCGTGTCTCTGCGTTCTGGGTGGGTTCGGATCGGTGGGCTGGCGTAGCGCCTGTCCATGCAAGCATATCCGCCACGGCGCCGGAGCCTGATGCAGGATGTACGGAAAGCCCGTGGGGACGCCCCTGCCTCTTTGCCGCGGGGGGCCGGGGCCGATAATGGTGCCGATCTGTCCCCACCTGTCCAAGGGAACCCGCACGCCTTGTCCCATCCGCCGTCCTCCACGCCCTTCCCGGCAAGGCCAGGAAAGCCATGACCCGGCCGCCGCATCCCCCAGGGGGCCCGCCTGCGGCGGCTGATGGCGTGCGCGAGGCTTCGCGCCTGGACGGCGCCGCCAGCCAGCGGTGGCTGGCCGTGGTGCTGCCACCCCTGGTCGCGGCACTCATGCTGGGGTTGACCTTTTTGTACTGGCAGAGCGAGGAGCGCGGCGCGCGGGCCAAGCGCGAGCAGAATTTCCAGGTGGCGGCTGACCACATCGCCTACAACCTTGCGGACCGCCTCGCGACGTACGAGGTGGTGCTGCGCGGGGTCAAGGGGTACTTCGAAGGGTCGGAGCGCATTGACCGTGAAGAGTTTCAAGCCTATGTGGGCGCGCTGCAGCTGCAGGAGACCCGGCCCGGCCTGCAGGGCATCGCGCTCATCCTGCAGTTGCCCGCCTCGGCCCTTGAAGCGCACACCCACGACATGCGCACGCGCGGTTTTCCGGGCTACAGCGTGCGGCCCGCAGGAGCGCGGCCCCTCTACGCGCCCATCACCCATGTCGAGCCGCTGGAAGGTGGCAACCTCGACACCCTGGGTTTCGACACCTTGACGGTTCCCGCCGCCAGGGAGGCGCTCGACAGGGCCCGCCTCACGGGCGAATTGGCGCTGTCCGGCCCGCTGGCGCTTCGCCCGGACAGCGAGCCAAGTCTGGCGATGTACCTGCCTTTGCACGATACCGTGGCCGACATGCGGTCGGGCGATGGCCGGCGTGCGGGACTGGTGGGCTGGGTCAGCGCCACTTTTCGCATTGCCGATGTGGTCCGCGGCATGGCCAGGGAGTTCGATTCGGACATCGGGTTTCAGATCCTCGACGGCATGGTGCCGGGCCCCACGGCATCCGGCACGCGCCTGTTCACCAACACCGAGCCCGCGGCGCAGGCCCCCGCCGCGGAAGCCCCAGGGCTTCAGGCCACCCGGGAGCTGAAGTTTGGCGGGCGGCGCTGGACCTTGCAGATGTCGCCACTGCCCGCGTTCGAGCTGCGTCACGAGGACAACAGCCACCTGCCCGTGGCCGTGATGGGCACGGCATTGAGCCTGCTGCTGGCGTGGTTCACGTGGCTGCTGGCCACGGGGCGCGAGAGGGCGGTGGCGCTGGCGCTGGACATGACGGCCGCGCTGCGGGCCACGCGCGACGACCTGGAAAGCACCCTCAACGCGATTCCCGACCTGCTCTTTGAACTGGGGCTGGACGGCCGCATCCACCACTACCGGTCGGCGCGCTCCGAGCTGCTGGCGCTGCCGCCCGAGATGTTCCTTGGCCGGCTCGTGACGGACGTGGTGCCCCCCGAGGCGGCCGCTGGCTGCCATGCCGCGCTGCAGGAGGCGCACCGCACCGGCTATTCCACCGGCCAGCAGTACCGGCTGGAACTCGATGGCACCACGCACTGGTTCGAGCTGTCCATTGCGCGCAAGGAAAGCGCGGCGCCGGGCGACGGGCCACGGTTCATCGCCTTGTCGCGCGACATCACCGAACGCAAGCTGGCCGAGGCGCGCACCCATCAGCTCGCCTACTTCGACGGACTCACCGGCCTGCCCAACCGGCGCATGCTGCTCGACCGCATGGAACAGGCGCTGCGCAGTGCCCGCAAAGCGGCCCAGGTCGGCGCGGTGCTCTACATCGACCTGGACAACTTCAAGCAGATCAACGACGCGCGCGGCCACACGCTGGGCGATGCCTTGCTGATGCAGGTGGCCGACCGCCTCGTGCAGCGGCTGCGCCCCGGGGATACGGTAGCGCGCCTGGGCGGGGACGAGTTCGTGGTGCTCGTGCACAACCTGGCCTCCGACATGGAATCCGCCGGCCGGGCCGCCCTGCAGATGGCCGAGGAGATGCGGCTGGCGCTGGAGGCTCCCTACACCATCGACACCCATCTTTACAGCAGCACCGGCAGCATCGGCATCACGCTGTTTCCCCAGCGGGACGAGGGCGTGGAGGACCTGCTGCGCGAGGCCGACACGGCCATGTACCGCGCCAAGGACCTGGGCCGCAACCGCGTCCGCTTTTACGAGGCTGCGATGCAGTCCGACGTGCAGGAGCGCCTGGCCCTGGAGCAGGACCTCAAGCAGGCCCACGCGGAAGGGCAGCTGGCCGCTTTCGTGCAAAACCAGGTGGATGCGGCCGGGACGGTGGTCGGCGGCGAGTTGCTGATGCGCTGGGACCACCCCGAGCGCGGCGCCGTGCCGCCCAGCCGCTTCATCCCCATCGCCGAAAGTTCGGGGCTCATCCTGCGCATGGGGGACTGGATGATCCAGCAGGCCTGCGAAACCCTGGCGCGCCTGCAGGCGGCGGGGCACAGCCTGTCGCTGTCGGTCAACGTGAGCCAGCGGCAGTTCCGCCAGGACGATTTCGTGGAGCGCATCCGCCATGTGCTGGCCCGCACCGGCGCCCTGCCGGCGAACCTCATCCTGGAGGTCACGGAAAGCCTTCTCATCGAGAACCTGGACGACACCATTGCCCGCATGACCGAGATCGTGCGGCTGGGCGTGCGCTTTTCCATCGACGACTTTGGCACGGGCTACTCCAGCCTGGCCTACCTCAAGCGGCTGCCGCTGTACGAACTCAAGATCGACAGGAGCTTCGTGCAGGACACGCCCGACGACCCGGACGACACCGCCATCGTGCAGTCCATCATTTCCGTGGCCCGCCACCTGCGCCTGCGCGTGGTGGCGGAGGGCGTGGAAACCCGCGCCCAGGCGGACTTCCTGGCCGACAGCCAGTGCGACTGCCTGCAGGGCTATCTGTTCGGGAGGCCAGAGCCTCTGGACACCTGGCTGGCCAGACAGGCGCCGCGGGCGTGAACCGCGCTATGCCACCGCTTGTGCGGCAGCGGACGGCGCATACGACTGCATCGCGAGCGCATGCACTTCCCGCGCGGGGCGGTCCTTGAGCAGGTGGTTGCTCCACACCTGGCGCCAGACGCGGGCGCCCGGCAGGCTGTGGCGCAGGCCCAGCATGTGGCGGGCGATGTGGGGCCAGGGCGTGCCATGCTGTGCGGCCTCGCGCTCCATGTATTCGACCATGGCCAGCTCGACCTCTTCGCGGGTCAGGGGGCAGGGCGTGCCACCCTGACTGCCGTAGTAGAGCTGATCCCAGCGCGCCATCCACCAGGGGTTGTGGTACGCCTCGCGGCCGATCATCACGCCGTCGAGGTGTTCGAGCTGCTGCAGCACCACCTCGTCGGCCTGGATACCGCCATTGATGGCGATCGTGAACTGCGGGAACTCGGCCTTGAGCTGGTGCACCACCTCGTAGCGCAGGGGCGGGATGTCGCGGTTCTCCTTCGGAGACAGGCCCTGCAGCCACGCGTTGCGCGCGTGCACGATGAACACGGTGCAGCCCGCCTCGGCCACCGTGCCGATGAAGTCGCGCACGAAGCCGTAGTCTTCCTGCTTGTCGATGCCGATGCGGTGCTTGACCGTCACGGGCACGGCCACCACGTCCTTCATGGCCTTCACGCAGTCGGCCACCAGCTGCGGCGCCTTCATCAGGCTGGCGCCAAACGCGCCGCGCTGCACCCGGTCGCTGGGGCAGCCGCAGTTCAGGTTGATCTCGTCATAGCCCCATTCCTCACCCAGCCGCGCGGCCTGGGCCAGCTTGTCGGGTTCATTGCCGCCCAGCTGCAGGGCCACGGGATGCTCTTCCGTGTTGAAGCGCAGGTGGCGCTCGGTGCCGCCGTGGATGATCGCGCCCGCATTCACCATTTCGGTGTACAGCAAGGTCTGGCGCGTCAGCAGGCGGTGAAAGTAGCGGCAATGGCGGTCGGTCCAATCCATCATCGGCGCGACGGACATGCGCCAGGGGCTCAAAGCGGGGGATTCCACAGCAGGCAAACAGGCAAGGAGAACGGGGGAAAGGCCCGCAGCGGCACGCCCGGACGGGGCGGGCGACGGAGGCTGCAGGGGAGGGCCGTGATTATCCCATTGGCCAACGATCCGCGCCAGCCCGTGGTCATGAGAAAAAAAGGACGCTGCCGCTTGATCCACAAGCGCTTGCCGCTATCAAAATGAAAGCGCCCCGCGTCCCCGCCGTGGCGACAGGCGCCAAGCCTTGTCCTGCCGCAAGGCGGGGCCAAGGCCGCATCGGCGATACTCGCGGCGCTTTTTGATGTTCCTGCCCCATGCCTGCCGGGTGGCTGGCTGCCTTGCAGCCGCCTTCCGCGCGGGCGCCGCCTGCCCCTGTTTCCCCATGCACCACACGATTTTTGACACGCCGGTTGTCAACACGCTGCTGCGCGCCTTCTCGCGCGCCACCCTGCGCCTGACGGGCTGGAAGGTGGAGGGAGCCTTGCCCGCCCACGCCGCCAAGAGCGTGCTGATCGCCGCCCCCCACACCAGCAACTGGGATCTGCCGTACACGCTGATGCTGGCGTTTTCGCTGCGCCTGCGGGTGTACTGGATGGGCAAGCAGAGCCTGTTCAGGGCGCCGTTTGGCGGCGTGATGCGCTGGCTGGGCGGGATTCCGGTGAACCGGGAGCAGGCGAACAACCTGGTGGCCAGCTCGGCCCAGGCCATGCGGGACGCGGACGGCCCCATGCAGCTGATCGTGCCGCCCGAGGGCACGCGCGGCAAGACGCGGCACTGGAAGACGGGGTTCTATTACATCGCCCAGCAGGCGGGCGTACCCATCGTGCTGGCTTTCGTGGACTACGGCCGCAAGGTGGGAGGCCTGGGGCCTGTGTTCGAGCCCACGGGCGATGTGGAACGCGACCTGGCGAGCATCAAGGCGTTCTACGCGCCCATCCAGGGCAAGAACCCGGCGCAGTTCGACGCCTGAGTTTGCCTGCCAAGGTTTTTCAATGAAATGGGCCTCTGGCGCTTATCCATAAAGCGCTGGCAGCTATGAAAATTGAAGTGAATGCGCTGGCGGCAGCCGCCGTCACACCCCCACACTGCGCCGGTCGATCTTGCGGCTGAGCACGATGCTGGTCTGCGTCTGGTGCACGCCGTCGAGCTGGCCCACCTTGTCGAGCAGGGTGTCGAGCTGCTCATGGCTCGTGCAGCGCAGGAACACCAGGTAGTCAAACGGCCCGCTCACGGCGGATACCTCTTCGACCTCGGCCATGGCCTCTAGCGCGCGCAACACGGCGGGCGCTGTTTTGGGCAACACGCTGATGGAGCACCACGCGCGCACGGTGGTGGCATCGAGCCGGGCCCCCAGCCGCACGCCGTACCCCGCGACCACGCCCGAGCGCTCCAGCCGTGCAATGCGCGCCACCACGGTGGTGCGGGCCAGCCCCAGCTTGCGCGCCAGCGTGGCCGTGCCCTCGCGGGCGTTGGCCTGGAGCAGGCTCAGCAGCTGGCGGTCGGTGTCGTCCAGGGCCTGGGTCATGGGCAATTTCTCCAGAAAGTCATAACGTCCATCATATTCGCCGTTATGAAAAAACAAAGAGCAGTTTTCGACGATATAAGCACTACACATTGACAGCGCCCTTGCCTAGCATCAAGGCATCTGCAACACCTCTCACCGCTTCACGCGGTGGGCACCACCGGGAGCACCGCCATGACCATCCTTTCCACCACTTCCAGCACCGCCGCCCGTCGTGCCATCACCATCTTCGGCGCGGGCCACATCGGCTTTGCCATGGCGCTGCTGCTGCAGCAGGCTGGCGACTACGACATCCTGGTGGTGGACCGTGACCCGGCGCGCCTGGCCGAAGTGGCCGCATTGGGCGTATCCACCCGGCTGGCGACGGACGACGCGAGCCTGAAGGCGGTCATCGACGGCCGTTTCGCCGTGCTGAACGCGCTGCCGTTTCACCGCGCCGTATCCGTGGCCACGCTGTGCGCAACCGCAGGCGTGCACTACTTTGACCTGACCGAGGACGTGGCGAGCACCCAGGCGATCCGCGCACTCGGCGTCAGTGCCCGCAGCGTGCTCATGCCCCAGTGCGGCCTGGCGCCAGGCTTCATCGGCGTCGTGGGCAACGACCTGGCCCGCCGCTTCGACACGCTGCACACCCTGCGCATGCGCGTGGGGGCGCTGCCGCGCTACCCGCAGGGCGCCTTGCGCTACAACCTGACCTGGAGCACCGAGGGCCTCCTCAACGAATACTGCAACCCCTGCGAAGCCATCGTGGATGGTGTGCGCACCACCGTGCCGGCGCTGGAGGGCCTGGAGACCTTCGCGCTCGACGGCGTGGAATACGAGGCCTTCAACACTTCGGGCGGCCTGGGCACGCTGACGGAGACACTGTCCGGGAAAGCGCGGCAGGTGGACTACCAGTCCATCCGCTATCCCGGCCATTGCGCCATCCTGAAACTGCTGCTCAACGACCTGCGCCTGCGCGACCGGCGCGACCTGCTCAAGGACATCCTGGAAACCGCGGTTCCCACCACCGACCAGGATGTGATCGTCATCTTCGCCACCGCCGCGGGCCTGCGGGGAGGCCGGCTGGTGCAGGAGTCGTATTCCGCCCGCATCGTCGGCAGCCAGGTGGCAGGGCACACGCTGAGCGCCATCCAGCTCACCACGGCGGCGGGCATCTGCACGGCGCTGGACCTGGTGGCACAGGGGCGGCTGCCGCAGCAGGGGTTCGTGGGGCAGGAGTCGGTGCGGCTGCGGGACTTTCTGGCGAACCGGTTTGGCGCGGCCTATGCGGCAGAGGCTGGCTGGACGGCCTTGGCGGCGTAGATCCCCTCCCAAAACAACACACCCTTGCCGCCTGCTGCGACTGGACCAGCAGGCCGGTGAGCCAACAGGCGGCTGACCCCCAGCGCGGCCCCGCGGGCAGAGGAAGACCGGCCCCCATGCGCTGCGGGCGGAGGACTGGCGATGGCGGGCGGATTTTCGTGCCTGCCTGCCTGTCTGTCTATCGCCCGCCCGGCTTCTGGTACATCCCCTCGATCGCCTCCGCGTAGAACGCCATCAGGTTGTTGCGCTTGAGCTTGAGCGTGGGCGTCATGAAGGTGTTCTCGATCGTCCAGGGCGTGAGCGTGCAGTGCACGGCGCGGGGCACGGCATAGCGGGCGAAGCTGGCGGTGTTTTTTTCGATGCGCGCCAGCACGGCCCGGTGCACGCTGGGGTGGTTCAGACTGGCGGCGTCCTGCGCGGAGAGGCCCAGGTCGGCCGCCAGGCGCTGCCATTCGTCGCGCTGCAGGACGGCCACGCAGGCGATGAAGGGGCGGTTTTCCCCCACCACGAAGGCCTGCTCCAGCAGCGGATCGGCCAGCAGCGCCAGCTCCAGGTCCCCGGGCGGCACTTTTTCGCCGGTGGAGGTGACGATGATTTCCTTGATGCGCCCCCTGATGTAGATGCGGCCGCCCACGATGTCCGCCTGGTCGCCCGTGCCCAGCCAGCCGTCGGGGCCGAGGATGCGTGCCGTGTCTTCGGGCCGCTTCCAGTAGCCCTTCATGACGATGGGGCCGCGCACCTGCAGTTCGCGGTTCTCGCCAATGCGCACTTCCACGCCGGGCAAGGCCTTGCCCACGCACGCCGGATCGTTGTCGTGCAGTGCGTTGACGGACACCACGGGCGCCGTCTCCGTCATGCCGTAGCCCTGGATGAGCGGCAGGCCCAGGCCCAGAAAGCACTTGGCGATGGTGGGCGACAGCGGGGCGCCGCCGCTCACGGCCACCCGCACACGGCCGCCAAACTGGGCCAGCAAGGGCGTGGCCACCAGGGCTTGCAGCAGCGGCCAGGGCAGTGCGGCCATCCAGCCTCCCGCAGTCTTGCCGGCCTCGGGGGCGGGCGCCGGCAAACCCTGCGCCGCGCAGAAGCGGGCCCAGCCCCTGTTCTGTGCGGCCTCGTACAGCTGCATTTTCCAGGGCGATGGCGAGAGCTTTTCGAGCAGCCTGGCGTGGATGCGTTCGTAGATGCGCGGGACCGAGACCAGCACCGTGGGGCGCACCGTCTTCAGATCCTCGGCCAGCAGGGCCACGGAGCGCGCATACGCCACGCAGCTGCCTGCCGCGATGGGAAGGTAGTAGCCGCCCGTGCGCTCGAACGTGTGCGAGAGCGGCAGGAACGACAGGAACACGTCGTCCACCGTGGGCGCGATGCGCTCCAGCACGGCCTTCACGTCGCTGACCACGTTGCGGTGCGTGAGCATCACGCCCTTGGGCTTGCCGGTGGTGCCCGAGGTGTAGACGATGGCGGCGAGGTTGTCCGGGCCGGGCGCGGGGGGCAAGGCCTGCTGCGCTGCCTGTGCGGCGCCTTCGAGCCACTGCGCCAGCGAGCCCACGGCGGGGCCGTGCGACGAGGGCGGGGTGGCGGCGAAGGCGGCGTCCGGCTCGGTCACGATCACCGCGCGCAACGCGGGGAATTCCGTGCCTGTGTCGCGGATCCTCTCCCATTGCTGGGCACTGGCCACGATGAGCATCGAGGCCTCGCAGTCCGAGAGGATGTAGGCGATGCTGCCGGGGTTGTCGATAGCGTGCAGCGGCACCGGCACGCAGCCGGCGGCCAGGGTGGACTGGTCGGCGCACATGGCGTGCAGGCCGTTGGGCAGCAGGATGGCCACGCGCGCGGCCGCGGGCAGCTGCATGGCGGCCAGGGCCTGCGTCCATTCGGCCACGCGCTGCGCGGTCTGCCGCCAGGTCAGGCTTGCCCACGCCTGCGCGGTGGTGTCGAAGGCACGGTAGGCCTCGGCGTCCGGGGTGAGGGCCGTGCGCAAGGCAAGAAGCTGCGGCAGCGTCTGGACGCTGGCGATATCGGGAAGGGAGGGGGTCATCGAACTCGGCGGCGGTGGCGGCGTCGGGCGCGGGCCGCGCCGTTGCCTCGGTGGAAACCCGGGGGATCATAACGACCGGGCCCGCACCAGGGCGGGGCGCAACACCCTGTTGCGTTGCAAATGGTGCATTCCGGTTTGTGGAATGATGTGCCCCAGTGTGCCCCGTGCCGCGCGAAATCCGTGGCACCGGCGCGGCGCCTCGGCCACAATCCGCACAGGCTCGCTCGCACGTCCCTCGCACAGCCATGGCATCACCGTGGCGTGCCGACCCCTTCCTCTCCATCTCCCGCCGCTGCCCGGACCGCCGTCTCTACCGCGCCCTTCCGCCATGGACCCCATCACCATCTTTATCGTCGCCACGCTGATGATGCTGGCCAATGGCTGGGTCCTGGGGCTGATGCGCAACGACTTTCCCGAGGCCTTGCGGCCCAGCGCGGGAACCTGGCGCACGGCCACGCTGCTGCTGGCCGCCAGCGCGGTGCTGTACGCGGTGCAGTACCGGCTGCCGCTGGGGCTGGCATCGCCCATGGCCAATGGGCTCGTGCTGCTGGGGTGCACCGGCTACTGGCGCGCGCTGCGGCAGTTCTATGGGCTGCCGGACAGGCTCTGGCTGCTGGCCCCTGCGATCGTGGGGATTGGCGGCATTGCCTGGTTCGCCATCGCACGGCCGCACACGGGCATGCGCGTGCTGATCCTGTCGGGCAGCTGCGCCTTCCTGCTGCTGGCGTGCTTCGCGCTGCTGGCCTCGCAGAAGTCGCATGACGGCGCGCGCAGCCGCCGGGTGATGGCCAGCCTGTTTGCCGCCGTGGCGGCGTTCACGGTATTTCGCGCAGGCTACTTCCTGCTCAAGGGCGTGAGCCCGTCGTTCGATGTCACGGGAGATGGGGCCTGGATCAACATGGCCAGCCCGATGATCACCGCCATCCTGCCCGTGGTGGGCACCACCGGCTTCCTGCTGATGTGCTCGCAGCGCATCGGCCGCCAGTGGGAGCTGGCCGCCTCAACGGACTATCTGACGGGCCTGGCCAACCGCCGCACCCTGGTTGCGGTGGGCGAACAGCGTTTCGCGCAGGCGGGTGCGCGCGGGGGCGGCCTGGCCCTGGCGCTGATCGACATCGACCACTTCAAGGCCATCAACGATTGCCATGGGCATGCGGTGGGCGACGTGGCGCTCAGGCATGTCGCCGGGCACCTGCAGGCCTCCTGCCGTGGGGCCGACTTCGCGGCGCGCCACGGCGGAGAGGAGTTCGTGGTGCTGTGGGACGCCGCGGACAGCCGGGCCGCGCGGGCCGCCGGGGAGAGGCTGCGCAGGCTGGTGGCCACCCGCCCGCTCTCGGTGGACGGACTGCCGCTGGCCATGACCATTTCCTTGGGCGTGGCCTTGAAGAACGAGGGGGACAGCAGCTTTGACGAGCTCCTGCACCGAGCGGACGAAGCCCTCTACGCGGCCAAGACCGGGGGCCGCAACCGCGTGGAAGTGGCTGGCTGAATGCCCGGTCAGGTCGCGGCTTCCAGGCCGTGGGCGAAATGGGCCTGCATGGCGCGGGCCGTGGCCTGGGCATCGCGCGCCACCATCGCCGCCAGGATGGCGCGGTGCTCGTTCAGCGAGTCCTCGATCCGCCCCTGCTTGAGCAGCGAGTTGTGGCGGTTGAGCTTCATCACCTTGCGCAGGTCGGCCACCATCTGGCTGCGCCAGCGGTTATCGGCCAGTTCCAGCAGCAGCATGTGAAAACGCTCGTTCACGGCAAAGAACCGTTCACGTTCGCCGGCGGCCGCCTCCAGTTCGGCATGCAGGTCCTGCAGCGCCTGCAGTTGCGCCGCGGTGGCGGTGGCGGCCACCACGCCGGCCGCGTCGCTCTCCAGCAGGCTCAGCAGGTGGTAGACATCGCGCAGGTCCTTCTCGGACATTTCGGTCACATAGGCGCCACGGCGCACCTTCATCGTGACCAGGCCTTCGGCGGCCAGCACCTTGAGCGCCTCGCGCAGGGGGGTGCGGCTGATGCCGAATTCCTCGGCGATCTTGAGTTCGTCGATCCAGCTGCCGGGCTCCAGCTCACGGCGGAAGATGCGCTGGCGCAATTGCTCGGCGACTTCTTCGTACAGGGCACGCGGCGTGAGGGTAAGGGCAGACATGGGGCGGATTGTAAGCTCAGAGGAATATTTTGAATCAATAATTATGAATGATGTAAACTCGCCGCCACATCGGGAACCGTCCCCGCGCCGTTTTACGCCTGCAACGCCATCTTCGGAGAAGTTTTCGCCATGAGTGACACCCCCCCCAACCACACTCCCGAATTCGCCGCGTCTTCGCTCGAAGCCTGGGCCAAGGCCGCCGCCAAGTCGGCACCGGGTGGCGACGTCGGCGCCCTCAACTGGGTCACGCCCGACGGCATCACCGTCAAGCCGCTGTACACCGCGCAGGACACGGCCGGCCTGCCATACGCCAACACCTTGCCCGGCTTCGAGCCCTACCTGCGCGGCCCCCAGGCCACCATGTACGCGGTGCGCCCCTGGACCATCCGCCAGTACGCTGGCTTTTCCACCGCCGAGGAATCCAACGCCTTCTACCGCAAGGCGTTGGCCGCAGGCGGGCAGGGCGTGTCGGTGGCGTTCGACCTGGCCACGCACCGGGGCTATGACAGCGACCATCCCCGCGTGACGGGCGACGTGGGCAAGGCCGGCGTGGCCATCGACTCGGTGGAGGACATGAAGATCCTTTTCGACCAGATCCCGCTGGACAAGGTGTCGGTCTCGATGACCATGAACGGCGCCGTGCTGCCGGTGCTGGCGGGCTACGTGGTGGCGGCGGAAGAACAGGGCGTGAGCCAGGACAAGCTCTCCGGAACGATTCAGAACGATATTCTGAAAGAGTTCATGGTGCGCAACACCTACATCTACCCGCCCAAGCCGTCGATGAAGATCATTGGCGACATCATCGAGTACACGGCCAGGAACATGCCGAAGTTCAACTCGATCTCGATCAGCGGCTACCACATGCAGGAAGCTGGCGCCAACCAGGCGCTGGAGCTGGCCTTCACGCTGGCCGACGGCAAGGAATACGTGAAGACCGCCATCGCCAAGGGCATGGACGTGGACGAGTTCGCCGGGCGCCTGAGCTTCTTCTGGGCGATCGGCATGAACTTCTACCTGGAAGTGGCCAAGATGCGCGCGGCGCGCCTGCTGTGGTGCCGCATCATGAAAGAAACCGGCGCCAAGAACCCCAAGAGCCTGATGCTGCGCACGCACTGCCAGACCAGCGGCTGGAGCCTGACGGAGCAGGACCCCTACAACAACATCGTGCGCACCACCATCGAGGCCATGGCGGCCGTGTTTGGCGGCACGCAGAGCCTGCACACCAACGCGCTGGACGAGGCCATCGCGCTGCCCACCGAATTTTCCTCGCGCATCGCGCGCAACACGCAGCTCATCATCCAGGAAGAGACGCACATCACGAACGTGGTGGACCCCTGGGCCGGCAGCTACATGATGGAAAAGCTGACCCAGGACATGGCCGATGCCGCCTGGAAGATCATCGAGGAGGTCGAGGCCATGGGCGGCATGACCCAGGCCGTGGACAGCGGCTGGGCCAAGCTCAAGATCGAGGCCGCCGCCGCCGAGAAGCAGGCGCGCATCGACAGCGGCAAGGACGTGATCGTGGGTGTCAACAAGTACAGGCTGGCCAAGGAAGACCCGGTCGATATCCTGCAGATCGACAACGTCAAGGTGCGAGACGGGCAGATCGATCGCCTGAAAAATATCCGTGCAAAACGCGATCCAGACCTTGTACAGCAAGCGCTGGATGCTCTTACTTCCGCAGCAGAAAGCGGCGAAGGCAACCTGCTCGACCTGGCCATCAAGGCGGTGCGCCTGCGCGCCACGGTGGGCGAGGTGTCGGATGCGCTCGAGAAGGTTTTTGGGCGCCACCGCGCCGATACGCAAAAGGTGACCGGTGTGTACGCAGCAGCCTATGACTCGGCCGAAGGCTGGGACAAACTCAAGACCGAGATCAACGAATTTGCCGAAAAGGAAGGCCGCCGCCCGCGCGTGATGATCGCCAAGCTGGGCCAGGACGGCCACGACCGGGGCGCCAAGGTGGTGGCCACCGCGTTTGCCGACCTGGGCTTCGACGTGGACATGGGCCCGCTGTTCCAGACGCCCGAGGAGTGCGCGCGCCAGGCGATTGAAAACGACGTGCACGCCGTGGGCGTGAGCACGCTGGCCGCCGGCCACAAGACACTGGTGCCCGCCATCATCCAGTCCCTCAAGGACCAGGGCGCGGACGACATCATCGTGTTCGTGGGCGGGGTGATCCCGGCGCAGGACTATGAGCACCTGTACGAAGCGGGCGTGAAGGGCATCTACGGCCCGGGCACGCCGATTCCGGCCAGCGCCAAGGATGTGCTGGAGCAGATTCGCAAGGCGGTTACCGCTTGAGTTCGCCTTTTCCTTCCGAGCCTTTTCGCCATCCCATGTTTGGCTTTGAAAGCGTTGCGCAAGCAGACTTTGAGTCCATGGCCGACCTGCGTGCAGAGGCCATGCGCGAAAGCCTGGAGCGATTGGGACGCTTTGACCCCGTGCGGGTGCGGGAAAGGCTTCGCGATGCCTTTGTGCCGGCCTATATGCGGCACATCGTGGCAGGTGACGAGCGCATTGGTTACCTCACGCTGCTCCCGTATGCGGACCCCGCACGCATGAGGCTGCACCACCTGTACGTCCGACCCGGTCGCCAGGGCCGGGGCGCCGGGGCGTGGGCCCTGGAGTGGGCCAAGGCACAGGGCAGGGCGCTGGGCCAGGACATCACCCTGGGCGCCTTGCGCGGCAGTGGCGCCAACCGCTTTTACGTGCGCAATGGCTTTCAACTGGTGGAGGAGCAGGAGTTCGACCTGGAGTACCGGTGGAGCCCCGCATTCGAGAAGGCCGCCGCGAGGATGTCGCCATGAACCTCTATCCAGGTGTGCTTGGCCAGCCCGGCCCCACGCAGCGCCGCGCGATGTCCAAGGCCATCACCCTGCTCGAATCGACGCGGGCGGACCACCGCGCCCAGGCGGATGAATTGCTCACGCAGCTGCTGCCCCATACCGGCAAGGCGTTTCGCCTGGGCATCAGCGGCGTGCCCGGCGTGGGCAAGTCCACCTTCATCGAAGCGCTCGGGCTGTACCTGATTGGCCAGGGCCATCGCGTGGCCGTGCTCACCATCGACCCCTCCAGCACCGTCTCGGGCGGCTCCATCCTGGGTGACAAGACGCGCATGGAACACCTGTCGGTGCACGAGAAGGCCTACATCCGCCCCAGCCCCTCCAGCGGCACGCTGGGCGGCGTGGCAGAGAAGACGCGCGAGGCCATGCTGGTCTGCGAGGCCGCGGGCTACGACGTGGTCATCGTCGAAACCGTGGGCGTGGGCCAGAGCGAGATCGCGGTGGCGGGCATGACGGACATGTTCGTGCTCATGCAGCTGCCCAACGCGGGCGACGACCTGCAGGCCATCAAGAAGGGCGTGATGGAGATTGCCGACCTGGTGGTCATCAACAAGGCCGACATCGACAAGAACGCCGCCACGCGCGCCGAGGCCCAGATCACCTCCAGCCTGCGCCTGCTCGGCATGCACGGCAACCCTGACCACGCGACGCACGGCGCGCTGTGGCAACCGCGCGTGCTGCAGATCAGCGCTCTGCTGGGGCAGGGGGTGGATGCTTTCTGGACCACCGTGGCGCTGTTTCGCGACATGCAGTCCACCAACGGCCGCCTGGCAGCGCGGCGCGAAAAACAATCGCTCGCCTGGATGTGGGAGCGCATCGACGCGGGCCTCAAGCTCGCGTTTCGCCAGCACCCGCAGGTCAGGGAGCTGCTGCCCCAGATGCAGGCCGATGTGGCCGCAGGGCGCATCGCGGCATCGACTGCAGCACGAAATCTGCTGCTGGCGCAATCCAGTACAGCGCAAGCAGCTATCAAATAAATAGTAAACAAACCACCGAATTCACCAAAGGACGACGACCATGCAAGACATCCTGGATCAACTGGAGAAAAAGCGTGCGCTGGCACGCCTGGGCGGCGGGCAAAAGCGCATCGATGCGCAGCACGCCAAGGGCAAGCTCACCGCGCGCGAGCGCATCGAGCTGCTGCTGGACGACGGCACGTTCGAGGAATGGGACATGTTCGTCGAGCACCGCTGCACCGACTTCGGCATGGAGGACAACAAGATCCCCGGCGATGGCGTGGTGACGGGCTACGGCATGATCAACGGCCGCCTGGTGTTCGTGTTCAGCCAGGACTTCACGGTGTTTGGCGGTGCTTTGAGCGAAACGCACGCCGAAAAGATCTGCAAGGTGATGGACCAGGCCATGAAGGTCGGCGCACCGGTCATCGGCCTCAACGACTCGGGCGGCGCCCGCATCCAGGAAGGCGTGGCCTCGCTGGGCGGTTATGCCGACGTGTTCCAGAAGAACGTGCTCGCCAGCGGCGTGATTCCGCAGATCAGCATGATCATGGGCCCGAGCGCCGGCGGCGCCGTGTACTCACCCGCCATGACCGACTTCATCTTCATGGTGAAAGACAGCTCGTACATGTTCGTGACCGGCCCCGAAGTCGTGAAGACCGTGACGCACGAAGAAGTGACGGCCGAAGAACTGGGCGGTGCCGTGACGCACACCACCAAGAGCGGTGTGGCCGACATGGCGTTCGAGAACGACGTGGAGGCGCTGATGATGCTGCGCCGCCTGTACAACTACCTGCCCCTGAATAACCGGGAAAAGGCCCCGGTGCGTCCCAGCAACGACCCGGCCGACCGCATGGACCGGAGCCTGGACACGCTGGTGCCCGAGAACCCCAACAAGCCCTACGACATGAAGGAGCTGATCCTCAAGACCGTGGACGACGGGGATTTCTTCGAGCTGCAGCCCGAGTACGCCAAGAACATCCTGATCGGCTTCGCCCGCATGGAAGGCCAGACCGTGGGCATCGTGGCCAACCAACCGCTGGTGCTGGCGGGCTGCCTGGACATCAAGAGCTCCATCAAGGCTGCGCGCTTCGTGCGCTTCTGCGATGCGTTCAACATTCCGGTCGTCACGTTTGTGGACGTGCCCGGCTTCATGCCCGGTACCAGCCAGGAATACGGCGGCATCATCAAGCATGGCGCCAAGCTGCTGTACGCGTATGCCGAGTGCACCGTACCCAAGATCACCGTCATCACCCGCAAGGCCTACGGCGGCGCGTACGACGTGATGAGCTCCAAGCACCTGCGCGGCGACGTGAACCTGGCCTGGCCCAACGCCGAGATCGCGGTGATGGGTGCCAAGGGTGCCGTGGAAATCATCTTCCGCGAAGACAAGAACGACCCCGTGAAGCTGGCCGCACGCGAGGCTGAATACAAGCAGCGTTTTGCCAACCCGTTCGTGGCCGGCGCACGTGGCTTTATCGACGACGTGATCCTGCCGCACGAGACACGCAAGCGCATCTGCCGGTCGCTGGTGATGCTGCGGGACAAGAAGCTGGAAAACCCATGGCGCAAGCACGGCAACATCCCACTGTGAGCGGACAAGGAGCATAAGAACATGTTTACGAAAATCCTGATCGCCAACCGTGGCGAAATTGCGTGCCGCGTCATCGCCACCGCCCGCAAGATGGGCATCGCCACCGTCGCCGTCTACTCCGACGCCGACAAGGAAGCGCGCCACGTCAAGCTGGCCGACGAGGCTGTGCACATCGGCGCGGCGCCCTCGCGCGAGTCGTACCTGCTGGCCGACAAGATCATTGCCGCCTGCAAACAGACCGGCGCGCAGGCCGTGCACCCCGGCTACGGCTTCCTGTCGGAGAACGAAGCCTTCGCCAAGCGCTGCGAGGACGAGGGCATTGCCTTCATCGGCCCCAAGGCGCATTCGATCGCGGCCATGGGCGACAAGATCGCCTCCAAGAAGCTGGCCAACGAGGCCAAGGTCAACACCATCCCGGGCTACAACGACGCCATCGCGGGCCCCGAGCAGGCGGTGGAAATCGCCAAGGGCATCGGCTTCCCCGTGATGATCAAGGCCTCGGCCGGGGGCGGCGGAAAGGGCCTGCGCGTGGCGTTCAACGACAAGGAAGCGTTTGAAGGCTTCACCAGCTGCCAGAACGAAGCCCGCAACAGCTTTGGCGACGACCGCATCTTCATCGAGAAGTTCGTGCAGGAGCCGCGCCACATCGAGATCCAGGTGCTGGGCGACAGCCACGGCAACGTGATCTACCTGAACGAGCGCGAATGCTCCATCCAGCGGCGCCACCAGAAGGTGATTGAAGAGGCTCCGTCGCCCTTCATCAGCGACGCCACCCGCAAGGCCATGGGCGAGCAGGCGGTGCAGCTGGCCAAGGCGGTCAAGTATCAGAGCGCGGGCACGGTGGAGTTCGTGGTCGGCAAGGACCAGGACTTCTACTTCCTCGAAATGAACACCCGCCTGCAGGTGGAGCACCCGGTGACGGAATGCATCACCGGCCTGGACCTGGTGGAGCTGATGATCCGCGTGGCCGCAGGCGAGAAGCTGCCGCTCGCGCAAGCCGACGTGAAGCGCGACGGCTGGGCCATCGAGTGCCGCATCAACGCCGAGGACCCGTTCCGCAACTTCCTGCCATCGACCGGCCGCCTGGTGCGTTTTCAGCCGCCGGAGCAGAGCATGTTCCAGGGCGACACCGACAAGAAGCTGGGCGTGCGCGTGGACACAGGGGTGTATGAGGGCGGCGAGATCCCGATGTACTACGACTCGATGATCGCCAAGCTCATCGTGCACGGCACCGACCGCGACCATGCGATCGCCAAGATGCGCGCGGCGCTCAACGGCTTCGTGATCCGGGGCATCAGCAGCAACATTCCGTTCCAGGCGGCCCTGCTGGCCCACCCGAAATTCGTGACCGGCGAGTTCAACACCGGCTTCATCGCCGAACATTACGGCAAGGGCTTCCACTCCGAGGACGTGCCACACGAGGACCCGCTGTTCCTGGTGGCGCTGGCCGCTTTCATGAACCGCCGCTACCGTGCGCGCGCCTCGGGCATCAGCGGCCAGCTGGCAGGGCACGAGGTGAAGGTGGGCGAGCAGTTCGTGGTGGTCACGCTGGGGGCCGAGGGGCAGAACGAGCACCACGCGGTCTCGGTCACCGACTTCCAGGACAAGTCGGGCTCCAGCGTGGTGGCCGTGGACGGCAAGAGCTACCAGATCAGCAGCGCCGCCACGCTGGGCCAGATCCGGGTGCAAGGCCAGTGCAATGGCGCCGGGTTTACCGCGCAGGTGGAGCGCGGCGTGGGCAAGAACCCGCTGGCCCTGCGCATCGCGCACAACGGCACGCAGATCGATGCGCTCGTGCTGTCACCCCTCGGTGCACGCTTGCACAAGCTGATGCCCTTCAAGGCGCCGCCGGACCTGTCCAGGTTCCTGCTTTCGCCCATGCCCGGCCTGCTGGTGGATGTGGCGGTGCAGCCCGGCCAGAAGGTGCAGGCCGGTGAAAAACTGGCCGTGATCGAGGCCATGAAGATGGAGAACATCCTCTTTGCCGCGCAGGATGGCGTAGTGGGCAAGGTGGTGGCGGGCAAGGGCGAGTCGCTGGCGGTGGACGACGTGATCATTGAGTTCCAGTGATGCCGCCGAGCGCCCCGGTCCGCGCAACACGCTGGCCTGGCCACACACCGCGATGACCGTGGTCTTGCGTGTGCTGCTCGGGCTGGCCGGCGCCGTGCTGCTGGTGGATGGCGCCGTGCTCATGGTCCTGGGGCACCTCGATCTGGGCACCATGCTGCCCGCCGCGTTGGGGGCGGTCTTCCTGGCCCTGGCCGCGTGGTGGACTCCGCTGGCGGGCTGGCGGCACCGTGGGCGGCGGCGCCAGCAGCTGTGGCGCGCGGGCTGGTGGGGCCTGGCGGCCTGGATGGCCAGCCTGGGGGTTTTCTGGGCCTTTCTGGAGAATGCCGGCATCCCGCCTGCACAGGTGCCGCCCGTGCAGGCCATCGTGGTGCTGGGGGGCGGCATCCAGAACGGGCAACCCCGGCCGGCGCTGGCAGCACGGCTGGACACGGCGGCCGCGCTGGCCCGCCTGCAGCCCACCGCCCTGATCGCCGTGTGCGGCGGCGAGGTATGGGGTGAAACGCACACCGAAGCCGAGGTGATGGCCCGCTATCTGCAGCAGCGCCATGGCGTCGCCGCAGGGCGCCTGGTGCTGGAGGCGGAAAGCACCAGCACCGCGCTGAACCTGGCGCTGGGGCGCCCCCTGCTGCTGGCGCGTGGGGTGCCGGCCACGGCCCCGCTGGCCCTGGTGACCAGCGACTTCCACCTGCCGCGCGCCCTGCGCATCGCGCGACGCCATGGCTTCACGGCCATGGTGCCGGTGGCGGCGCCCACCCCCCTGGCCACGCGCTACAACGCGCGGCTGCGCGAATACTTCGCCACGCTGAGCAGCTGGGTGCTGCGCGAGGCATGAGGCCAAGCGGCCTTCTGCGCGGAATAGGCCGCGTGCGCTGTACGTAACTGCATTTATAGCTATCAATCAAGGAGCAAATCATGACGGCAAAAGAGCGGCCCTTCAAAGTCCTGGGCATTCAGCAGGTCGCCATCGGCGGCACGGACAAGGCACGCATGAAGACCCTGTGGGTGGACATGCTGGGCCTCACGCAGACGGGCACGTTCCAGAGCGAGCGCGAAAACGTGGATGAAGACATCCTCGCGATGGGGCGGGGCGCCTGGAAGGTGGAGGTGGACATCATGCAGCCGCTGGACATCGACAAGAAGCCCGCCGTGCACACCACGCCGCTCAACCACATCGGCCTGTGGATCGACGACCTGCCCATGGCGGTGGAATGGCTCACTGCCAAAGGCGTGCGCTTTGCGCCCGGCGGCATCCGCAAGGGCGCTGCGGGCTATGACATCACCTTCCTGCACCCCAAGAGCAACGACGAGTTTCCGATCGCTGGCGAAGGCGTCCTGATCGAGCTGGTGCAGGCGCCGGCCGAGGTGATCGCGGCGCTGGGCTGAACAACGGCTGGCTGCCGATGGTGCGGGGGCGACGGCATGCGCCAACGTCGCCCATCGTCAGGCGCCCCCGGGCCACGCGGGGCGGCAGATGGGCACAGATAGCGCCGCGTTGCGGTTGCATCGCGATGGTCGCGTTCCACCACGCGCCAACCTGCCGTCAAATGCGCTGAAAACCCCGTGTTCTGCGCACAAAAAACCAAGGACTTGGGGGCTGTTGGTGACGTACTTTTGTTGGCACTTTTTGTGACCCTTCGGCGTGCGTTTGTGCCTTTTTCTCCTCCAGAATCCGCCCACGTCGCCGCGCACCGGCCGGACCACCTCCTGGCCCAGGCCGCGCGCGCTGTGTAACCCCTGCCGATGGCGGCCCCGTGCCGCCATGGAGCAGATGACTTGAAGGGAACCGATCGCCATGACTTCCATGACCTCCGCCACCGCGGCCACCCAGACCGTTCAGCTGCATCGCCGGCCCGCGCCGCCAGCGCCGCAAGGCCCCTGGAGCGTGGACGCCATCCAGGCGCTGCTCGACAGGCCGCTGATGGACCTTCTTTTCGAAGCGCAGACGGTGCATCGCCAGCACTGGCCCGAGGGAGACATCGAACTGGCCACGCTGCTGTCGGTGAAGACCGGAGGCTGCCCCGAGAACTGTGGCTACTGCCCGCAGGCCGCCGAGTTCGACACCGGTGTGAAGGCCGACAAGCTGATGGAGGTGGACGAGGTGGTGCGGGCTGCCCAGGCCGCGAAGGACGCCGGCGCCACGCGGTTCTGCATGGGTGCGGCATGGCGCGCCCCGAAGGACCGGGACATCGAGAAGGTCAGCGCCCTGATCGGCGCCGTGAAGGGCCTGGGCCTGCAGACCTGCGCCACGCTGGGCATGCTCGAATCGCACCAGGCGCAGGCGCTCAAGGATGCGGGCCTGGACTACTACAACCACAACCTCGACACCGCGCCCGAGTACTACACCGACGTGGTCAGCACCCGCGCCTACCAGGACCGGCTCGACACCCTGCAGCACGTGCGCAGCGCGGGCATCAGCGTATGCTGCGGCGGCATCGTGGGCATGGGCGAGGCGCCCGTGCACCGCGCGGGGCTCATCGCGCAGCTGGCCAACCTCAGCCCGTACCCCGAGTCCGTGCCCATCAACAGCCTGGTTCGCGTGCCGGGCACGCCGCTGGCCGACAGCGAGCCCATCGACCCGCTGGACTTCGTGCGCATGATCGCCGTCGCCCGCATCACCATGCCCAAGGCCCGCGTGCGCCTGTCCGCGGGGCGCCAGCAGATGGGCGAAGCCGTGCAGGCACTGTGTTTCCTGGCCGGGGCCAATTCGATCTTCTATGGCGACAAGCTGCTGGTGACGGGCAACCCGGATGTGGATGCCGACGTGCGGCTGCTCGCCAAGCTGGGACTGGACGGCCACCGGACGGCGGCGATGGCAGCGCAGGAGGACGGTGGCAGCGTGCAATCTCCTTGCCACCACCCGCATGAAGAGGGCATCTGCGGCTAGGCGCCCTGGCCGCCTGGCACCAGGCGGTCTTCCTCGGTCAGGTCGCTGGCCATGCGGTCGATCTGGGCCTGCAGCGCGTGCTCTCCGTCGGCGAAACGCTGGGCAATGCGCCGGAACTCCTCGGAGAGCGACAGGAAGGCGTCCACCATGTCGGGATCGAAGTGGCTGCCCCGGCCGTCGCGGATGATCTCGACCGCGTGCTCGTGGGAGTAGGCGGGCTTGTAGACCCGCTCGGAGATGAGCGCGTCATACACGTCGGCCACCGCCATCAGCCGTGCCGACAGGGGAATGGTGTTGCCCACCAGCCCCTCGGGATAGCCTGAGCCGTCCCACTTTTCCTGGTGGCTGTAGGCGATCTCCTTGGCGTAGCGGAAGAAGGGGTTGTCCTGCGTGGTTTCGCTTTCGGCCGCCACGATGGCGTCGCGCCCCAGCGTGGTGTGGGTCTTCATGATCTCGAATTCTTCGGGCGTGAGCTTGCCCGGCTTGAGCAGGATGCGGTCGGGTATGCCCACCTTGCCGATGTCGTGCAGGGGGGCGGACTTGAAGATCACCTCGATGGCATCCTCCGTGAGCTCATCGCGAAAGCGCGGGTGGTTTTGCAGCTTGCGGGCCAGCGCTTCCACATAGTGTTGCGTGCGCCGGATGTGGTTGCCTGTCTCGTTGTCGCGCGTTTCCGCCAGCGATGCCATGGCACGGATGGTGGCGTCCTGCAGTTCGGCCAGGGCACGCGTGCGGTTGGCCACCTCCTGCTCCAGAAAGTGGTTGTGGTGGGCCAGCAGGTCCCGCGCGCGCTTGAGCTGCAGATGGTTGCGCACCCGGGCCATGGTGATGGCGGGGTTGACGGGCTTGGTGATGTAGTCCACGGCGCCCAGCTCCAGTCCCACCGTCTCGTCGTCGGTGGCGCTCATGGCCGTGAGGAAAATCACCGGGATGGCCTCGGTGTCGGGGTTGAACTGCAGGCGCCGCAGCACCTCGTAGCCGTCCATGTCCGGCATCATGATGTCCAGCAGGATCAGGTCGGGTTTTTCGGCCGCCACGATCTGCAGCGCGCGCTCGCCGCTGGGGGCCAGCTTGACCTTGTAGTCCGGCCGCAGGAGGTCGCTCATCAAGGAGAGATTGCCGGGCGTGTCATCCACCACCAGCACCGTGCATTTGCCGCCGCTTGATTCCAATGGACTATTCATGAACTGGGTCCTCCGTGTGTCGTGCGTCGGGAATCCACGCCTGGCGCAGCACCGCGAGTGCGTCGGCGAAGAGATAGTTGTCCAGCAGCCGCTTCATGTCGGCATAGGCGGCGGGCCCCAGCCGGGCCTGCAGGCTGGGGCCGGAGTCCCTGAACAGCTCCACGGCTTCCGAGTCGCTGTCCGCCAGCAAGGCGTCCAGGCGTGCCAGGAGGTCGCGGGCGTGCGCCGCATCCATGGGCGCGTGCGGTGACCCAGGGGGCGCGGCGGCCGCGCTGGTGGCGGCGTCGGGCTCGGGGGGCAGGGCTTCCTGCAGGGCCGTCACCAGCGCCTGGCAGGCGGCTTCCACCGGCTGCAGCAGGGCCTCCAGGGGGCCGGCCTGCGCGTTCTGCGCGATGGCCTGTTCCGCGGCATGCGCCAGTTCGGCCAGGCCCACCGCGCCAATGGTGCCTGCCGAGCCTTTCAGCGTGTGCATGGCGCGCCGAGCCGCCTGCGGCTGGCCTTCCGCCAGATGGGCGCGCGTCTCCTGCACGGCGTGGGCCTGGCCAACCACGAACTTGCGCAGCAGGCTTTCGTAGGCGGCGCGTTTGCCCAGCACCCGCCGCAGCCCGGCGGCCGTATGGAGGCCTTCGATGTGTGCCAGGGGGTCGGCTGCCGGCGCCATTGCCGCGGCGGGCGCATCCGCCGTGGGCCGCGCTGCAAGCGCTGCATCGCCGGTGCCCCCCGTGTGGGGCAGTGCAATCCACTGCCGCAGCGCGGCAAACAGGGCCTCCGGGTCGATGGGCTTGGCGATGTGGCCGTTCATGCCGGCGTCCAGGCACTGTTCGCGGTCGCCACTCATTGCGTTGGCCGTCATCGCCAGCACGGGCAGGCGCGCCCAGGCTGGGTTCTCACGCAGCCGGCGGGTGGCCGTGAGGCCGTCCATCACCGGCATCTGCATGTCCATGAGCACGATGTCGTAGGCGCCGCGGGCCAGCATGTCGAGCGCTTCCTGGCCGTTGGCGGCCGCATCCACCACCAGCCCGGCACTGGCCAGCAGTTCACGGCCCACCTGCTGGTTCAGGTCGTTGTCATCCACCAGCAGCACGCGCGCACCCCGGATCGAGTCCAGGCCTGCGCCCCGCGCCGGGGGCGGCAGGCGCCGCGCTTTGTCCACCCGTTGTGTTCCGCCCAATGCCCGCATGGCGGCATCGAACAGCTGTGATGGGTTCACCGGCTTGGTCAGCATCAGCCCGACGCCCGTGCGGGTGAGTTCGTCCAGCACATCGTCGCGGCCATGCGCGGTGACGATGACGGGGCGGGGAGGGTGGGGCAGCCGTGCGAGCTGGCGGGCGGTTTCGAACCCGTCCATGCCGGGCATTTTCCAGTCCAGAAAGGCGATTTCACAGGGCCGCCCGGCCTCGCCGGCGGCGCGTGCCAGTTCCACGGCCTGGGCCCCTGAGCTGGCGAGCGTCACCGAAAAACTCATGCTGGACAGCAGCTCCGCGAGGATCTGCCGCGCCTGTTCGCTGTCGTCCACCACCAGCACCCGGCGCCCACGCAGGTCGGGCTCCGGCAGCAGCGGGCGCTGGGTGGAGTCTCCCAGGCCGAGCCGCGCCGTGAACCAGAACGTGCTCCCCCGGCCGGGCAGGCTTTGCACGCCCACGTCCCCGCCCATCAGGCCGGCCAGCTTCTTGGAGATGGCCAGCCCCAGCCCGGTACCGCCGTACTTTCGCGTGGTGGAAGTGTCGGCCTGCTCGAAAGAGCGAAACAGCCTTGATTGCTGTTCCTCGGTGAGGCCAATGCCGGTGTCCTGCACCTCGAAGCGCAGCAGCACGCCCTGGGCATCCCGCGCCGCCTCGCGGACCCGCACGATGATCTCGCCCTCGTCCGTGAACTTGACCGCATTGTTGGCGTAGTTGACGAGAATCTGCCCCAGCCGCAGCGGATCTCCCCGCAGGTCGGCGGGCAGGTGCGAGTCCACATCGAACATCAGCTCCAGGCCCTTGGCGGCGCATTTGTCGCTCAGCAGGTTGGCCACGTTGTCGAGCACGCCATGCAGGTCGAAATCCACCACCTCCACCTCGAGCTTGCCCGCTTCGATCTTGCTGAAATCCAGGATGTCGTTGATCAGGCCCAGCAGGTGCTGGCCCGACCGCTGGATCTTCTCGATGTAGTCGCGCTGGCGTGCGGTCAGCTCCGTTCCCAAGGCCAGATGGCTCATGCCGATCACGGCGTTCATGGGCGTGCGGATCTCATGGCTCATGTTGGCCAGGAAGTCGGATTTCATGCGCGATGCATCCTCGGCCTTGGCCTGGGCCACCACCAGTTCATCTTCGTGTTCCCGCAATGCCGCGTTGACCTGCTGCAGCTGCTCCGTGCGCTGGGCCACGCGGGCTTCCAGCGCCTCCTCGTTGCGCCTGAGGGCGTCCACCAGTTCGGCCTGCGCTGCCAGGGCGAGGGATCTCGCCTTTTCGCGCTTGAGAAACTGCCGGGCCATCGCGAACGCGAGCAGGAAGGTCAGGATGGCCTGGAATGCCGTCAACCCGGTGGTCAGCAGTGTCTGGCGCTTCACTTCCGCATTGCGCCGGTCGCCCAACAGGGCCGAGATGCGCGATGCCTGCAGCGACAGTTCCTGGATGATGTCGCGAAGCCTGTTCAGCTCCACCCGCAAGAGCTTCATGTTCGCGTGGCGGGAGGCCGCGTCGACGCTCTGTCCAAAATGGCTGTCTCCCGCGGCGACAAAGTTCTGCAGTGCGTCGAGGGCGTTGCCGTAGATGGGCTCTCCCTGCATCAGGGTGCGGGCGGTACCGCTCTCCAGTGCGCTGAAACGGCTCAGGAACAGGTCGTAGCGCAGCTCCAGGCGGTCGGGGGGCATGCTGGCGGGATCGATCTCGAACTGGTGCAGCGCGTGGTCGAGCTTCTCGTATTCGACACTGAGCTGCAGGAACGACCACAGCGCGTTGACGTCACCCCGGCGCATGACCGCTTCCACGCTGCGGTACTGGTGGTACTGCACGCCGGCGATCGCCACATACGCCACCACCAGGCCCGCAATGATCAGCCGCAGAAGGTGTTTGCTGCGCAGCATGGCGTGGTGCTGGGGATCAAGGGCCCAGGCGCTAGCGGATGCGCAGCACGTTCAGCTGCCAGGCCGCGCGGTTGTAGTACAGCTCGCTGCGCAATTCCGCCTTGGTATCGAACGGGTAGACGATGAAAAGCGGGCCTTTCTCGCGCACGCGCATGGGGCGGTTGTTCATGAGGCGGGCGATGATCACGTCGTGGCGCGTGGCGTCGTCCACGGGAATCTCCGTCTTGTAGTCGTTCAACGCCACGGCCGTGATGCTCGTCCCCTTCGCTCCGACCGCCGCCAGGACATCACGCAGGAGCGGGCCGGTGAAGGAGACCGCGCTGGGATACCACGGCGTCTGGGTGGAGAAGCTGTGCTGGGGCAGCTTTTCCAGCATCGCCATGTCGAACTGGGCCTGCGAACCGTTGTTCGCCTGGCTGATCGCCCCCTCGATGGTGAGGACCACGGGACCCGTGGGCTTGTCCAGCGCATGGGTTGCGGGCCCTGCCAGCGCGAATCCGACCAGAACCGCCACTTTCACCCAGCAGGCAACGGAACGTGCCGCCGAAAACCTGGAGAGCATGTCGACCCCCTTTTTTGCAACAGTCTTACAGACCGTCGCTCAAAATGTAAACTGATTTGTGGCCGGTGCCTGTTGTTTCAGTGTGAGGGGTATCGTTTTTGAGCGGCCGCGGCACGCGCTGCACCCGCCGCCCGCGAGGCCGCCGGGCTGAAGGCGCGCTCTGAAGCATCAAAATCCGAAGGCGCTGCTGAAACCCGGGCCGGCGATGATGTCCCGCGCTGGCGCAGACTTGTTCCCTCGCAACCCATGACACCTGAATCGAAACCACAGCGATGACCATGCCCATCGACACCGCGAGCGACCTCGACCGACTTCGCCGCGCCTCCGACGCTGCCTGCCGCCTGATGAAAGTGCTGTCCAACCCCGACCGCCTTCTCCTCCTGTGCCAGCTCACGCAAGGCGAGAAAAGGGTGGGGGAGCTGGAAGCACTGGTGGGCGTTTCCCAGCCGACCCTGTCCCAGCAACTGGGCGTACTGCGCGAAGAACGCCTGGTGAACACGCGCCGGGAAGGGAAACACATCTACTATGAGATCGCCAGTCCGCAGGCCCTGGCGGTCTTGGACGTGCTGTTCGAGCAATTCTGCGCCGCCCCGCCAGGGGCTCCCTCCATCCCGCCGGGTTGACGGGCGCCTACCGCGTCCGGCACAAAAAATGGTGTGCAAGGGGCCGCAGCACCGGCGCATATTCTCCGCGCAAAGCGCCTTCGCGTTGCTGGGAATACCCTCGTGGTGCATTGATCGCAATATCGTGACAAGCGGCAACGAGATGGGTAAAGTTGCCAGCAAGCCTTGTGCGCCGCAGCGGGCTATTGCGGCCCTTGGGCACTGATCAATGAGGAAGCATCCGGCTCACGGTCGGCCTCGCTTCATTCTTCGCAACGCATGGCCAATTTCAGAGTCGAGGGTCCCCCTTTGAGTCGAAAATACCCGACGCCGTTGAACGAACTCGGTTGCGTCCCTTTCCCCGGCGGCAAAGGCTTTCTGCAATGAGTACCCACACAGCCGAAGGCACCCCCTTCGACACGGAGGTTCATCTGTCCGATGCCGACTATCAGCGGCTGGTGGAGCAGGTGCAAGCGGCCGTATTTGTGATTCGCAAGGGCAGATTCCTCTTCGTGAATCCCAAGCTCGTGGAGCTTTTCGGCTACACCAAGGAGGAAATGCTGGAAAGCATGGATCCCATGCTGCTGTGCGCGCCGGAGCACCGGGACATGGTGCGCGAGCAGGCCAATGCGCGGGTCGCCGGAGTCCCCGGCAAAGCCTATGAGATCGAATGCTTGCGAAAGAACGGCGAGAAGTTCAATGCCCAGGTATGGGGCGTGCGGATCTTTCTGGGGGAGGAAGCGGCGGATCTGGTCACGCTGCACGATGTCAGCGCCATTCGAACGGCGACCCGCTACGCGCAGCAACGCGCTCAGTTGTTCAGCAATGCCGAGGAACTCGCCCGCATCGGCTCCGCCGAGATGGATCTGGTGTCAGGCACCGTCACCCTGTCGTCCGGCATGCACGCCATCTTCGGAATCCCCCAGACGGACGCTCCGGCCGGAAAGGACTGGCTGCTGGCCCGGGTTCCCGCTGTGGAACGGCCGTATGTGCAGGCGATCAGCGAAGGCGTGTCACCTGACGATGTCTGCGAGTTCCAGCACCGCATCGTTCATTCGGACGGCAGTTTGCGCACGGTGCTGCACCGCGTGCTGGCCGACGCCGACGACGAGGGCCGGGTGGTCAGGACGGTCACGCTCCTGCAGGACATCACGCTGCAGCGCGCGGCGGAGCAGCGGCTGGACAAGCTTGCGAACACGGATGAAGTGACCGGATTGCCCAACCGAAGCGCGTTGACGGAGTATCTTGATACGAGGATGCGCGAGGCGGCGCGGGAAGGGCGGCAGATTGCCGTCCTGAGCGTGGAGATCGACCGGCTCAAGCTCGTGAGTGAATCGCTGGGCTACGCGGCAGGGGACCAGCTGCTCATGGAGGTGGGAACGCGGCTGCAGCCCCAGGCGTTCGAGGATGACCTGCTGGCGCACTTTGGCAGTGGCGAGTTTTCGCTGGTGCTGGCGCGCGAGGGCAATGTGGACGAGCAGTTGGCGCGCACCGTCGCGGCCTCGCTGGTGGATGCGCTGTCGCTGCCCGTCGCGATTGGCGACAACGAAATCAAGGTGACGTGCGACATCGGAATATCCCTGTACCCGGCGCACGGCGAGGACCCGGAAAAGCTGCTTCAGCAGGCTCAGGCGGCCATGTACCGTGCCCATGAACTGGGCAAGAACCAGATCTGCGTGTTCAGCTCCGGCATGCACTCCAAGGCCATCTCCAGGCTCGCCATGGAGTCCGGGCTGCGCCGGGCCCTGGAGCGCAATGAGCTTGATCTGCACTATCAGCCCAAGCTGGAACTGGTCAGTGGAACCGTCATTGGCGCCGAGGCCTTCCTGGAGTGGAACTCCCCGGACGGCACCCTGATACCCAGGTCCAGCTATATACGCGTCGCCGAGGAAACCGGCCTTATCGTGCCCATCGGCGAATGGGTGCTTCGCGCTGCCTGCCGCCAGGCGCTGGAGTGGCAGCGTGCCGGGCACGCAAGCTTCCGGATTGCCGTCAACCTCTCGGCCCGCCAGCTCCAGCAGCCTGATCTGGTCCAGCGGATACAAAAGGTGCTCATTGAAACCGGCCTTGATCCCCGGCTGCTGGGACTGGAGATCACCGAAGGCGCCCTGATGGGCGAGAGCACGCGCATCGCGCGGATTCTGGGCGACCTGAAGGCGCTGGGCATCGAGATCTCGCTCGATGATTTCGGGACGGGCTATTCCAGCCTGAGCTACCTGCGCACACTGCCCATCGATGTCGTGAAGGTGGACCGTTCGTTCGTCCACGACGTCACGGCGGCATCGCAGGACGTATCCATCACGCGCGCCATCATCAACATGGCGCACAATCTGCAGATGAAGGTGTTGGCGGAAGGCGTGGAAACCGAAGGCCAGCTGGCGCTGCTCATCGCCAACCGCTGCGACCAGATGCAGGGCTTCTACTTCAGCGGCCCCGTCTGCGCCGACGACATGAGCGCGTTGCTGAGCAAAGGCCAGGCACTGCCGGAGCACCTGCTGCTGCGCCGCACCCACCGGCGCACGCTGCTGCTGGTCGATGACGAGGACAGCATCGTTTCGGCGCTGCGCAGGTTGTTGCGCCGCGATGGCTATCACATCGTGACCGCCAACAGCGGTGCGCAGGGCTTGCAACGGATGGCCGAGAATTCGGTGGACGTGATCGTTTCGGATCAACGCATGCCCGGCATGACGGGGGTGGAGTTTCTGCGCCGGGCCAAGGAGCTGTATCCCGACACCATCCGCATGGTTCTGTCCGGCTATACCGAACTGCAATCCATCACGGATGCCATCAATGAAGGGGCCATCTACAAGTTCCTCACCAAGCCCTGGGATGACGAGAGGCTTCGCAGCCACGTCGCGGAAGCGTTCTCCCAGAAGGAGATGGCGGATGAGAATCGGCGCCTGGCCAATGCGGTGCTCAGTGCCAACGAGGAGCTCAGCGCGGTCAATGACCGCCTGCAACAGCTGCTGGCGAACCAGCGGGAGCAGATCCACCGTGAAGAGAGTAGCCTGAGCGTTGCGCGGGAGGTGCTGGACAATATTCCGGCCGCCGTCATCGGGATCGACCTGGAAGGCATGGTGGCGTTTGTGAACGCGGATGCCGAAGCGCTCTTTGGCACCACGGCGGCTTTGCTCGGGCAGGACGCAGAACAGGTCCTGCCGGAGGATCTTCGCAAGGTGTGGCATTTCGCGGACCAGAGCTACCACGATGTCCAGGTTGCCGGCGGGGCGTTTCGCGTGGTGTGCAGATCGGTGGGAGGGGAAAATCATTCACGGGGGCGGCTGCTGGTCCTGGTTCCCAGCAGCGCAGCCTGACACCTACGGACTCCCATGCAAGCTCTTTCCACCTCGATTGAATGGACCCCGGAGGGGATGCTCCTGGCCCAGCCGGTGCTGGACGCGCACGGACAGCTTCTGCTCCCGGCGGGGACGCCCATCACGCGCGGGATCCTGAACAGCCTGCAGCAGCGGGGAATCGACACCGTCTTCGTCAATCCGCCGGAAGGTGTTTCGGGCATTGTCGACAAGCTGGATCCAGCCACACAGCAGGCACAGACGGAAAAACGCCTGCTGCATCTGTTCCGGCCTGCCATGCGGGCCGGCCAGCTCAATCCGCTGTTTCATCTGATCCTGCGATATCGCTCCGCGGAGACACCATGAAGCAGCTCACTGCAGATGCCATATTGCGCAGTGTCCATGAGCTGCCGGCGCTTCCCGCGGTGGTGCTGGAACTGATCCAGTCCTTTGGGGACAGCCATGTTTCCGCCGAACAGCTGGCCGTGAAGATATCGCACGACCAGGCCATCGCCGCCAAGACGCTTCGGCTGGCGAACTCTTCCTTTTATGGCCTTCCTCGCCAGGTCACCTCCATCGCAGAGGCCACCGCGATTCTCGGGCTTCGCACCCTGCGCAGCGTGGCCACGGCCGCGGGATTGGTGGGCGGTTTTGCGAACTCCCGCTGCCAAGGGTTCGACTTTGATGCGTTCTGGCGCCATGCGATCGGCACGGCACTCACCGCCAGAGCCTTGGCGCAGCGCACGCGATTGGACGAGGATGCGGCGTTCACCCTGGGGCTGGTGCATGACATCGGGCGGCTGGTGCTCGTGAGCTCCTACGAGGACGAGTATGCCCAGGCCATTGCTTACCAGCTGGAACACGATTGCCTGATGCATGCCGCGGAGCGCCACTATTTTGGTGTTGACCATGCCGGGGTCGGCGGGGTGATCGCGGAGCATTGGCATTTTGCGCCGGAGATTGTTGCGGCCATTTCATGCCACCACCGCCCGCCGCCTGCCAGCGGCCTGTGCCTGACGGACCTCGTGCATGTCGCCGACAACATTGCGCACGGCCTGGATCTTTCTCACAAGGAAAACGATATGGTGCCCTTGCTGGCCCTGGATGCCTGGGGCAGACTGGCACTGGACGACGGTGACTACATGGCAGTTTTCGATGCGGTGGCAGAGCAGCATGAGGTTGTCTGCCACGCACTCCTGGCCTGAAAGAGGTGCCCTACATGAATTCTCACGACCCACTACTTCGCGAAAGCACCGCGGACGCGCCGTCGGCCGTGTCGTCCCCTGACACCACGGAAGACAGGGTCAAGGAGCTGCTGCGATCCAACGAAGAGCTGACGCAGCTCAATGCAAAGCTCTCGGATGCGCAGGACAAGCTGATGCAGTCGGAAAGGATGGCATCCATCGGGCAGCTGGCCGCGGGTGTCGCCCACGAAATCAACAATCCCATTGGATTCATATTCTCTAATTTCGGCACCCTGGAGCGCTATCTGAGCGACCTGTTCCAGATGCTCGCGGCCTATGAAGAGGCGGAGTCTGCGCTCGGTGATACGCCGGTGGCGGTGCGCCTCAAGGCATTGCGCGAAAAAATAGAGCTGGATTTCCTGAAGGAAGATATTCCCTCCTTGATGGCGGAATCGAAAGACGGCATTACCCGCGTGCGCAACATCGTTCAGAACCTCAAGGACTTCTCGAGGGTAGACACCTCCCAGAAGTGGGTGCTGGCCGATCTGCACCACGGCATCGATTCCACCCTGAACATCGTCAACAACGAAATCAAATACAAGGCGGACGTTGTCAAGGCATATGGGGAGCTTCCCGACATCGAGTGCCTCCCCTCCGAACTCAACCAGGTCTTCATGAACCTCCTGGTCAATGCCGCCCATGCCATCCAGGCGGACAGGGGCACCATCACCATCCTCACCGGCGCCGACGACTCACGGGTGTGGGTGGAGATCCAGGACACGGGCGAGGGCATCGCCAAGGAGAATCTGGGGCGCATCTTCGATCCGTTCTTCACCACCAAGGCGGTCGGCAAGGGCACCGGGCTGGGCCTTTCGCTTTCGTACGGAATCGTCAAGAAGCACCTGGGAAGCATCGATGTCTTCAGCGAACCGGGTGTCGGGACGCGCTTTCGCGTCACGCTGCCGATACGCCACGCAGCGGAGGCGTAAGGGGTGAACTCCGATATCGACGTCACGGCCGCTCTTCCGACCTTGTCTCCGGAGGTCGGCCAATCGCAGGAGGATGCACGCGTCTGGCGAATTCTGTGCGTGGACGACGAGCCCAACATCGTGGCTTCGCTCAAGCGCCTGTTCCGGGGCAGTGGATACCAGGTATCGACCGCCACCAGCGGTGCCGAGGCGATTGCCCAGATGGAGCAGGAACCCGTGGACCTGATCTTCTCCGACATGCGGATGCCAGGAATGAGCGGCGCCCAGTTGCTGGAGCAGGTGCGCCAGCGCTGGCCCCGAACGACGCGAATCCTGTTGACGGGGTACGCGGACATCGGATCCACCATCGCGGCCATCAACAGCGGTGAAGTCTATCGGTACATCACCAAGCCCTGGGATGACGGGGAAGTGCTTGCGACGGCCCACCAGGTGTTCGAGCGCCATGCCCTGGAGCATGAAAAGGACCGCCTGGAGGCACTTCTCAGGTCCAAGAACCAGGCATTGATGGAGCTCAATGAGACCCTGGAGGAAAAGGTTGCTGCGCGCACCAGTGAGTTGCTCCAGCTGAGCCAGAAGATCAAGAAAAACTACCTCACTTCCATCAAGGTGTTCTCCAACCTGATGGAGTGGAGGGGAGGGCAGCTCTCTGGCCATTCACGGCGCGTGGCGGACCTGGCCCGCCGCACCGCGCGCGCCATGAACATGAGCGAGGCGGACCAGCAGGACGCGTTCATCGCCGGCTTGATGCACGACATCGGCCAGATCGCCTTGCCCGATACCCTGCTGGCCCGGCCTGTTCCCAAGCTATCTGAGGAAGAAACCGTCCAGTACCGCCGTCACGCCGTGCTCGGGGAGCAGGCGCTCATGGCGCTTGACGACATGCAGGCGGTGGCCAACATCATCCGAAGCCACCATGAGCGGCACGACGGCCTGGGCTATCCGGATGGCCTGGTGGGGGAGATGATTCCCATGGGCGCGTGCATTCTCGCCGTGGCGGACACGTATGACGACCTGCAAATCGGCCACCTCAGCTCCACGCCCTTGAATGCCGCGGATGCCAGGTCGATGATCGCGCGGGGCAGGGGGACCCAGTTCCACCCCGAAGTCGTCGATGTCTTCCTGCAAATGCTGCTGAAGGCTGCGCCCGGCGCGGAAACGCCCCCGCGCATGCTGCGCACCGTACAGCTGCGGCCGGGAATGATCTTGGCGCGGGACCTCCTGTCCACCGAAGGCGCCGTGCTGCTCGCGGCGGACCACGTGCTGACGGCCGAGCTGATCAAGCGGCTGAGGTTGCGCGAGGGACGGGACGGTATTGAAATGATCCTGCCGATCAAACCGTAATACGAAGGACTCAGGCATGCAGAGAATTCTCCTACTGGATGACGAGCCCCATGTCCTGGCGGCGATAAAGCGGAGCCTGCGAGCGGGACTCGGGGCTGATCTGCGCATTGAAGAAACGGTGGAACCGGAAGTGGCATTGGCCAAGCTGAGAGAGGCCGTTTTCGATGTGGTGATTTCGGACTACCGGATGCCCCTGATGACCGGCGTGGAGTTTCTGAGCCTCGTGCGGACCATTCAGCCCAGGGCGGTGCGGATGGTGCTGAGCGCATCGTCAGATTCGGAAAACCTGATGCGGGCGGTCAATGATGCGGAAGTCTTCCGCTACCTGCTGAAACCTTGGGATGAGAAAGACCTTCTCGGGCATGTGCGCTCGGCCCTGGAGCGGGCCGATCAGCTTCGCCACGAGAACGATCTGGCCGATGTCGGGCGTCACGAGTTTGGCCAACTCAGCGCCACGGAACTGGAACGCCGCCGATTGGAGGCTCTGGAGCCAGGACTGACCCATGTGACATGGGGGCCGAATGGAGAGGTCCTGGGGCCGGACAGCTAAGGACCGCGGCCCCACAGCCCTGGGCCTTCAAAATCCCCGGGGCGGTTTGCGCCATTCAAGCGCCTTTGCGCTGGGCAGCGTCATGGTGCCTGAATGCTTCGCGGATATTTTCCCGCAGCAGATCGTCGTCCCAGGGCTTCGTCAGAAATTTATAGATGGCGCCTCGGTTGATCGCGTCCGAAATGGATTCCAGATCGGTATACCCTGAAAGAACAATCCGGATGGTTTCGGGGTAAAGCTCCCGGGCCCGGGAGAGAAATTCCGTTCCAGACATCTCGGGCATGCGCTGGTCTGAAAGAATGACCTGCACTTCTTGCTGCGCCAAGATGTCGAAACCATCTTTTGCACTGTTGGCGGTCAATATTTCATACCCATCACGCCGCAACAGACGCCGCATCGAAGCCAGTATTCCTGGTTCATCGTCCACGATCAGAATTCTCTTGGGGGGTTCTGCGGATTTTTCGGGAATCCTGAGGGTGACGCCATCGGCCAGCAGGCGTCCAAAATCCTCGGCAGGTACCGGCCTGCTGAAATAGTACCCCTGGATTTCATCGCACTTCTTGCGATGCAGATAGTTCATTTGCGCCTCTGTCTCCACGCCTTCGGCAATGACCTTGAGCTTGAGATTGTGGGCCAGGTCGATGATCGCAGTGCAGATCGCAGCGGCATCGGGGTCGTAGATGACCTCTTTGACGAAACTCTGGTCGATTTTCAAATAATCGATGGGAAACCGCTTCAGATAGGCCAGCGAAGAATAGCCCGTCCCAAAATCATCGATCGCCAGGCGGACACCCATTTCACGGATGTCGTGGAGGCGCTGGATGTTCACGTCAATATCCTCCATGAAGAGGCTTTCCGTGATCTCGATATCGATGGGGACTTCACCGCCCTTGCTGCCTTTCAGGCAAAGGCCGAGAATCTTAGAAAAATCGGACCGCCGCATCTGGACGGCTGAAACATTCACGGCGATCCTTGGAGGTGTCAATCCTTGGCTGCGCCACTTGTCATGGTCGCGAATGGCTCTTTCCAGAACCCATTGGCCCACATCGATGATCATTCCCGTTTCTTCGAGGATGGGAATGAAAACCGAAGGTGGAACCAATCCTGACTCGGGGTCATTCCAGCGAATGAGTGCCTCCATGCCGGTGATTTTTCCGTCAAGGAGCGCGACCTTGGGCTGGTAGTGCAGAACGAACTCGTCGTTCTCCAAGGCCCTGTGCAGCTTGCTTTCTATGCTCAGCTGGCTGTGCACACGGGTATTCATCGAGGCGGTATAGAACTGATACCGTCCCTTGGCCGCACCGGCCTCGCGCGATGCGGCTTCCGCATGCGCAAACAGCATATCCGCCTCCCGCCCATCGTCCGGATAGAGGGATATGCCTGTGCGAAAAGTCAGGTACAGCTCTTTCCCCTCCACAACGAATGGACGGTCCATCAAGGGGAATATCTTTTCCGACAAAAGATGCGCTATTTCCGCGGGAACACTGCGATAGGTCGCAATGATGCCGAAATGATCGGCACCCATTCTGGCAATCTTGTCGTTGGAGCCCAGGGCTTCCACCAGCCGCCTGGCCACCGCCTGGATCACCGCGTCTCCCGCATGCCTGCCCAGGGTATCGTTGATATTCTTGAACCGGTCGATGTTCATCCAGACCAAGGCCACAGACGCCGCGTCCTCCGCAGTGCTGGCGGCGCCTTGAATCAGCTGGTCCAGGCGGTCCTGCAACAGGCTTCTATTGGGAAGCCCCGTCAGTGCATCGTAGTAGGCCAGGTAATTGAGCCGCTCGGATTTTTCAAGATGGTCCAGCGAGAAGGCAATGTCAGAGGCCAGTTCTTGCAGAAGCTGGATTTCGGCATCATCAAAGAAATCTCTCTCGGACGAATACAGTGCCATCAGTCCGATGACTTTCTTGTTGACCGACAGCGGGAACAGGCCAAAGCTCTGAAATCCCCTGTTGATTGCCTCATCCCTCAAGACAATTCTCGGGTCGGTTCTGACGTCCTGAACCAGGATGGTTTCCGAGCTCCCGACGCATTCGCCCACCAGGCCGTGGTTCTCACGTTCGAGAACATTCAGCCCCATGGGAATGTGCTCGATGTAATCTTCTCCGGCCCCTGCCCAGGCCGCCGCGGCCACATGCTGCTCTTCCATGTCAGCGATGCCGATCCAGGCCAGGCGAAAACCCCCTGCATTGACGGCGATCTGGCAGGCCTCGTGAAACAGCTCTTTGCGATCCTGCGTCCGCACGATCAGCGAGTTGATGCTGCTCAATACCGCATAGATCCTGTTGAGACGCTTGACCTTGAGCTCCGCATTCTTGCGCTCGGTGATGTCCACCACGGAGCCCGCCATATAGGTTGCCTTGCCGCTTTCATCCCAGACGGCTTGCCCTTTGGCATGCGACCAGCGGTAGGAGCCATCCTTGGCGAGTGCCCGGTATTCGACGTCGTAGGGAACCTGCTGCCTGATGTGGGCAGCGAAAGCGTCCAGCACCATCTGGCGGTCGGACGGCTCCAGCAGGCCCAGCCACGCCGCCGCGGTATTTTCTATTTCATGGTCCTGGTAGCCCAGGCGAAATTTCCATTGCGCGGAGATTTGCGCGATGCCCGTGTCGACATTCCAGTCCCACACATCGCCGGTGGAGGCCGCCAGCCGAAACCGCAATTCGCTGTGCCTTAGCGCCTCCTGCGTGCGCTTTTGCTCGCGTGCCGACAGGGCGTCATTGAGGGCGCGGCGGACCGCGGGGGCCAGCCGCCCCAGGTCATGCTTGAGGATGTAGTCCGTCGCCCCGCTCTTGAGGGCATTGATGGCGTTCTCTTCCCCGATGGTTCCCGACACGAAGATGAACGGGACGTCCGGACACACCTCCCTGGCCACCGACAGGGCATCGAGGCCACTGAAGCGCGGCATGCTGAAGTCGGACAGGATGATGTCCGGTACATCCACCCGCAGCTCATGGCGCAGCCGCTCCTCGGTGTCCGCGCGGCGGCTCGTGAAGTTGAACGCCGCGCGCCGCAACGCGTGCGCTACGAGTTCCGCGTCGTTGGGCTCATCCTCGACCATCAGGATATTCAAGGGGACCACTTGCAAATATTCCTCCTGCCACAGGGACACCCCTGTGGAACACTGCCGTGTGGAGACGAGTCTAGGGGGCTGCACCCCAGGTATCAAGAGATTCTTAATTTGCGCGGTTCGCGTGCGCGGCCGCCGTTGAACGGTAGGCAATACCCGGTTTTCAACCTACCATTGTTTCCAAGTCGGCGCTGACGGCTTGGCATCCACAAACCCGGGGAGGCAGGCGGTGATTCAACCCAGAGCATGCTTGGCAGGATTGCTGGCCCTGTCCCTGTCGCCGATCCAGGCCCAGGATAACAAAGCCTCCGCGCTTGCCGAACTCTCACTGGAAGAACTGGCAAGCATCCAGATCACCTCCGCGGCCCGGCACCCCGAGTTCCTCGGGGATGCTTCCGCCGCCATCTTTGTGATCACCTCCGACAGCATCCGCCGCTCCGGCGCCTCCACGCTGCCCGAGGCATTGCGGCTGGCGCCCAATCTCCAGGTGGCCCGCCTGGACGCGAGCCAGTACGCGATCAGCGCGCGCGGTTTCAACAATGCCATTGGCAACAAGCTGCTGGTGTTGATCGACGGCCGCACGGTCTACACGCCGTTTTTCTCCGGGGTGTTCTGGGACCAACAGGACGTCATGCTGGAAGATGTTGACCGGATAGAGGTCATCAGTGGACCGGGAGGTACCTTGTGGGGCGCCAACGCCGTCAATGGCGTGATCAACGTGATCACGAAATCCTCCGCCAGCACCCAGGGCGGGCTTGTCGCCGTGGGTGCCGGCAATCAGGGCCGGGACGCATCGTTCCGATATGGCGGCGTGCTGGGAGGAGGGGGGACGTTCCGTGTCTACGCCAAGGGCGACGCGACCCGGCCCGTGGTACAGACCGGAAGTGCCGCGGCAACGGATGGACGTTCGCGCGGGCAAATGGGATGGCGCGCGGACTGGGTGGACAATGGCAGCGAACTGACCTTTCAGGGCGACGTATACGCTGGGGCCACCGACAGCCGTGGCCTGTTTGGCCGCTTTGACCTGGGGCGGGTCGAGGCGTCGGGGGGCAACGTTCTTGGGCGCTTGACGCGAAAACTTCCGGCAGGGCAGGACGTTCGCCTGCAGGCCTACTACGACTATACGGACCGCAAGGATGCCTTCCTCTACCAGCCGCGGCAGCGGGTTCTGGATGTGGAGTTCCAGCATGGCGTGCCCCTGGGAGCCCACCGGCTGCTGTGGGGCGGGGGATACAGGCAGGCCCGGGACGACATCCGCCCTGGCGTGATATTTGGATTCACGCCGGCAGCAGCTTCGCTGCGCTGGGCCAATGTGTTTGTGCAGGATGAATTCAAGCTGACCGACCGCCTCAATCTGACGCTTGGCACCAAACTGGAGAAGAATGACTTCACGGGGATGGAGTCGCTTCCGAGTGCGCGCTTCGAATGGAAACCGAGCCCGCAGCAGCTCTGGTGGGGCGCCGTGTCGCGGGCGGTACGGGCCCCGGCACGCCTGGACCGCGACATACGCCTGCCCCCGAACCCCCCATTTCTGATCGCCGGAGGCCCGGATTTCCAGTCGGAAATCGCCAAGGTGCTGGAGCTGGGCTACCGCTCCCAGCCCTCGGCCTCGCTCTCCTACTCCGTCACCGCCTTTCAGCACCATTGGGACAAATTGCGCAGCGGTCAGCGTCCTCCCGGGGCACAGGTGCAGAACATGATCGAGGGAAAGACCTGGGGCCTGGAAGCCTGGGGTGAATGGCATGCGGCACGCCATCTGCGCCTTGCGGGCGGGCTGTCCTTGCTGCGCAAGAACCTTCGGGTCCGGCCGGGCAGCTCGGACCCCGAGGGGCCCCGCGCGCTGGGCAATGATCCCCGCCACCAGTGGATGCTGCGTGCCGGGCTCAATCTGCCCCACCGCCAGGAGCTCGATGTCATCGTGCGCAGGGTAGGGGCCTTGCCGTACCCCGCCGTGCCTGCGTACACGGCCGTCGATCTGCGTTTTGGCTGGACGGTGCGGCCTGGCGTTGAACTGTCGATCGTGGGCCAGAACCTGTTCGACGGATCCCACCCGGAATTCAATGCGGCACTGAACCGCAGGGAAATTCCGCGCAACGTGGCGTTGCGAGTCAGGTGGTCTCTGTGAACACCTGGAGATCGCCGTGGCGGCTGGGGCGAGGGGTGGCGCTGTGGGTGCTCCTGGTCGGCCTGGCCTGCGGGCCCTGCGCCGCCCAGCCGGACTGGCCGAACGACGAGTCGCAGATCAAGGCCGCGTTCCTGTACAAGTTTGCCGGGTATGTGGATTGGCCCGAAGGCTTTCTGGGCAGCGTGGAGACGCCATTCACGATCGGCGTGCTGGGGGCCGATCCCATTGCAGATGAACTGGTGCAGATCGTCCAGGGGCGCAAGATCCATTCGCGCAGCATCGTGGTGAGCCGGCTCAAGGCCGGAGACCCGCTGGAGGACGTGGCGATCCTGTTTGTGGGCAAGGGGGACGCCGCCCGCCTGAAACCCGTGCGGGGCACATTGCAGGCGCAGCCCATCCTGGTAGTCACCGAGGAGCCCGCAGGCCTTGCGCTGGGCGGCATGATCAATTTTCTGCTGGTGGATCGCCATGTGCGTTTCGAGGTTGCGCTGGCGCCCGTGGAAAAAAGCGGGCTGCGCCTCAGCTCCCGCTTGCTCGCGGTGGCCCAGAGAGTCCACGCCGAAGGGCGCTAGATGCTCAACGCCATAGCACGCTCGCTGCGCCACAAGTTCGCGTTGGCGATGCTCGCGGCAACCTTCGTGTCGCTGTCGGTGGCGGGAACCGCGCTCGCCCTGTATGAACTCCAGGCCTACAAGCAGAACGTGACCAGTGACCTGCTGACGCAGGCCGAAATCCTGGGGCGCGCGACAGGCCCCGCCCTGGCGTTTGACGACCACAAATCCGCGGAGGAAAACCTGTCCCTGCTGGAAACCCGGCGCCAGATCCGGGCAGCCGCCATTTACAACGCCCGCGGAAAGATGGTGGCCCAGTACCGCGGTGCGGGTGCCCATGCCGAGCACAAGGTCCCTGCATTGCCCGAAGCCGACGGCGTGCGACTGCAAGACGGCGAACTGGTCGTTTTCAAGCGGATTCTCGAAAACAAGGAGATCGTCGGAACGGTCTACATGAGCGCGGACTACGAACTGGCGCAACGGTTTCGGGGCTACCTGGGCATCCTCGCGAGCGTCATGGGGCTGAGCCTGCTGGTGGCGGCAGGCATGTCGGCATGGCTTCAGTCGGCCCTGACCAAGCCCATCCTCGCCGTCACGAACGTGGCGCGCCAGGTGACGGAGCGCAAGGACTTTTCACTGCGCGTGCAGAAGACGACGAAGGACGAGCTGGGCTATCTGGCGGATGCGTTCAACGACATGCTGTCGGAGATCGGCCGGCGCGCCGAAGACCTGGAAACGGCCAACAAGGCCCTGGAGCGCGAAGCGCAGGAGCGCCGGCGCGCCGACCAGGACGTGCGCCAGCTCAACGCGGAGCTGGAACAGCGGGTGTCCCAGCGCACCTTGCAGCTGGAAACCGCCAACCAGGAACTGGAGAGCTTCAGCTACTCGGTGTCGCATGACCTGCGCGCGCCCCTGCGGTGGATCGTTGGCTTCTCCGAGGCGCTGATGGAAGACCACGGCGCGAACCTGGACGACGAGGCCCGGCGGAAAATCCAGATCATCCAGAACGAGGGGCGGCGCATGGGCGTGCTCATCGACGACCTGCTCGCCTTTTCTCGGCTGGGGCGGCGTGCGCTCAAGGTGAGTGACGTGGAGATGGGGGCGCTGGTGCTGGCCACCTGGAATGCGCTCAAGGAGCGCGAGGATTTCAGCCGGGTCCAGCTTCACATCGGCGCCATGCCCGTGGCGACGGGAGACCGCGTGCTCCTCGGACAGGTGTGGACCAATCTGTTGTCGAACGCCCTCAAATTCAGCTCGAAACAGGAAAATCCACGCATTGAAATCGGTGCCATCACGGACGATCAGGAACACATTTTCTTTGTGCGTGACAATGGTGCCGGATTCAATCCAAAGTACAAGGCCAAGCTGTTCGGCGTTTTTCAGCGCCTGCACGACACCAGCGAATTTCCGGGAACGGGCGTAGGTCTCGCCTTGGTCCAGCGGATAGTCCACCGCCACGGAGGCCGCGTCTGGGCCGATGGCAACCTGGGCGAAGGCGCGACGTTTTATTTCACTGTCCCACGGGAGAGCCGCGATGGAGCTGTTTGAAGAAATCGACATCCTCCTGGTAGAGGACAGTCCCAACGACGCGGAGCTGGCGATCCGCGCCCTGAAGAAGCGGGGATTTGCCAACAAGATGCTGTGGGTCAAGGATGGCGAACAGGCCATCAACTACCTGTTTCGGCTTGGCGAGTATTCGCAACAGCACGATGAAACCAGCCCGAAGCTGGTGCTGCTGGATCTGAAGATGCCGCGGGTGGATGGCATGGAGGTGCTGCGCGCCATCAAGGAGGACCAGCGCACGCGCCGCATTCCCGTGGTGATACTGACGTCGTCCCAGGAAGAGCGGGACCTGACACTGTCCTATGACCTGGGGGTCAACAGCTATGTGGTCAAGCCCATGGACTTTGACGAGATGGCGGATGTGGTCTGTCAGGCCGGGTCGTATTGGCTGACCGTCAACCGCACGCCGTAGCTGGCCCGGGCGGTCATCCGGGATCTTTCATCCAAGGAGAGCGCGGGGTTGCGCAGAGCGTGCCGCGAAGGGATGCTCGAACTCAAGCGCGCTCAATGATATTTGTTATTTAACATAATATACATCGTATCTAGTCGTATACGCCGCGCTCTTGTCCGCCTCCTGGCCGCGCTGCGCTTGCGTCCCTGCGGCGGCCCTTCGGCGGCTACCTGCTGAC